>JADZDL010000485.1 GCA_020851075.1 Planctomycetota bacterium | reverse complement strand
TCGCTGTCGTAGCCGCGGTGCGTGGCGAGGTCGAACGCGACGCTGAGCCCCTGTTGCCCAGCGGCGAGGGCCTTCTTGTAGAACTCGTTGGTCTTCTCAGCCGTCGAGAAGCCCGCGTACTGGCGAATGGTCCACGGCTTCTGCGCGAACATCGTCGCGTAGGGGCCACCGAGAAACGGCGCGATGCCCGGCAAGCCGGCGGCGTGCGGAACTTCGGCATCCGCGGCGGTGTGCACCGCGCGATGCTGGAAGCCCTCGGGCGCGGTCCACGGGGTGGTGGGGCCGGCGGCGGCGTTCCAGGCGTCGAGGGTGGCCTTCGGGAACTCGGCGAAGCCGTAGGGGATCTTGGTGAAGTCGGGGTTCATCGGGCGGCGCGCAATCTACCCGGGCGCGGAATCGTCGACAGCAGCGAACATTCACGGCCTCTCCTTCGCTGTCCCCTGCAAGTTCCCAACCCGGTCCCATTCCTGCATCGGCGCACCTTCTCGGCGGGTCGGGCATGTGGACAAGGCTGTAGTATGCTCTTCCTGCGCATGTGCCCAGTCGCCTAGCGCCCGCCATTGCGCCAATGGACCCCGACTCCCCGTTTCCATCCACTGTCAACGCGGCCTGCCGTGGGGATCGGGGCGCGTACGATACGCTGTTTGGGCGCAATCTGCCGGTGCTGGTGGCCTACCTGCAGAAGCGCATCGGTGGGGCGATGGCAAAGGCTGAGTCGGCCGAAGACCTCGCCCAATCCGTGTGCCGCGAAGTGCTCGCCGATCTGTCGGAGCTCGAGTTCCATCGCGAGGACCAGTTCCGCGCCTACCTGTTCCTCCAGGCGCGCCGCAAGGTGCTCGATCGGGCGCGCTACTACAAAATCCCGGTGCGGGACCCCGGCAAGCAGCAGGAGGTGCACGAGGATGTCGACGGGGTGGCGGGCTCGCCAAGTCCTTCGCGCGTCGCCGCGGGCAAGGAAGAGCTGATGCTCGCCGAACAAGCGATGCAGCAGCTGCCGCCAAGCCAACGCGAAGCACTGTTGCTGTCCCGCGTCGCCGGCATGTCCTACGCCGAGATAGCGAGTCTGAAGGACCAAAGCGAATCGGCGATTCGCGGCCTGGTCGCCCGGGCGTTGGCGCGCTTGTCGAGCCTCACCTATGGCCATGGTCGATTGCCACCAGGCCAAGATCCTGAGCCAGGCCGAGAACCCTGATGACCGCCATTCCGGATCCGAATGGTGCTGACGACCTCGTCGCCCAGTGCATCCTCGTCTACGAACGTGATGGGGATGCTGGTGTCGATGCGTTGCTGGCGAGCCAGCCGGCGCTGGCCGCCGAGGCGCGCGCGCGTTTTGGCGAACTGCGCGACGCAGGCTTGCTCCTCCCGCCCACTCGCCATCCGGAGTGGATTGGTCCATATCGGGTCCTGCGCCATCTCGGCACCGGCGGCATGGGTTCGGTGTTTCTCGCCGAGCAACACGAGCCTGTGGTGCGGAACGTCGCGATCAAGCACATTCGTCCCGGCATGGACAGCCAGGAGGTGCTCGCGCGGTTTGCCGTAGAACGGCAAGCGCTGGCCTTGCTCGACCATCCACACGTGGCGCGGATCTTCGACGCCGGTTTGACCGACGAAGGTCGTCCGTTCCTCGTGATGGAACACGTCGATGGCGTGCCGCTGCTTCGTTATTGCGACGAACATCAATTGCCGATGGCGGCCCGGCTGCACCTGTTCGCCCGCATCTGCGAAGCCGTGCAGCATGCGCACCACAAGGGTGTGATCCACCGCGATCTGAAACCCAGCAATATCCTGGTGACCTCGCGCGACGGCCAACCTTGGCCGGTGGTCATCGACTTTGGTGTTGCCAAGGCAGTGCGCGGTCGCTTCGGCGCTCGCAGCACCGTCACCGTTCCCGGTCAGTTGCTCGGCACGCCCGAGTACATGAGTCCCGAACAAGCGCGCAACGAATTGGATGTCGACACGCGCACCGACGTCTACAGCCTTGGTGTGGTTCTCTACGAACTGTTGACCGGCACGCTGCCGATCCAGCCCGGCCGTTCCCACCGCGGCGATCAAGCCCAGTTGCGCCGATTGCTCGACGAGAGTGATCCGCCGACGCCGAGTTCGCGCATTACCGACCTCGGCGTCGATGGCGCGTCGATCGCCGATCGGCGGGCCACGGACCTTTCTTCGCTGCAAAGGCGTTTGCGGGGCGAT
The DNA here is from genome assembly GCA_020851075.1 of Planctomycetota bacterium. Taxonomy (GTDB): domain Bacteria; phylum Planctomycetota; class UBA1135; order UBA1135; family UBA2386; genus JADZDL01. The sequence continues at coordinate 48,396 of JADZDL010000485.1, read as the reverse complement.
CTCGATTGGATCGTGTTGAAGGCCATCGCGCGCGATCGGGAACGCCGCTACGGCATGCCTGCCGACCTCGCCGCCGACCTGTTGCGCCACCTGCGCAACGAACCGGTGCTCGCGGGCCCGGAAACCACGCGGTATCGCCTGGGCAAGTTCCTGCGTCGCAATCGCCTCCAGGTCGGCGCCGGGGCGGCGGTCGCGATCGCGTTGGTTGCTGGACTCGTGGTCAGTCTGGTGTTCTGGCGCACCGCCGAGGCGAGTGAGCGCATTGCCGTGCAGCAGGCCGCGCGCGCCGAGAAGAACCTCGAGCGCGCCCTCGCGGCGACCAAGGAACTGCTGTCGCTGGGCGATGATCCGTTGCTTGACCTGCCGCATATGGAGCCGGTGCGGCGCCAGTTGATGGAGAAGGCGCTGGTGCTGTTCCACGAGATCGAGGACATCGACGCGACGGGCGACGCGCGGTCGCGCTGGCATGTTGCGGACGCGCAGCGGCGCGTCGGTCGCCTGCAGTCGCAGCTCGGCAGCACCGCTGCGGCCATCGCCAATCTGCGCGGGGCCCAGCAGCGGTTGCAGGCGTTTCCCCCGGGCGAGATCGACGAACAATCCCACGAACGCGGGCTGGCCTTGGTTGCGCTTTCTCTCACCAATGCGTTGAGGGCCAATGGCGAGATCGAAGCGACCGCGCCACTCGTCGCCGATGCGATAACGCGGCTGCGGCGCCTTTGGCGGGATGTTCCAGAACAGCAGGGTGCGGTGGCGGACGACCTGCGGAGTCTGTTGCTGGAAGCACTGCTGGCAGAAGGTCAGTACGCGCGGCGGTTTGACCGGCCTCGGGCGCGGGAGCTGTATCGGGAAGCCGACGCTCTCGCCGCGCCGTGGCGGACCCAGGCAACGACGGTCGCTCCGGACTATCTGGCGCAAGCGCTAACCGTCGGCTGCGAGTATGCCGCGATGTTGACTGCCCAGGGCGAACCCGCGGCGGCTCGCCAACAGATCAGTGCGGTTGCGCGCGATCTCGAGACTCTCCTGCCGCGCACGGCTCCCCGCTTGCAGCAGCGCCGCTTTCTCGCCGTGCTGCAGCGAGTTGCCGACTTGATGTTCAACTTCGAGCAGCGTGAAGAAGCGGTGGTGATCATCGAGCGCGCGCTGCAGATCGTCGACGATCTCGTGCGGGAGCATCCCGACGTCGTGACCTACCACGTGCAACTCGTGCAGCTGCGAACGTTCCTGTTCATCACCAGGAACCGGATGGGGCAGAATGAGGCGGCGAGTCGCGATTACGCTGCCTGCATCGCAGCCGCCGAGGTAATGGTGGCCAAGGACGGTAGCCCCAATCGCCGTTACCAGCTCGCCTACGCGCTGGTTCACGGCGCCTACGCCGCGATGTTCTATCAGGGCATGGGCGGCGAAGTGGACCTCGTACGAGTCAGCGCGGACTACGCGCGTGGCCTCGCAATCCTGGCGGAGTTGCCCGCGGAGCTTCGCGAAGCCCACCAGACGCGCCGTATTGAATCGTTGGCACTGCATTGCCGTGCCATGCATCGTACGCAACTAGGCGAGCTTGATGCGGCGATTGCGGACTACGAGGCGGCCGCGGCGTTGCTCGATTCGATGGTTCGCGACGAGGACGATGTCGAGTTCAAGGAGCCGAGTCTGAACCTCCAGGTGTTGCGCGCCGACCTACTGTTGCGACAGCGGCGCATTGAGGAGGCGCGGCCCGTGTACGAGATGGCATTCACGGCGATCCACGCGCTCAAGGGGCGTCATTCGCGGCCTGACGATTGGCGCGTCAAGGAACGCAACATCCGTACGGCCTTGGCGCGCGTGCGTGGACTCACTGGAGATGTTGCCGGCGCGACCGAGTTGTTCCTGACGCTCGGCCACGATGACAATGACTGGATCGGTCGGGACTTCGCAGGGCGAGGACTGCTGGAAACGTGCCAGACCTTGCCGGCAACGGATCCGCGGCGCAGCGACCTGCTGCAGCATGCACGCACGGTTTTGCAGGCGTCGTTGGCAAAGGAGCGCGCTCAGGACAAGGCGGATCGCATGGTGTTGGTGATGCGCGCCGGCACGTTGCTGATTCTCGCCGAACTCGAGCAGGAAAGTGGCGATTGGCGGGCTGCGGCCGAGGCCTGGGCCGGTGTGGTCGAGGGTTACAGTGCTTCCTATGAAGGCCGGCCCAGTGATCGCAATCGCGAACGACTGGCCCGCGCGATGCATGGCCAGGGCAAAGCGCTGTTGCGCGTATCCGACATCGCGGCGGCGCGCGAGCTCGGCGAGCGCATGGCCGAGCGGTTCCGAGGCAAGGCGAACGAGCTGGTTGCCGCCGCCGACCTCGCGGCAGGTTGTGCGCTCGGCGCGCCTGGCACGGCCGAGGCAGCGACCGACCTGGACGTTGGTTGTGAGCGCCTGCTCGCTGCGCTGGCGGTCGGTTATCGCGACACGAAGTCCCTGCAAGCCATGCCGGCGCTGCAACCGCTGCTGGCGGATCCGCGCGTCGTGCAGGCGCTTGCCGGTGTGCGCTAGCGCTAGGGACGGCCGAAGCGGCAATCCACACGCGATCTGTGTCGCGACTGGCTCACGCAGTTGTCAGGATTCTGTGATGGGGGGCTGCTGCGAGGCGCTGCTTCGCCCTGGCAGTTCGGTTATCCTCCCGCTCGACCCCTACCACGAAGGTGATTGCCCGAATGCGAATCCCGTGCCAGTCGTCGATTGCCTCGGTTGCCTCGCTGCTGCTGGTCGGCGTGATCGCGGCCCAAGGCAAGCCCGTGCCACCAGCCGAGAAGCGGGCCCGGGCGCTGGTCAACCAGCTCGAGCTCGCCGAGCGCCGCGTTGCGGCCGTGGAGGAGTTGCTGGCACTTGGCGCCGCGGCGGTGCCGTCACTCGCGGCGAAGCTCAAGGACCCGCGCCCCGAGGTCGTGCAGGTCGTGTGTGACGTGCTGTGTGCGCTCGGCCCGGTTGCCGCCGCAGCGATGCCGCAACTCGTCACGGCGAATGGGTCACCCGATCCGGCGATTGCCTACATGGCCAAGTTGACGGCATTGCGCGTGGGAACAACCGGTGCTTTGACACTGTGTGAATACGATGGTAAACGCATCGTCCAGATCGCTGCCGATGGCAGTGAGCGTGTGCTGTTCGAGGGCCCGCAGGCCTGGGATTTTGATCTGTTGCCTGACGACCATTTGTTGGTTACCGATTACATCGGCAACAAAGTCTTCGAAGTGGACGCGAAGGGCAAGGTCGTGTGGACGTTCGATCAATTGAAAATGCCGCTGGAGGCGGACCGGTTGGTCGGTGGCAATACGTTGATCACCGATACCTACGGCCAGCGTGTGATCGAGGTCGATGCGAAGGGCGCAAAGGTCTGGGAATGGCAAGCGCCGCAGGGCATGCACCCGTACGACGTGGAGCGGCTTGCCAACGGTCGCACGCTGGTCGTGATGTATCCGAGTCTCGTAGTTGAGGTGGATCGCAACGGCGAGGTGGTCTGGAAGCTCGAAGAGCTCGAAGGGGTCTTCGACGCCGATCGTCTGCTGAATGGAAATACCCTGATTGCTCTCTACGGGGCGAATCTGGTGCGGGAGGTGAACGCGAAGGGCGAGACGGTCTGGGAAGCGAAGGCCAAGCAGCCCAATGACGTCGACCGCCTGCCGAACGGCAATACGCTGGTGGGCACGGCCGACAGTTGGGTCGAGTTGTCGCCGGATGGCAAGGTCGTGAGTGAGAACCAGCGCGGCAAGCGCGTCTCCGAGGTCACCAGGCACTGATCGGGCCTACTTCGGGCTGTTGGACGACGCGGCAACGGCTACGGTGAGCAGCGCCGTGAAGAACTCTCGATTCGCCCGCGCGACCACGTTCCTGCTGTTTGCTGGCCCCATTGCCCTTGCCCAGGAGCCGCGCCAGATCGCCGGTGTGTATCCCCATCTCGTCATGAGCAACGACGAGGGAGAATGTGGCACAGGCGCCGTCGTGCCGTGGGCGGATCGCCTCTGGGTGGTGACCTACGCGCCGCATGCGCCGAAGGGCAGTAGTGACAAGCTGTATGAGATCACGCCCGACCTACGGCAAATCGTGCGGCCTGAGAGTATCGGCGGCACACCGGCCAACCGGTTGATCCACGACGAGTCGCAGCAGTTGTTTGTCGGGCCTTATGTTGTTGATCGGGACCGCAACGTGCGAGTGATTCCGTATTCGCGCATGTTCGGGCGGCCGACGGGGCTGGCGCGTCATCTGTTGGATCCGGCGGGCAAGGTGTATCTCGCGACGATGGAAGAAGGAGTGTACGAGATCGATGTGCGGACTCTCGAGGTGACCGAGCGGTGGGCCGACGAGCAGCGCAAGGAAGGGCGCCATGCGGAATTGCCGGGGTACCACGGCAAAGGGCTCTATTCGGGGCAAGGTCGGCTCATCTACGCGAACAACGGCGAACATGGGGCGGCCGCATTGCGCGAACCGACGACGGCCTCGGGTGTGCTCGCGGAATGGAACGGCAAGGCCGCCGCGTGGACCGTGGTGCGCCGCAACCAGTTCACCGAGGTGACCGGACCGGGCGGCATTCACGGCAACCCCAATGCGGCGACTGACCCCATCTGGTCGATTGGTTGGGACCATCGTTCGCTCATCCTGCAGGTGCTCGACGGCGGGCAGTGGCAAATGTTCCGGCTGCCGAAGGGCTCCCACAGTTATGACGGCGCGCACGGTTGGAATACCGAGTGGCCGCGCATTCGCGATATCGGTGAGCACTACTTGCTGATGACGATGCACGGCCTGTTCTGGCGCTTTCCCCGCGACTTTGGCACGGCACGGACCGGGGGCATTGCGGCGCAGTCTGCCTACCTCAAGGTGATCGGCGACTTCACGCGGTGGGGGGATCGCGTCGTGTTTGGTTGTGACGACACCGCGAAGTCGGAGTTCCTCAACAAGCGCCGCGCCAAAGGCGAGATCGCCGCCCCGCGTTCGCAGAGCAACCTCTGGTTTGTCGATCCCGCCAGGCTTTCTAGCTTTGGACCGATCCGCGCTGTTGGTGGGCTTTGGGTGCATGAAGACGTCGCCGCCGGCACGGTGACGGAGCCGTTCCTCGTCAACAGCTTTGCGTCGCGCGGGCTCGTGCTGGACTTCGCGCAGCGCGGGTTGCACCTTGCCCATCGCGGCGACCAGCCGGTGACGATCACGATCGAGGCGGATGTCGCGGGTGACGGCAAGTGGGTCGTGGCGCGTTCGATCGAACTGCCGCCGCGTGGTCACCAATGGCTGGAGTTGGACTTCGCCGCGCTGTGGATCCGTCTGCGCACCGAGGCGCCACTGCAGGGTGCGGTCGCCTACGCCCATCTGGCAGGCGACGACGATCGTGAGCAGGCTTCGGGGCCGCAGTTTGCCGGATTGGCCATGGCAGGCGGGCAGGAGGGGCTCGGCGGGCTGGTGCGTGCGCGCAGCGATCGCGAGCTGACGTTGGCGGTGGCCCCGGTGCGGGTCGCTGCCGATGCTCCCGAGGCGCGTGGCGCGGGCAGGGTCCTTCTCGGCGGGTACGAACTCGGCGGCGACCTGATCCTGCGGCCCAGTGCCGATGCCGAACTGGCGGCTCACACTCGGGCGCACGCGGCGGTGCCGGTGGGGGTGCTCGATGCGGATGCGGCTTCGGTGCTGTTCGTGGACGACGCCGGGCGCCGTTGGCGCTTGCCGCGCGCGCTGCCGACGGCGGATGCCATGCGGCCGTTTGCGGCGACTCGGGTTTGCCGCGAAGTGGCGACCGAGCGCGATTTGTTTGCCGCTCATGGCACGTTCTTCGAGTTGCCCGCTGAGAACGCTGGCGGTTTCGCCAAGGTGCGCCCGATCGCTTCGCACGGCTTTGCGATCCACGATTTCTGCTCGTGGCGCGGACTGTTGGTGATGACCGGCGTGAACCCGCAGGTCGCGAACAACGAACGCCTCGTGCGTTCGGCCGATGGGCAGGCGGCGGTCTGGCTTGGCGTCGTCGACGAACTGTGGCAGCTCGGCAAGGTGCGCGGGGTTGGCGGCCCGTGGCTCGGTTCGCGGGTGAGCAAGGACGAGCCTAGCGATCCATACCTGATGACCGGCTACGACCGGAAGCAGCTGTTGCTGCGGCATGACGCCGCTACGGCGGTGGTGTTCACGCTGGAGGCTGACTTGTGCGGCGATGGGCAGTGGACGGTGGTGCGCCGCTTCGAAGTGCCAGGCGGCAAGGCGGAGACCTTCAACTTCCGGCGCGCGTGGTCCGCGTATTGGGTGCGTCTGCGGACCGACGCCGATTGTGTGGCGACTGCACAGTTTGAATACCGCTGAGCCGCGGCTGCCGCAGCGTCTGGTGGCTGGTACGAGCTTCTGACGCGACCCCGCCTACCCCGGGCTTCGTTCACGACTAGATTCTGGGGATGGCGACCCTGCGATTCTTCCTGCCGTTCTGCGCCAGCCTCGTGCTGGCCCCCGCGGCCGCTGCCCAGACTGTCTGCGTGCAGGTCAAGCGCACCGAACGCGCCGCGGTGATCGGCCTCGACGAACAACTGCAGGCCCTTCGCGTTGGCAAGGGCGAACTGCAGGTGCGCGGGCCGGACGCAGCGCCGAGCGCGTGTGAGGTGCTGTTCGAAGTCGTCTGGGTCGAGCCAGCCAAGGACCAGAAGAAGGGTTTTGCGGCGGCGGTGGTGGCCAGCACGGACCCGGCGCGCGCGCAGCGCTGGCTGGACCAGGCGCTTGCTGGCGAAGGTGAGTTCGGCGCGATTGGCGATGTTGCGGCCCTGCCGGCGGCCAGCGGCGACCAGCCGACGCCACTGCACCTGCGCATCGAGTTTGTGCAGCCGAAGACCGGGCTATCGAAGGCGCGGCAGTTCCGCCACGTGCGCAAGGTCGTCACGGCAGCGTTGCAGGACCTTGGCATGCTCGCCGCAACTCGCACTGGACCAAGTTCGCCGTGGCCGGCCGGGTTTCCGAAGGGGCCGACGGTCGGGCTGTACGACGCCGAAGGTGTTGGTGGCAGTGGCTGTGAGAATATCGAACGCGTCGTCGATGCGACGACCCTCGGCCATCGCATTCTCGCCGTGTGCCCTGAGGACATTCGCGATGGCGGCCTGCGTGGTCTGGCGGCAGTCGTCTTCCCTGGTGGGTCGGGCGGCGGCATTGCCAAGGCCCTGCAGCCGACTGGGGTCGCGGCAGTTCGCGAGTTTGTCGACGGCGGTGGTGGTTACGTTGGCATCTGCGCTGGCGCTTACCTCGCTGGCGCGGGGCTGAAGACCTACGCGGCGCTGCTGCCGTGGCAGCACACGCAACCATGGGCGAAGGGGTCGGCGACGCTGGAGCTCGCCTTGACCGACGCCGGCAAGCAAGTGCTCGGCAAGGAGTTTGCGAGCATCAAGACCCGCTACAACAACGGCCCCGTCTACCCGGACGTGCTGAGCCAGTCCAAACGGGCGGGTGCGCGCAGCAAGCCGATCGTGCTGGCGGAGTTCGCCAGTGCTGCCAAGGACAAGAAGGGTGTCGTGCACGAGGCGATGGTTGGAACGCCAGCGATCGTCGCCGATACGTTTGGCAAGGGGCGCGTCATGGTCATCAGCCCGCACCCCGAATCGCACCGCGAACTCGAAGTGCTCGTGGCCCGCGCGATCGGTTGGACGCTCGATATCGCGCCGGCCAAGGTCGAAGCCCAGCCGCGCTGACTGCGCTGGTAGCTCAGCGACTCACTGCGGCAACTTCGCCGACGAGCTTCTGCAGCAGTGCTTCGGCAGCTTGCGCCGACTGCTGGTGCAACGCGAGCAGCGCCGCCGAGCCTTCTTTCGGCAGCTCCTTCGACGAGCGCCAGTGCTCGAGTTCCTTCTGCACCACGGCAAACTGTGCTTGCTCGGCGGCCAGCACAGCCCGTTTCACGTCGTCGAGGCCTGTGCGCCGCAGCCACCGGATCGCGCCGGCGACATCGGCTTCGAGCTTGGATTCATCGCCTGTGTTGGCGGGCGGGACCTCGTAGAACGCTCCCTGCAGGTCCAGCGCGAGGTTGCAGAGGCGGCTTTTCGGGTCGCCGGCCAACAGGGGCGAGACCTGGTCGAGCACGGGAAAACACGGCACTGCTGGTGCAAACAGGGGTTGGCCAACCACGGCCCACATCGTCGTGCCGGCGGTGCTTTCGCCGGGTTTGCAGCCGTGAAACACCATGGCGGCCACGGTGGTCTGTCGATGCAGCGTCTCGCGCACGTCCTGGCGATCGTCGCCACCGTCCGCGGCGGACTTCGGTGGTTGCAGGTCGCGGCAGAACTGCTGCAGAAGGAACGCGTGATCGAGTTTGCCGCGCGGAATGGCCTTGCACAGCGTGGAGGCTCGCGCGAAGCGTTCGCGGCCGCCCTTGCCCTCCGCGGTGGTGGCGAAGTTGGTGCGCACCAGGATGCCGTTTGGTGACTTCTCGGCATCGAAGCGGTGGTATTCGCGGTGCGAGGTTTCGAAGAACGCCGCACCGCCGTGAGCATCGATGACGCCGAAATTGGCGCGCGTCGTGCGCCCAGACTCGTTGGTCTCCTTCAGCAGCGTCTCGAACTCTTCGACCGTGGTGCACCGCATCAGCGCGAGCTTCATGAAGCCGCCGTTGCCGGGGCCCTTCTTGCTGCCTTGTGGCAGGTCGCGCGACACCGAGTTCATGATGCAGAACCCAGCTGCGTTGGCACCGCCCCAGACACCAGACGTGCCGCCGGCGTCGCAGATGCCCACATACGGAACGCGCCCGTCGTGGAACGCGGTGACCACGTTGTCGCGCTTCTGCGCGTCGCGGTTCTTCCACAGCAGCGGGCGGCCGTCGACGGTGGCCTTGCCGTGGGCGACGCCGACCGAGCATTCTTCGCCGGCTTCCCCTTCCAGTTCGATTGCCGAAGGAACTGCGGCGGCTGCGGCTGGCGTGGCTGCCACTGCCGGCGCGCCTTGCGCCGGCAGCCCAGCCATCCAGAGCGCCGCGGCGGCGGCCAGCGCGTGCCAGCCGCGTTGCGGCCACCACGGCAGCCGCGTCGCGCGCGGTGCGTGCATCAGTAGACGCCCGTGCAGAGAGCCAGGGCGTCGGACATCACGCTGCCGAGCGCGTTGGCGGTCGGGTCAATCGTCAGCGCTTGCATGTAGTAGCGGATGCCGGCCAATGCCGGGTCGTTCGGCAGCGTGGCAACGATCGGGATCAGCGGTTGGCCCGAGAACCGGAACGTCGTCGCGTCGGTGCTGACATACGCGCTGCAGCCAGGCGCGCCGTAGAAGCCGAGGTCGAGCGGCAGCGGGCCGAAGGCCGACATCGTGTTGCTGAAGCCGAACATCACGACGGCACCGCCGAGCGCGGCGTTGTCCAGGTTGATCGTGAAGCTCGTGCCAAGTTGTGGCCGCGACGAGCCCGCGGGTTGCAGCGTCGGCACGCCGAGCGAGCCGGCGCAGCCCTGCGCGAACGTCGTGATCGAGCCGATCGGCCACGCGCTCGCCTTCGTGTAGTAGAAGCCACCGACGAACTGGCGAGTCGTGTTGGTCAGCGAGAACGGGTTGGTCGCCGTCGTGATGCCGATTGGCGTGAACACGAAGTCCGGGCCGGACGTGACCGGCACGAGCGGGGTCACGTAGTGGACCTGTGCGTCGAGATACTGCACGGCCATGCCGTAACTGCGGCCAGGCAGCAGCAGGATCGGGCGATCGAGGGTGATGCGCGTCGCGGCGTTGCCGGCGGCCGAGATGCCGTTGCCGCTCGCGACTTCGCGCCACAGCGCCTGGTTCGTCTGCTTGCCGGCGGCCGTGCCATCGGTGAGCCAGACCTTGACCGGGCAAGGTTGGCCGATGTGCACGATCGTATTCACGTCGAGACCGGTCAGGATCAACGCGTCATTGGCGGCGATGCCGAGGTCGAAGAATGCCAGGGCCTGCTTGGCGGTCAAGTTGGTGCTTGCGTTGTATGGCAGCGACCACGTGTCGGTGACGGCGTCGATGCGCATCGTCTTGCTGGTGAGGCCGCAGCCGTTGGTGACCGTCAGCTTGACGTCGTAGCTGCCCGCGCCGAACGTGAACGAAGGGTTCTGCAGCGTGCTATCGACGATGCCGTCGTTCTCGAAGTCCCACAGCCAGCCCGCAGCGCCGACGCTGGTGTCGGTGAACTGCACGGACGTCTGCGGCGGCACCAGGTTGGCGCTGGCCGTGAAGTCCGCCACGAGCGGATCCGCGGTGATGAGGTCGGTCCAGGTGTATTCGAAGTTGCCCGCCGTGGTCAGCACGCGCAACTTCGGCGAGAAGGTGCCGCACGTCGGGTAGATCCAGGTCGGGTTCGGCCCGGTCGCGTCGACGATGCCGTCGTTCTCGAAGTCCCATTCGTAGGCCGCGGCGGGAGCGGAAGTCATCGCCGCGCGCTGCTGGAAGTTGACGGTGAGCGGCGAGGCGCCGGAGGTCACGTCGACGGTGAAGTCGACGAGGTCGGCCGGCACCGAATACTGCATGTCGACGTTGGCGATGCGCGGGGTGTTGGGCGTGCTGACCAGCGCGGTCGATTGGGCCGAGCCCATGCTCAGCGTCAAATCGGCGTTGGTGTAGATCAGCGGCGTGCCGCTGGTGCCGGGGTTGGTGTAGCGGATGCCACAACCGCGGTGCACGAGCAGCATGCCCATCGTGCCGGGTTCGAGGTGCACCAGCTTGTCGAGCGTGACCGTGACCGGCGAGTCGGAGCCGCCGGTGCTGAAGTTGCCCTTGGCGCGCAGCTTCCAGGTGCCGGCGGGCGGGTTCTGGAGGTTGGCGAGGTAGCCGACGCCGAGGTCGGTCGTGTAGACCTCGAGTGTGGCCGGGATGCCGACGTAGGGTGTGTTGACCTGGATCGTCGACAGGGCGAGACCGGCCGTATTGGTCACGGTCACGTCAAATGAGACCGAAGACAGCGGGTGGAAGCTCGACGAGCCGGCATTGCTGATGAACAGGGTGGAGAGATTCTGGGCCGTCGCGCTGGTGGAAAGGGCGATGGCAGCGGCGAGCGCTGTGAGGTGGTTTCGGTTCATGGTCCTAGGCTATTGAGGTTGGGAATGGCTTACAGGATTGGCGCGCCATTGGCGGCTGGGCGAGACACTTTGTTACAGTTGGTTGCGTTCATCCGTACGCAACTCGCAGCGGCGCCAGCCGGCTCGCGGCGTATGTTCCGCGCACCATGAACCAGACCGTTCGGCGTAGGTGGCTGCTCGTCGGTGCTGTGCTGGCATGGTTGTTGGCCCCGTGGTTCGCCCACAGGGTGATGACGGATGCGGGGCGCATCCAGGTTGCGGCGCTGCGGCTGCCGGCCCAGGGTGGCCAATGGATCGCGGCGGACCTGTTCCGGCCGCGCTCGGCCACCGCCGCGAGCCCCGCACCGTTGGCCATCGTGGTGCCGGGATTCCAACGCTCCAAGGAAGCGCTGCAGAATATCGCCATCGAACTCGCGCGCCGCGGCGTCGTGGCGATGGTGATCGATCCCTACGCGCAGGGCAACTCGAGCGCTTCGGGCAGCAGCCGGGCGGCCACCGACGAGGGCTACGGCCTGTTCGCGGTGCTTGAGTTCGTGGCCCGCACGGACCTGCTCGACTACATCGACAAGTCGCGCATCGTCGCCACGGGCCACTCGGCCGGCGGCAACGCGGTGCTGCTCGCCGCTTCCCGGTTTGGGCGGGAAGCGCGCCGCGCCGACCGCCCCAGTGTGCTGCATTCGGTGTTCGTGTCGGGCTACCTGCTGTGCTTCACCGACAAGAACCTGCGCGAGGTGCGTTCCAACGTCGGTCTCAGTTATGCCCTCTACGACGAAGGCGCCTACCGCAACGAACTCGGCCACGGCGATCTGCGGCGCGCGCCGGAAGCGCTGCGAATGGTGAATACGGCCCGCGGCGCGGAGTTTGCCGCCAGAGAGGAGGTGGAGCTGGGGCGATGGTACGGGGACGTGGCGGCGCGCGGGGCTCGCGTGGTCTGGAACGAAGCCGAACTGCATCCGCTGCAGCCCTACAGCCGCGAGGCGATTGCCAACCAGTTGGGCTTCTTCGACAAGGTGCTCGGCCTGCAACATGGGCTTGCAACCTCCGACCAGGTGTGGTGGTGGAAGGAACTGGCGACGTTCCTCTGCCTGCTCGCGGCGTTCGTGATGCTGCCATTGGCGGCCCGCGGCCTGCTCGGCGGTGCCGCGGCGTTCCGACCGCTGGTGCAGGAAGTGCCCCCGCCATCGCCGCGCAGCGCGCGCGGGCGCAGTTTCTGGGCGCTGCTCGTGGTCGGCGCCACGATCGCGTGCGTCACCTACATCCCGGCCACCGAGTGGTCGCAGCAGTGGTTTGCAGCGGCGGCCAATCGCGAGCAGACCTGGTTCTTCCCGCAGCGCATGAACAACGCGGTGATGCTGTGGGCCTTGCTCAACGGCGTCGTCGGGTTCGGGCTGTTCTGGCTCGGCCGCCGGCTCGCGGGGGCCCGCGGCCCGATCGCCGGCTGGCGGCTCGGCAGCGGCCAATGGGTGCGGACCGTGGCGTTGGCGACCGTGCTCTACGTCGGCTTCTTCGGCCAGCTGGCCTTTGTGTACTGGTTCTGGCACGTCGACCAGCGCTTCCTGTTCCTCGGCGGTCGCAGCTTCGACGCCCGCATCCTGCCGCTGGTGGCGATGTATGCGCCGGCGTTCTTTCCCTTCTTCCTGCAGAACTCGCTGCGGGCCTGTTGCGGCATGCGCCACGAAGGGGTGCCGGAGTGGCGCAGCCGGTTGCTCGCGATGTTCGCCAATTCCCTCGGCTTGCTGCTGATCCTGGTCGCGCAATATGGCTGGCTGGCGGCCAACGGCCGGGTGCTGTGGACCGATGGTTGGCTCTACGTGAACATGCTGTTCGCGATCGCGCCGATGATGTTCGTGCTGCCGTGGTTCCACCGCGAGTTCTTTGCCATGACGGGCCGCGTGCAGCTTGGTCCATTGGTCATGTGCCCGATCTTCATCACGTTGATGGTTACCAATACGGTCTGCTACCTCCCACATTGACCGCTGCGCACTGTTTGGGAAGGGCTTGACGCGCTGCGGCTGTGGGGGACGCTGCTGGGATGTCCTGCCTCGCGTATCGTTTTGTGCCGTGCATTGCGTTGTTTGCCACGGCGGCCACTGCCCAGCTGGTGGCGCCCGGGGATACACGTTGGAGTCAGGACCAATTCGTCGAATACGTGATCGGTAATGCGCCGATCGTGATCTCGGCCGGCCACGGTGGTTCGTTGCAGCCGGGTTGGCTCCCCGATCGCACCTACGGCACGTTCGCGAAGGACACCCGCACGATCGAACTGGCGCGCGAGTTCGCGGCCCATCTCGAACAGCGGTTTGCGTTGCGTCCGCACCTGATCCTGTGCCATCTGCACCGCGACAAGATCGACGTCAACCGCGATGTCGTCGAAGGCGCGCAGGGCAATCCCCAGACGATCGCGGCCTATCAGGCATTCCACCAGGCGATCGTCGATGCGCGCACCTCCGCGCAGAACCAGTGGGGCTTTGGCTTCTACTTCGACCTGCACGGCCACGGCCATCCCGAAGGCTGGATCGAACTCGGCTACGACCTCACCGCGACGCAGCTGGCGTTGCCCGACAGCACGCTGGCGAACCCCGCCTACGTGGCGCAGAGCACGATCCGCAGCGCCGGTAGCCTGCCGAGCATCTGGTTCCCGGGGGTGCTGCGCGGGCCCACGAGCCTCGGTGGGCACCTGCAGAGTGGTGGTTACGACAGCGTGCCGAGCCCCGTCAATCCGCATCCGAACGGCGGCAACTACTTCGACGGCGGCTTCAACGTCGCGAACTACGGCTCCAAGCTGGGCGGCACGGTCGATGGGGTGCAGATCGAAACACCCTGGTCGGTGCGCAGTTCGCTGGCGGTGCGCGGCCCGTTCGCGGCGCGAGTCGGCAGCTGGCTCGACCTGTTCTTCTCGGCGTTGCGCGGCACGAGCCTCGGCACCGGCAACCGCATCACGCTGGTGGCAGACGATCGCAGCGCCAGCGAGACCGGCGGCACCGCCGAACTGGTCCTGCGGCGCACGGGTGACCTCGGTATCAGCCGCATCGTGATCCTGCGTCTTGGTGGCACGGCGACGGCCGGGGTCGACTATGTGGCGCCCGGAGTCGTGCACTCGTTTGCGATTGGCCAGACCGAGCTGCGCGTGCCGATTCATGCCCTGGACGACCAGCTCGCGGAGGGCGACGAAGTGATCGAAGTGGCCGTGGTCGGCGGCACCGATACCGGCGTGCAGAGTCGTGCCGAGATCGTGATCCGCGACGACGAAGTTGGTGAAGCGGCCGAATTGCGCCTGCCGCTGGCGAGTGCGGTGGGCGGCTCCACGCCCGACCTTTCCGGCAACGGCCACCACGGCCAATTGTTGCCCGCGGGCGCGTCGGCGACGGTGGGGGCCGGTCCGCCGGGCTCGGCGGGAGCCCTGTGGTTTGACGGCATCGACGACCGGCTGCGCGTCGGCGACTGGCCCTACGCGCCGGGCGGTGCGTTTTCGGTGTCGTTCTGGTTTCGCACCAGCAACACCGCGGGCACCGGCTTCCGCTACCTCTTGAGCCACGGTGGCCTTGCCGCGAACCACCGCCTCGGCGTCTACCTGGACCAGTCCAACGGCACGCTGCGCACGGCGCTCATCTATGGCAACGATCTCACCACGCTCGATGCGCTCGACGTGACGCGGGATCTGCGTGATGGTCAGTGGCACCACTACGCTTTGGTCGCGCCGGCCTTTGGCCTCGCGCGCGTCTACCTCGACGGCGTTGCGACCACCGCGGCGCTCTATCTGGGGGATACGATCGATCCGACCGGCGATCTGGTGTTTGGCGCGCGCAGCGACCTCGCGACCAGCACGTTCGCGGCGGTCGCCCTGGCGGACGTTCGCGTCTACGCGCGCAGTCTCGCCGCGGTCGAAGTGCAACTGTTGGCGGCGCCCGCGTTGCGCGAAGAAGCGGTTTATCCCGGCACCAACGAAGGGCTGGCGTTGGCCACCGGCGTCGCGAACGCGCCGAGCAGCGGACCTCGCCTCGACGTGAAGGCCATCGCGGGTGGCCAGGGCGCGGTGGTCACCTACGCGGCCGCCGATCCGGCGAGGCTTGGGCGGGTGGCCGCGCTGCTCGCCGAACTGCGCGGCACCGGTGCGCCAGTCGTGCACCCGGTCTTTGCCGGCGTGCACGTCGTACAGCCGATCCTCGCGCATGGCCCGGTGGTGCTTGGCCCGGCGGGGGCCACCTGGCTGTGGCTCGCGCCGCCGGGCTTCGCGGGGCTCAGCGTGCAATTGCAGGTGGTCGCGCTGGATGGCAGCGCTGCCAACGGCCTGTTTGCGGCCAGCGACTCGCACGAACTGCGATTGCAGTGACTTCCGCTACCGGCCGTAGGTGACCGCGAGGCCGTTGCTGCACGCCCAGCCGCTTGCGGAGGTCGGATCCGTGCTGAAGACCTGGTGCAGGACCTTGAGGCCCAGGAGCTGCGGGATATTCGGCAAGGTCACCGAGACCTGCCCGGTGCCAGGCACACCGGGCGACCCGGCCACCGGCGGCAGGAAGTACACCGCCGGATGGCCGACGTGCAGGAAGAGCCCGGGCAGCGGTGCATTCGGCGCCGTGTTCTCGATCAGCCCAAACACCAACATCGCAAACGCACCCGGCCACGCGCGCACCAGCCGCAGTTCGTCCGCGGCGGAGTTTGAGAGGATCGGTCCTGTGGCGCCGAGCACGGGCACGATGTCCGCCGTGCCGCCGACACCGGCGCCGTATTGCCGGATGCCGCCGGAATCCGACGGGGCCATGCGCCCACGCAGCAGTCTGGCCCCGACTGAGTCCAGATCCCCGTCGCCGTCGACGTCGACGAATCCACTCGCCTGATACGGAGCCAGGTGCTCGGCAACCAGTTGGTAACTGAGGTTGTTGCCCGTGCCGCGATAGCGCGAAAGGACCTCGACGTAGTTGTTGGTGAAGACCTGTCGGCGGGCCACGACCATGAGGTCCAGCACACCATCCCCGTCGAAGTCCCGCACGCCTAGTTGGTCGAGGCGCGGCACGAGGGCAAACGGCAGTGCCGTGCTGCCGGGCACAAAGCTGCCGGCCACGTTGGCCATCAGGTGCAAGCCCACCACTCCGCGCGCGGCCACCAGCAGGTCGAGGTCGGCATCGCCATCGAGATCCTGGAACAGGGCGTCCGCGTCGTCGGCGATCGTGATCGCTGGCACCCGGACAAAGCCACCGGGGCCGCCGTAGTGAATCGAAACGGCCGTTGCGCCATTGGCGAAGCTGGTCGTCAGAACGTCGGGGAAGCCGTTGCCGTCGACGTCGGCAACTTGCCGCCCGCGGCCCACGTAAGCCGGCACGAATACGGACAGCAAACCCGTGCCGTCGTTCTGGCGGTAGCCGTTCTCAAGCAACAGGTCCTCGTCGCCATCGGCATCCACATCACCAGTCGACCAGGTGCTGTACTGCGAATTCGGCGGCGCGATGATGTCGGCACCGACGGTCGCCGCCACACCGGGCAGCAGTTGGTCCGTTCGGCCGTCGGCGAGGCGCAACATGCCCAGTGGCGTGATCGGCAAGTACGGAGACGGGAACTGCTGGAAGAAGTACATCGCCAGGTACTCGCGCAGCCCATCGCCGTCGAAGTCGGCGTAGGCGATCGGAGTGGCGTAGTTTTCGCCCGGCCCGAGTGGCGGGTAGCCGCGCGTGCGGTTGGTGAAGTTGCCGGTGCCGTCATTGAGCCCGAGCAGCCCCGCACTGCTGTTCAGCACGTCGATATCCCCATCCCCTTCACGATCCAGGAATCGATCGACGGACCACGGCAGCGTCCTCGGCGCCGCCACATCAAACGTGCCATCACCCTGCAACACCGAGAACCCCCCAACGAAGTCCATGTGGCCGTCACCGTCGTGGTCGAACGCGCCACCACCCGCGGATTGGCCCGTGCCCGCAAGTTCGAACCCGGCGGCAAACTGCCAATTGCCGAGCGACTTCACCAGATCCTGCGTGGATCCACCCGAGATCACGTCGAGCCAGCCATCGCCGTTCCAATCGAGCAACTGCGCGTCGTGCGGCTGAAACCAACCAGTGGTCGGTGTCGGCACCGACTGCGGCGCCTGCTGCGTCCACCCGACCGTCGTGCGCTCAAACACCTGCAACCACGGCCCTGGGTCGTTGGTGTCCATCTTGAAGAAGAGCAGGTCCCGATCACCATCGCCGTCCAGGTCGCCGGCCAGCAACCGGTGGTTGATGTTCTGCAGCTGTGTGGGCAGCAGGTAGGTGTTGGTGAGTTGTGGCGATCCGGCCACGGTCGTGAAGAACTGCACCCGGTCGATGGCCGCGCCGAACGCCACGGACGCGGCGATGTCGTCGCGACCATCGCCGTTGACGTCGGCTATGGCAAACACCATCGCGGTCGTGGTGCCGCCGGAAGCGAACACGAGCGGCGGCAGCTCGATCGGCACCCCGGCCTGGAAATCGACCCACGCGAGATGGCGATCGTACGCGGGGGCGGCGTGCAGCACCGCGACCTCCATCGCCGGATCCGCGTCCATGTTGCCGATCGCGATCCAGTTTGGCGAGTTCAGCGGCAAGAGCACGCGGTTGGACCAACCGAGGTTGCCATCGCCGAGAAAGAACTCCAGACCTTCGCCAGGTGCGCTTGCGTAACCGTCCCTGGCGATCACGAAGTCCAGCTTGCCGTCGCCGTTGAAGTCGGCGACGAACGGCTGCAGGGTTCCGTTCGTGTAGCCGACCGGGAACTGGAACTGCACGACCGAACCGGGCGTGAACTGGCCGTTGCCCTGGTTGGCGAAGATGCGCACGCCGGTCCAGCCGACGATCGAGCCGCTGAAGTGCAGCAGGTCTTCGTCGCCGTCGCGATCGAAGTCGCCGTGCGCCCGGAACTCACCGTCCGTGGCTTCGCGCAGGACTCGCGCCGAGGAGAAGTCTTGAGGCGCTTGGGGAGCAATGCTGGTTAGTACCGCGGCGAGCAGTGTGAGCATGGTAGACGACGGGGGTTGGAGAGGGGACCGAGTGGCGTACGCGGTGCCCTGACCCAGAAGGCAATTACCATGCCCGGGAGCTCATGTGTGGGAATGGCCGGTGGTCCGTCCGAAAACCGTTAGATCCCCCTGGGATTCGACACGCCCTCGACACCTTGCAACGGATTCCGGGCGGCTACCTGCTCATTCGCCCATGGCTACGCGGGTTGCCGCCGTGATGGTGGGTGCCAGCTGCTGCATCAGCGAACTGCACACATGCGCGGCCCAGGCGCCGCTGCCGATCGCGAAGATGGCAAACGCGCTGCAGGCGATGAGTTTGACGGTCTTCGGGAGGTGGGGTAGTGCGCGGGAGTGATCCATGGGTGAGCCTCACTCCGGAAAGCGTGACCCGTTGCGCCCAGGGATCAGGATTCGCGCGGAATTGCCAAGGGCCAGACCCGGACGGCGATGCCGTCACCTTGTCACTTGCCCGTTGGCCGGGCCGAGTCCAGTTCCCACTCGCCAGCGAGGGTCGCTTCCGGGAACACCTGCGGGTCGATCGTGCCAAGCAGGTGGTAGGCCGCGCGCCGCAGTTCGGGGTCCGTGGATGCACTCGCGTAGACGGCGTCGTCGACAAACTGGAACACCTGGACAGGGTCCTGTTCGGCCACCTGCAGCACCGAAACCTGCAGTGCGGGCGGCATGAACGGCCAGAGTCTGGCCTGGCTCAATTGCGGATCGAGGCTGGCCATCTGTTCGTGTGGCAGTCCGATCTGCGCGAGCATGAGGACCTGGATTGCTAGATGTTTGGGTAGCTTGCGCAAGGCCGCGACATCAAGTTCGCCGGCGCGGACCAACAGCGCCTGCGCCGTCGAGGCCAGGTAGTCCTGGTGGTAGCGATGGGCGTGAGCGATCTCCAGCAACGTAGGGGAAGTGATTCCGTTCGCGGCGCAGCTGCGCAGCGCTTCGGCAACGGTGGTCGGCAGTGGATCGGCGGCCAGGCGTTCGAGGATCGGCAGGCCAAGATCGCGACCTCGCCTCCCGCCGCGCACCAGGGTTGCTGCGGCGACGGCGGCGAAGCGCGGGTCGGCGGCTTGCGCGAAGCGTTGGAGCATCGCCGCGTCCGCGGTCGGATCGAGCGCGGCAACCTGTTTGGGCCACGCGTCCGACCAGGCCAACGGCGATGGGGTTTCGGCGACGAGGGCCAGCAGTTCGAGCGAAGGAGGACGCCAGCCTCCCGCGGCGCTGCCGAGCAAGCCGGGGGGCAACAGCCGCTTGCGATGCCATTCGGCGACGAGTTGTGGGTCCTCTGCCCACAACGATGCCAGCGATTGGCTGGCGACGTCACGGCCGGCCTGGTCGGTGTGCCAAGCGGTGGCCAACCATTCGGGCGCCGGTCGCAGAAGTCTGATCGGACGCGCCAGCGATGGCGGCCAATGCTCAAGCAGCCACAGCGCCCTCGCGCGCCGCACCGGCGGGCCGTGCTTCGGCAAGGCCTCGGCGATGCAGGCACATTCGTTGGCGCCCGCCAGACGAAGTTCGAGCTGCGCGAGTCTGGCGTCAGGCAGACTCGTCGCGAGGCCGCCGATCGCCGCGAGCAAGGCTTGGGCTTCGTCGGACAGGTACGGCGAGTCCGAGGCCGGGATCGCGGTGAGGCGCTTGTCGAGGAGATCGAACAGGCGCGCTGCTGGCGTCGCTTCGAGCCAGGGGCCAAGTTCGGTCGTCAGGCGCAGCACGAAGGTCGTGTGGGGATCCTCCGCGCGCAGTAGTTCGGGCAGGTCGGTGAGCTGTTGTTCCAGCGCTTCAAACAGCCTGCGGCAGCCGAGCCTGCCTGCGGCAAGCGTCAGTCGCGCGGCCGCACTCGTGGGAGGCGCGAAGTCATCCGGAACACCGAGGTGTCTGGAGCTCGCGTTGCCAAGTTCCGCAGCTTCGTTACCAGTCATCGCGGCGACTGCCTTCGCCTCGATCTCGGCGCTGAGTTCAGGCAGTGCATCGCGGCGGCTGGCGAGCAGTGCAGCGACTCCAGCCATCACGGCAGGATCGCCGGTGGCCCACAACGCGCGCAGATCGGCCGGGTCGGCGTCGTTGGCGAGTGCGGTCGCGCATTGCGAGTCGAGCAGGGCGAGAACGGTGGCGTGCGCTGGTGTGGTGGTGGCGGCGTGCAGGGCGCGCGCGCCAGCGCCGAGCTGGATCACCAGACGGGCAAAGCTGACGCGCCGCCTGTGGCCTTGGTCGCCAGCGAGGTGGCCAATCTGGCGTTGTTGGGCCGCCGTCAAGGCGAGGCCCGGGGCCTGCAGGGCCGGCAGCAGCGCTTCGGCGAGGGTCTTGCGGGCCTGGAGCGAAAGGTCTGGCCGCTGGAAATTGGACTGTAGCCAATGCGCTGGCACCGCGTCCGGCCCTCGTGCCGCGATGGCCGGCACGACGACGCGCAGGACGGTTGCAGTATCGCAAGCGACGGAGACCCGGTCCCAAG
The DNA here is from genome assembly GCA_020851075.1 of Planctomycetota bacterium. Lineage (GTDB taxonomy): Bacteria > Planctomycetota > UBA1135 > UBA1135 > UBA2386 > JADZDL01. The sequence goes on along the minus strand of JADZDL010000485.1, from coordinate 27,998 downwards.
GCAGGCCAAGGTCGGTCGCTTGCATCGCGCGCACGTCGAGAGGCGCGGGGCCCCGTCGCAGCAGGAACGAACCGCGCGCGCGCACGCGGACGTCGGTATGGCTGAGCAGTCGCGCAAACCGCGCCATGGCTCGTGGATCGCCGCGGTACGCCACCAAGGTCATGAACAGCTCGTGCTGTTGTTGCACGAGCGCGGGATCACTTTCGCAGCGGCTCAGCAGCGACAGGTCCAATGCATCGACCGGATGCGGGGCTGCCGCCATCGCGCGGGCGATTGCCTGCAAGGCGGGGATCAGGACCGGGTTCTTCGCGCCCGCGAGTGTCCTCAAGATGGCGCGGTGGTCGTTGGCGTCGCCACCGGCGAGCACCTGTTCGATGTCGGCCCGATCCGCAGCTTCGAGCTGCCAGAGCATGGTGAGGCGTTCGGGGCCCAGGGCGAGAAACGCTGGGCCTCGCTGCCGGCGCTGCGTCGGTTCGCGGCGCCATTCCTCGACCAGACGGGGCTCGAGGTCGGGCAGGTTGTCGAGCAGACCGCGCACGAGTTTGCGGACGGTGGCGCTCGGCAGATTGGCGGGCGTTGTCAGCGCATCGAGGATTGCTGTGGCAGTCGGTTTGCGTTCGCGCAAGGAGGCGAACGCGGCGGCGCGTTCTCCCTGCTGGCCGGTGCGCAGTATGGTGGCGCGCAGGCCGTTGGCTTCTGCGCCATTGACCTGTGCACGGACCGCGGTCGTTAGCAGGAGCAATAGCACCAGCGCTGGGGACGACATTGGCGAGACAATAACGAACTGTCTGCTACAGACTGGGTCGAATCGCGTGCGCTCGCCATTCTAGCTCACACGTCGGGGCTCTTCTCGTTCGCCACATCCTTGTCGTCCGGGCCGAGCAGCGCCCATTCGACAATTGTGATCGGTAGCAGCAGCGTGTCGGCGACGAATGACAGCGGCATGTCGATAAGCACAAACAACAGCGCGGGGACGGCGCTGGGCTGCGACATCAACCGTTCGTTGGTGCTGGCCATGACGAGGATGCCGCAGTGACAGCGCGTGCCGCCGTAGATGACTTCGCGCGGTGGGAACATGTTGTCGGAACTGCTGCCAACCACATAGGCCATCTGGCTCATCGTCGTGGCACAACCTGAAGTGCCGGCAAGGAGCGCCATGAGGAAGGGGGCACACAAGAGCCGCGGGAGGCTGGGCATGGCTGCAGATCTTCCGGCCCGGTGCCACCCGCGCAAGTGCCCCTCCGCGCCATGCCGTTCCTGATCAACGCAGCTCAAGGTTCGTCAGCGTGATCAACTCTGGCCCCCATTCCTTGCCGAAGATGCGTTCAAACTGGAGCACGGTTGGCAGCAGCTGGCCTTTCACCATGGTCAGTTGCACCAATACCGAGCTGCGCCACCGTTGTTGGCTCTTCGCATCGGGTGCGCCGATTGCCTCGTCGATGCGCGTGACCGCGTGTACGTCGCCGAACTTCTGGTAGGTGAACTCGACGGCCAGTCCCGGTTGCCGCCAGCCGCGCACCAGTCCGCCCGACGTAGAAACTTCGACAACCGGTCCGTTCTCGATCCGGAACAGTCCCTGATCATTGGCCGCGTGCACCACCGCACCCGCGAAGTGCTCGTCGAACGGCCGCCGATCGTTGAAGTCGCGCCCGTACCACATTCCCCAGCGATCGCGGATCACTGCCGCGAGCGCCATCTGTCGCGCGAGATCATGCGAACCCTCAAACTCGAAGTCGGCGTGCTCGAGGTGGCGACCGATGCCGCGCATGACGACCTTGCCACGAAGGCGCCGCTGACCTTGCCAGATCAGGTCGGTGCCGCTGTTGCTGACCTCGAAGTTGGCGGCGATCTCGATGGGGCCGGTTGGTAGGTGCCAGGCGCTGTCCCACATCTGCCGCAGCGCCGCTACGCCGGTGCCGGTTGGTGGGTTGGGTGGAGGCGGAGGCGCCCCTTCGAATCTCACGCCCGAGAGGATCACTTCACAGGCGCTGAACAGGTTGCCGCCAAAGGCGGTCGTCATCATCGCTGCGGTCGGGATCAGGCGATTGCCGTCCTCGCGATAGGAGAAAGCAAAGTCCTGCGATGCGCTCGTTCGTCGGGTGACGGCGTAACCAGCGCCATACGGCTGCGTATGCCAGGTGGTGCGCGGCGAGTCGCCACTACCACTACTCACGATGCGACCATTGCGGACTTCCAGATCCTCGACCGAGTCAAACGAAGTGGTCCCGCCGGCAACGGAAAGCCTGCTCCCTCTTTGTTGCTGGGGGTCCCAGCCGGGGCCGATGAGCGCAATGCGCGAATCGCCGAGTGGCTGCAGCTGATTGCGCGCCGCCAGTGTTTCGAAGTCAGGTCGCAGCAGGTTGGCGAAGGCCATGCCGAGGACCATGCGCGCGTCGCCGGACGCCTCGTTGGCTTCGATCTTCACGGTGCCGTCTGGCGTGACCCGAAACGAACTCTGGAACTTCGTGTCCTCGTAGTCTTCGGAGTTGAGCTTCTTGCGGCGGCCGCGCACGGCGACTTCTCCGGTGATGTCGGACGAGACCGCAGGCCAGCGGTGCCAGCCTTCGTAGGCGGCACGCAGTTGGTCGGCGCCGGCCGATTTGGGGGTTTCGCCGACGAGGATCCAGTCGACGACTTCAAACTCGGTTGCCTTCACGGCATTGCCCGGTGGTAGATCGTGGGGCAAGTACACGGGCAGGGAGCCGCGACTCGAGATCACCCAATCGAAGCTGCGTCCAACCGGCAAGCGAACGCCGTAGAGGTCCACGCGATCGACTGGCTGCACCAGCCTGACGCGCAACAACACGTCCACCTCCCGATCGAATGGATTGGTCAACGAGACCTGGGTGACGCCGAAGGTGCCCGACAAGGAGGTGCGCTGCACCTGCTGTGGTTCGCCGATGTGCAGGTCAGGCTTCGGCAGCGCCGTGCCTTCGTGCCACACCGCGGCGACCACGCGCACCGAGAACTGCGCCTTGTTGCCGGCCAGATAGGTCGTCAGGTCATAACGCTCTTTGCCGCCGGCCAGCACCGGGCGGCCGTAGCGGGCAAAACGGGGCAACATCGCGCGGGTGAAGGTTTCCTTTGGCTCGGCGTCCTTCTGGCCGCGGGAAGTCACCTCGAACTGCAGCGGCTCGGCGCTGGAGGTGCCCTTGTTCTGCACTTCGACAACCAGGCGATGTGGGCTGTCGCCCTTGGCATCCAACGACAGGACTTTGCAGCTCAGGTTGGCGAGGTCCCCGTCGACAAAGCGCGGTTGTGGCGTGGTGGGCGTCTGGGCCGGCAGCGGCACGGTAGGCGATGCGAGCAGGGCAAGCGCGGCGGCCACGACTCGCAGCGGCGTCAGGCGGATGGTCGAGGTCACGGGTTTCCTTGGGTCGTAACGGCGAGATCCTGGTAGGACCGCGAGCCCGCCTCGTAACGGACAGAACCGCATCCGCCCTGGATTTCCTACTGCGGGCTGCTGGCGACCGCCCGAGCCGGAAACAAGCGAGTACATTAGGGCCGGCGGTGGGCTGCCTGCTACGGTTCCGGCGCTGCGATCCGGCTCGGAAGCAGCGCTGCACAAATCCATGGCTTGGTCCACGATCGTCCTGTTCCTCGTTGGTCTCGGATTGTTGGTGCTCGGTGCCGATTGGCTCGTGCGAGGCGCGGCGCGGCTCGCCGCGGCGGCTGGCATCTCGTCGCTCGTGATCGGCCTCACCGTGGTCGCCTTCGGCACCAGTTCGCCAGAACTCGCGGTGAGCATGAAGGCCTCCTGGCAGGGGCAGGCTGACATGGCGGTCGGCAACGTGGTTGGCAGCAACATCTTCAACGTGCTGTTCATCCTCGGCGCTTCGGCCCTGATCACGCCGCTGCTGGTGGCGCAGGACCTCGTGCGGCGCGATGTGCCGATCATGATCGTGATGTCGGTGGCTGTCCTGCTGATGGCCCTGGACGGCGGCATCGGTCGCCTCGACGGGGCTCTGCTGCTGTCGGGGCTCATTGCCTATACGGTTTGGATCGTGCGGGCGAGCCGCCGCGAGAGTGCTGCGGTGGAGGCTGAGTACGAAGCCGAGTTCGGCGCGGAACAGGCCAAGAAGAGCCCCGTTTGGCTGAATCTCGGCTATGTGATCGCCGGCCTCGTGTTGCTTGTGGTGGGTTCAGGCTGGCTCGTCGACGGCGCCGTCGAGTTTGCGCACTGGATGGGCATCAGCGACGTCGTGGTCGGGTTGACCATCGTTGCGGCTGGCACGTCCCTGCCCGAAGTGGCGACTTCGATCCTGGCTGCGGTGCGCGGCGAGAAGGACATCGCGGTCGGCAACGTCGTCGGCAGCAACATGTTCAACCTCATGGGCGTGCTCGGCGTGTCGGGTCTGGTGTCTCCCGAGGGGCTGCCCGTGATACCGGCGATGGTCGGGTTGGATCTGCCGGTGATGATCGCCGTGGCGATTGCTTGCCTGCCGGTGTTCGCGCGCGGCCGGATGATCCCGCGGTGGGAAGGGCTCGTGTTTCTGATCTACTACGTGGCCTACACGGCATACCTGGTTCTCGATGCCACGAAGCACGAAGCGAAGGACGGTTATTCGCGGGTCATGCTGCAGTTCGTGCTCCCGCTGACGGCGCTCACGATGGGCGTGCTGGCACTGCGCGTGTGGCGCTCCAAGCGGAACGGCGTTCCGGTGTGATCGGGGCGTGTGTGGGCGAGAGCGCCTACCCAATTCAGAACGTGACACTGACGCCGACTGTCCATCCAGTCACGTCTTCGCCGAGTTGCAGGGCGCCATGCAAGGTGGCGGTGCTGAGCAGCGGCAGTGCGTCGGGCATCTGCCACTCGAGGCCCGCGCCGAGTTCATAGAAGTCCTCAAAGCCCATTGGCCGCGCCGAGTCGCCGAGCAGTCGGCGGTAGCCAAAGGACAGGCGCCAGTTGGCATCTGGAAACGGCCACGTGGCCGCGATGGGCCCAGTGCCCGCCAACCGCGCCGTGAGCCACTGCTGCGTGCTTTCGACGTTCAGCCCCGGATCGTCGACGAACACCGGTTCGCTCTGCCGCACGTCGTAACGCAGCGAAGGCATCCACTTCACGGACGGCGTTTCCCAGCCGTTGTATTCGAGCGCGAAGGAGGCGCCGTAGCTGAGGCTGCCTTGCTGCCAGTTGAACAGGAGGCCATCGAGCAGCGAACTCGACAGTTGGGCACCGGGCCCCGTGTAGTAGGACGTGTTCTCGATGTAGGCGGCGCCCAGGTGGGCTTCGGGCACAAAGGTGAACGCGGCGGGCAGCGGCACGATCGGGCCGATGCCGAAGTCAAAAGCCCACGCTTCATAGCGGGAGTGCAGACCAGTCTCGCTGCCCGGCAGGGCGCCATCCCACAGATCGTCGATCCTGTTTCTAGCCCGCGAGTAGCCGATCGAGGCGGAGAGTCGCAGCGATGGTGTCGAATCGCTTGCCTTGTAGTCGTGTTGCCACGGCAACGCGAACATCGTCAATTCGGTGCCGTCCTCGGCCTCCAGAGTGCCTAGGGACATCTGGCCGTCGCTGGCCAGGCCCGCGAAGGTGCCGAGGAACGCTGGGTAGTGGGATTCGCGGATGCGTTGCCGCAGATCGTCACGGAACTGCTCCACGGTCTGGGCCAAAGCCGTAGCCGGGGTCAGGGTGACGAGCAGGCAACCGAGTGCGCGGCGCATGCCTAAACGATCGGGTCTGCCGAGGTTAAGCGCAACAATCGTCTGTGCCGCGGGGTGCCCCGAGAGCAGGCGGTGGTCGCCGGTGGGGCGCAAGGAGCGAAAAACAGGTGTTTGTGCCACTTGACTAACTGTGCTAGTTGAACTAGAACAGTCGATACAGAGGCAATGCCGTGCTGATTCGCATCGATCCCCGTTCTGCCGAGCCGATCTTCGAACAGATCGTCTTTGCCGTGAAGGCCGCCCTGGCCCGCGGTACCGCTGCGGCCGGCCAGAAGCTGCCGTCGGTCCGCGAGCTGGCGCGCGATCTCGCGATCAACCCCAACACCGTGGTGCGCGCCTACGAGCAACTCGAACGCGACGGCGTCGTCGTGCGCCGCCAGGGCTCAGGTTGCTTTCTCAGCGACCGCGGCAAGGAACTCGGCGCGGTGCAGCGGCGCCGCGAGCTGCAGGACCTGCTGCGGCGCGCGGCAACCGACGCGTTCCACCTTGGCTTCACCGCCGACGAGGTCCGCGCCGCGATGGACCAGAGCCTTGAGCAGATGCACTTCGAACGCAACGAGAAGGAGACGACGTGACCGCCATCCTGCAATTCGACGACGTTCATCGCCACTTCGGCAAGCAGGAGGTCCTGAAGGGGCTCAGCCTGCAGGTCGAAAAGGGCCAGATCTACGCATTCCTCGGCCGCAACGGCGCTGGCAAGACCACCGCCCTGCGCATCCTCATGGGTTTCCTGGAGCCGCATCGTGGCCGCGCCTCGGTGTTCGGCAAGGACAGCCAGTCGCTGCAGCCCGCGGATCGTGCGCGCATCGGCTACGTCGGCGAAGGGCATCTGCTGGACCCGACGATGCGGGTGAAGGAGGCGATCGCGTTCGAACGGGGCACGCGGCCCGGGTTCCGCACCGATCTCGCCGAACGCGCCGTACAGCGCTGCGGACTGCGACATGGGCAGTTCATCGCCCGGCTGTCGCGCGGCCAGCGCGCGCAGTTGAGCCTCGTGCTCGCCACCGCCGCTTCGCCCGACGTGCTCGTGTTCGACGATCCGGCGATGGGGCTCGATGTCGTCATGCGGCGCGAGTTCCTCGATGCGATGATCGACCTGCTCGCCGATTCGGGCTGCGCGGTGCTGTTCAGCTCGCACATCTTGACCGACGTCGAACGTATCGCCGACCGGATCGGCATCCTGCACGAAGGCACCATGCTGGTCGACGCGACCATGGACGACCTCGCGCGGCGGGTGCGCCGCGGGATCCTGCAGGGGGCGACTGCGCCCGTGCTGGCCGACGATCGGCACGTACTGCGCAGCAAGCCGCGCCGCGATGGTTACGAACTGCTGCTGCTCGACGCCGGCCCGGAAGAGCTCGCACGGCTCGCGCGCCTTGGTCGTCTCGACGACCTGCGCGCGCCGTCGCTCGAAGACCTGTTCCTCGACCTGACCGGGCCCGATCGTCCCGGCCTCTTGTCCGAACCCGTGCGTGAACTCGCGTTGCCTGCGGAGGTGGTTTCGTGAACGCTCTACTGAAGAGGGATCTGTCGTTTGCCGCGTTGTTCACCTTGCTCGGCACGATCGCGATCACGATCGCGCTCACGCAGGATCAGTTCCGACAGGTTTGGGTGTTCGAGCCGACGCGGCTCCAAGCGACCTTCTACACGGCGTGGGTTGCTGGCCTCGTGCTTGGCGCCGCGGTGGCGCTGCGCGACCGGCTCCAGGGCGTCGGCGACTACGTGCGCCAGCGGCCGCTGTCGCCGCTGCGCCTGCACGCGGGGCGCTTGCTCTTGACCGCGCTCGTGGTCGTGGCATGGTGGGTGCTGGCGCCGCTTGGGTCGTGGTTGTGCGAGGCTATCGGAGGCCGGCTCGTCAGCGCGGGCCAGCCTGGCCGTTACTGGCTCCTGCTGGCCACGATGGCACCCGCGGCGAGTGCGGCCGCGCTGGCGCTGCTCTGCGCGAGTCTGCCCGTGGTGTGGTGGATGCAGGCCGTTCTGGCCACGGCGTTGTTGTTCGTCGGCTTCCCGGCGTGCGACGCGATGGCGAGCACGAGCAACTACGACGATCCGCTCGCCTACGCGTTGGCGCACTTTGCCTTCGCGGCGGGGCTCGCGGCGCTGTCGTGCGCGTTCGCGGGCGTGGAGCGCGACCCGGACCGGTCGTGGACGCGCCGCGTGCCGCGCTGGGCAACGGCGCTCGTGCTGGCCGTTGGGGTAGCTGGCGGCACGCTGCTGCTCGGGCTGTTCACGCAGGGGGTGCTGAGGTCCTTTGCGGACGCGTACCCTTTGATCGGTCGTGTCGGGGATCGCTACGAACTGCTGGCCTTGGAAGCGCGGTCACACTCAGGACCGCGCCGCTACCGCGTCGTGGACGCGGAGCACCAGCCGACCGGTGATCTGCGCAGCGGCGAAGGTGTGACCGATTCGTACAGGCCGCGCATCGGGTGGAGCCGCGATCCGGAGATCGAGCCACCGAACTTCAGGCAGGCCGACTGGCGGTCCGGCTGGGCGGCTCTGCGCCTCGACCGCCACGGATTCGCAAACTGCCTGCTGCACGACACCGTCGACTGGACGAGCCGGTTCTTCGTGTTCGGGCGCGGGGATGCGACGACGCCGTTCGACGGCCGTGCGCACTTGGTCTCGCTTGGCACGGACGGACATGCTTCGCGCGAGGTCGCGACGTTTCAGTCGATCGTCTGGGTCGCCGAACCGGGCGCTACGGAGGTGTTCCGTTTCGATCCGAGCACAGAGCAGGTCCGCGCCGTGCCGTTGCCCGGTGGCGACCGCATCGTCGACGTGGTCGACCAGGAACAGGACGATCCGCGCGCGGTGGTGGGCTTTACCAAGCCAAGCACGATCGTGCGCGGCGAACGTGCGGCGTACGCGTTTGCCAGCGATGGTCTCGTGCCGGTCGTGCCGGCCGCGAGTGCGGCGATTGAAGCCCGCGAGGCGAAGCGGGCCGCGCGCCGGGCGCAGAACACGGAGGTTCGGCGCGAGACGGTGGTCGCCGACGTGCTCTGTCCGACGATCCGTGTGGTTGGCCGGGACGGCACCGCGCTGTTCGAACACGCCTTCGCGCCGCGCACCACGGCAGAGCGGCTCGCGTATGCGGTGGCTGTGTTGCCGTCGCTGGTGCGCGCGCCAGTACTGCAGGTCGCCGCGCACGTCTTCGTCGGGGAAACCAGCCCCACGCGGGCGTCGCCGTTTGTTGATCCAGTGGTGGCCGGTGGATATCGCACCTGGCTTGTGTTCGCAGGGTTTCTCTGCAACGGCGTGCTCGCGTTCTTCTCGCGCCGCCGCCTGCAGCGCGCCGGTGCAGATGCCCGCACCCTGCGCTTCTGGACCGTCGCGGTGACTTTGTTGGGCCTCGTTGCCGCACTGCTCTGCGAGTGGTTCGAACCGTCGCGCGGCTGGCGAGTGCCCGCCGCCGGGCCGAAGCGGGCACCGCGCATTCGCACGGCAGCCGTGGCTTGAGGTCAGACTAGGCCAATTGGCGGTCGTGCGCGCGCACCTCTGGTATCGTCCCATCGATGGGGCTCCATCGACAGCTGCGAGGCGTTCTGCTCATGGTGGTGTTTGCGGCCGTCCTTGCGCCGCATGCGCCCGGCCAAGAGGAGCCAGCGGGAGATCCAGCCGGTGAGCCAGCCGAACTGCCGGCCACCGTGCACGGCCGCGCCGTCGACCAGGACGGCAAGCCGATGGCCGATTGCGCGGTTGCGCTGCTGGATCTTGGCGGCCGCTTCGATACCAAAGAACTGCTGGCTGCACCGCCCACGAAGACCGACGTGGAAGGGCGCTATCGCCTCGTCGCCAGGCAGAACCACTACCACGTCGTCGTCGTCGCCAGGAAGGGCTATCAGGTGTGTGTGCAGCGGCTGCAGGGGGAGGCTGGGGCCGAACGCCACTTGTCCGACGCGCTCATGCTGTCCGGTGCGACCCTGCGCGGTCGTGTGCGCGATGTGTCCGGGAAGGCGATCGGCGGGGCGCTGGTGCGCGTCGAGGACCCGCTGAGCGCCGGGACCTTCGTGATGAGTTGGTTTGAATCGCAGGCGCATAGCGATGCCAAGGGCCTCTTCGAGGTGCCCGGGGTGCCGCGTTCGGGCCTCAGGGTCACCGTGAGTGCGCCTGGCTTCCTGGCCGAAACTCGTCTTGCCGCACAGGACTCACCACTCGACTTTTCGCTCCAGCCCACCGGCATGGTGCGCGGGCGCATCGTCGACGCGGCGGGCAAGCCGCTCCCGAAGATCCGGGTGGACATTGTCACCATCGAACGTCGGGAGGGTGGGGTGCCCATCATGAGCGACGCCGAGGGTCGCTTTGCGATCACCGCACCGAACGCGTATCGCTTCCGCGTCGCGGGATACGAAGGCAAGGCCCCCTACCGGCGGTTCTTGAGTGCTCTGCTGCATGGGCCAACCGACGACGTTGTGCTGTCGGCCGCCGCCGAGCCGGGCGCCAGGCAGGTCACGGTGCGGTGTGTCGATGCCGCCAGCAAGGCGCCGATCGAGCAGTTCCATGCCTCCTGGAACGCGATTGATGCCAAGCACGCGGTGCTCGTCTTGATCCGCCACCCCGGAGCCCGGCGGCCTTTCCGGGGCGAAGCGACCTTCGAAGTTGCCCCCGACCTCGGCGACACGAGCCTCGGCACGATCGTCGTTGACGCACCTGGTTACGGGTATGGGATCGTGCCGATCCCGGACGATCCGACGGAGCCCCTGGTCGCGGAGTTGAGCCCGGAGTTCTCGATGGTCGGGCTCGTGCTCGACGCGGAGACCGGCAAACCGGCCGTCGGTGCCGCGGTGCGAGCCTTGCCGAGCGTGACCGTCACGGGTGGCGGTGCGGATCCTTGGCAGGCTGGTGTCATCACCGATGCAAACGGTCGGTACCGGATTGGCGGCCTGCCTGCAGGGCGGTACGACGTGCAGGTCTACGGAGTCGGCCGGCCTGCCTCGACGAGTGTGCAGATCACTCTGGGCGACGGTCCGGTGGGGACCCTGGATCTCGAAGTGCCGGCGGCGCGTTTCCTCGAATTCGAACTGGTCGGCGACCTTCCTGCGAACAGCCTTGGCCAGATCTCCATCGGCAGTGGCGCGCAGTCCATAGGCATGAACGCCGGCGTGATGCTCAACGCGCATCTGCCCACGCCGCCGATGGTGCCCGTGTCCGGCGCGCGAACGCATCGACTGGGGCCGGTCGGCAACGGCGCATTCCGCGCGAGCATCTTGTTGCCAGCGCGCGATCGCGTCGGCAGCTGTCAGTCGTTTGCACTTGGCGAGATCGAAGACGCTGGCACCCGGTTCACGGTGCCGGATCTGCGCCAGTTCTTGCACACTGGCCGCGTGGTGCTGCCGACGGACGTGCCGCCGGAACGGGTGGCAGTGGTTGCATGCCGCGTCGAAGCAGAACCCAAGGATCGGCTAGGTGGCCTCGGCATGCAGCAGCCCTTTGCGGTCTGCCTTGGTTCGGATGGCAGCTTTGCCATCGATCTGGCGCCCGGTCAGTACGCGATGCAACTCGTGGATCTGGAGACCGGCATGGTCTTCTACACCGAGGACCAGGATCGCAGTCTGGGCGAAGCAAGCGCTGCGAAGCCATTGGAGCTGGTGCCCACGATCCACTGGCTCGAGATCGCCTTCGAACCGGAGCAACCTGATGGCGTCGTCGTCTTCAACGCAGTGCACCTCGATGCAGAACGTCCTCGCGAAGGGAAGCTGCCGTCGATGTTGCATTCGGGTTCGGGCAGCAATCGGCGAATGCAGAGCTCCTGGGGGTACCGGCCGGGCACGCGACAGGTTCGCTGGCTCGTCGCGGCGAACAACGTGAGGGTGTCCGTCATACAGTCGTTTCAAGGGCTGCTACCTGGCAGCGGCGGATCTCGCCACGGTCCCGGCGACGCGGTGAGCGTGGATGTCACCGACCCCGTGCACAGGGTGACACTGCCGATTCCTCAGCCACCTGCCGATGCAGAACTTGAGCGCCTGCCGGGCAAGTGATCGCACTGCCGCCTATCCTCAAAGCCCCCTGAGCCCTCCAGGCCGTCCATCCGTCGCCATGCACTCCATCAACATGCAGCTTCGACTTCTTCCTACCCTGCTCTGTGCCACTAGCCTGCTAGTCGGGCTGCGCTCGCAACAGGAGGGCCTGCAGCCGATCACCGAAGCGCGCCTGCGGGAAGCCTACGCGGCTAGTCTGGCGGCCTGCGCGAAGGCGTTTGGCAAAGAACTCGATCCCGCGGTGCCGCTGGTATTTGCCAGCCGGGAGGAGATCGCCGAGGTGGTCACCCGCGAGAACCTGCCGCTCGTAAAGCTGCGCGTCGCGGATGAGGAGGCGGCAATGGCCGAAGCGCGCCAGTTGGGCGACAAGCTGGCGGAAGGCGTGTATGGCAAGTTCTCCTGGGCTGATCAGAAGTTCCTCGTTGTGCTAGGCGCCTGGGAGCAGCACGCGAAGTTCCTGGCGATGCCGGAGCTCACGACGGACGCGGCGTTGCGCGCGGTGATGGTGCACGAACTGTGCCATGCGTACGACGATCGTCGTTTCGGGTTTGCAGAACGTCTCGCGACGGCGGATTCGCGCGACGCCATCGTCGCGATCAACGCCGTCATCGAAGGTAGTGCACAATTGCAGTCGCGCCGGATCTGCGGGCAGAACGACTGGCTGCCCGGTTTTGAGGCAATGCGCGAAGCGGTCGGCAAGATCCCGGCGACGGTTCTCGCGCAGGGCGAAGCCGTGGCGTTGATCGCGCGCGGTGCGGCAGCCGCGACGACGTTTGCCTACCACGATGGCGAACGGTTTGTCGAGTCGGTGCTGGCCGCCGACCCCAAGGATGGTCACGAACGGCTGTTTCGCACCCCGCCGCGCGAAGAAGAGCTGATCCTGAATCCTGCCTGGTACCTCGATCCCGCATCGCGTCCGGCGGTGCTCTACGATCTGAAGCTCGCGTTTGATGTTCTGCTGGCTGCGCACGATCCCGAGGTCTGGAGTGAAGTGCGGTCGCAGACGACGGCCCAGCAGATCGCGGCGGGCATGACGTTGTTGCCCAAGGCCTCTGTGGATGCCTTCTCCGCGTCGGTGCGCAATGCGGCGATTGCGCAGTTCACCTACAAGGCCAATCCGCAGGCGAAGATGGTGATTGGCGCCGTGCTGGAGTTTGACAGCGAGGCGAGTGCGGCGCGCTGGCTCGATCTCGCCGATCAGCTGAGCAATCTGAAGGATCAGGCGATGAAGAAGGGGCAGGTGCGGATCGTCGGCAGCGAGCGCAAGGAGCTGGTTCTGCCCACATCGCGCGGGCTGCTGTTCCGCAAGCACATGAAGGCGGGCCTGTTCAAGTTCGACGTCGTCAGCATCGACATGCAGCGCGGGCGCATCGTGGTCGAGACGATCCTCAGTGGCGACCCGTTGCCGGACGAGGAGCACGGCCGGCTGGTTGCCGCCATGCTCGATGCGGTGCGGCTGCGCGTGGAAGCCAAGGATGGGGCCGCGGAGCGCAAGGAAGGCGAGGGCGGCGGGCGCTGAGGCCTGTGGCGTTGCTCGCCTGAGCAGCGCTCGGGTTGTCGCCGCGGCTACTTCACCGCTGGCATCGATGCACCAGCGACGAGCAGCGGCACGCGGTAGAGGTCCGTGCGTGCCGTCACGAAGAGCGTCTTGCCGTCGGTGCCGCCGAACGCGCAGTTGGTCGGGTCCTGGTCGAGTTGGATCGTTGCTAGGCTCTTCCCTTCCGGCGAGAAGATGCGCACGCCCGTCGAATGCGTCGTGTAGAGGTTCCCGAGCCGATCGCAGCGCATGCCGTCCGAGCCGCCTTCAATCCAGAAGGTGGGCGCGCCGAGGGTGTGGTCGGCTTGCACGGGAAACGCGCCGATGCGCTGCTTCTTGCCGCTGTCGGCCACGTAGAGGCGGTTGTGATCCGGTGCAAAGCAGAGTCCGTTTGGCTCGTGGAAGTCGCGCTGCACGATCGCGAGTGCCCCGGTCTTCGGGTCGAGCCGGTAGACGAAGTTGCCCGGCTGTTCTTTGGCACGCTTGCCGAGGCCGTAGTCAGGGTCCGTAAACCACAGGGTGCCGTCGTTGCGCACGGCGACGTCGTTGGGCGAATTCAGCAGCTTGCCCTCAAACTTGTCGGCGAGCACGGTGACCTTCCCATCAGCTTCGCGACGAACGACATTGCGGGCAGCGTGTTGGCACGAGATGAGGCGACCCTCGCGGTCGATCGTGTTGCCATTGCTCTGCTCACTCGCCTGCCACTCCTGCACGCCATCCTTCGCCGTCCAGCGCAGCAGCTTGCCGGCGGGAATGTCGGAGAAGACCAGCGCCTGCTCAGCCTCGCGCCACACGGGGCCTTCGGCAAACTTCAGCGCGCCACTGAGCTTCTCGACCACCGCATCGGCGGCGATGAGCTCGCTGGCTGTCTTGTCGTGCAAGACGACCTGCGCCGCCTGATGGCTCTTGAGCTGCGCTAGCAGGAAGTCCTTGACCTTCTGGCCAAACACCGGATTGGCGGGCGTTGTTATGTGGTCGCTGCCGGGCACGAGCTCGATGCTGCCGTGGCCGAGCCGCTCGTGGGCCGCTTGGACCAGCGACTTCACGGTGGCGGATTCTTCGCTGCCGTGCAGGAACAGGGTCGGCGCCTTGCACCGTTGCAGGTCTTCGACGGCGACGGCCAGTTGCGGGTAGCTGCGGCCGGCGGCCACGAATGCCCGCAGGTCCTTGCCGCCGTAGAAGACCTTCGCGAGCATCTTGGCCTGGGCTGCCGTGAGCTTCTTGTCGGCGGGGGATACGGCGATGAGGTACTCGCCGAGGTCGCCGCCTTCTTCGACCACCTTCGCGAAGACTTCGACTTCGGACGGCTGCTCCTTCTTCACCTCGGCGGATTCGACGGCGGCCTTCGGCGCGATCAGTAGCGGCGCCTGGCCAGCGTAGATGATGCTGAGCACCCGTTCGGGGTGCATCGCCGCGATCTTGCCGATGAGGAACGCACCGCTCGAGTAGCCGATGAAGTGCGCCTTCTCGATCTTCAGATGGTCCAGCAAGCGCACCACGTCGGCTGCCATTTCGGGGCCGTACTTGGCCACGTCGTGCGGTTTGTCGCTCTGGCCGTGGCCGCGGCAGTCGATGGCAATGGCCTGAAAGCCGGGCATGCTATTCAGCTGGGTCTCGCCACGCAGATCGCGGCCCCAGAAGCTCGAATCGCTCATCCAGCCGTGGAGGAGCACGACCGCTTCGCCCTTGCCGTCGGTGACATAGCGGATCTTGGTGCCGTTCGAATCAAACAGCTCGTCGGTTTGGGCGAACGCAGCTGCGGCGAGTGAAAGGACGAGCGGGATGGTGAGGAGGCAGCGGATGGATGGGGTCGGCATGAATCGTGGGCTGGCACCAGGGGGGGGCGCCGTGCGGCGGCATAGCGGGCGGCCTCGTAAAGTACTCGCGCCTCCCCGGAATCGCACGCGGCCAACACGTTGCCCGGGTGTGTTATGCTGCGCGCTCCTCCAACCCGGCCGCCCCG
The DNA here is from genome assembly GCA_020851075.1 of Planctomycetota bacterium. Taxonomy (GTDB): domain Bacteria; phylum Planctomycetota; class UBA1135; order UBA1135; family UBA2386; genus JADZDL01. The sequence goes on along the minus strand of JADZDL010000485.1, from coordinate 12,859 downwards.
GGCGGCCTTAAGCCTGTGTCGACTGCGATTGCTGCCGCCTGCTCGCGCTGAGCGAGCAAGGTTCTTCCACCGTTCCCCAAGGTTTGATCGGCGCTAGCGGTTTGTACGGACCGCACGCCGGTCCCGGCAGAAGGCAGTATCCATGTCCGAGGAAGACAAGCACAGGCTGCAAGAACGGCACCGTCGTGCCCAGAAGCACCTGGTCAGTTACGAAGAACAGCAGCGGCGCAAGGCCGTGCGGCGGGCGCGAGGCCCACAGATCGAGCGCGCGGAGGACGACGACCCGGAGGCCACGTTTGCGCGAATGCGACGCCAGCCGCGCACACCGACGCCGAGCCGCGACAAGCCCGCCGCATTCGAGCCGAATCTCGCGGAGTTCCACGCCACGGTGGTGTGGTTGGGCCGGGGGCGCGCCCGAGTGCTCGCCGCCGATGGCGAACACGAAGTGGTGCTCGCCCCAGACCTCGCCGCGGACCAACGCGCCGCGATCGCGGTGGGCGACGAAGTGCTCGTGCACGAACGCGACGGGGCGCTGCCGCGCATCGCGGCCGTGTTGCCCCGCCGCAGCGTGCTCGCGCGGAGCGACGGCGAACACGAGGCGCGCCATCTGCTCGCCGCGAACGTCGATCGCATCGTGCTCGTGCTCGTTGCCGATCGGCCGCGCCTTGGCCTGATCGACCGTCTGCGCATCGCGCTCGACGGTAGCGGAGCGGAGTTGCTCGTCTGCGTGAACAAGTGTGACCTGCCCCACGACGCTCACGAACTGCAACGCGTGCTCGCGCCGTATGTGCAGCAGGGGCTCACGTTCCATCGGGTATCCGCCGCGCATGGCCATGGCCTCGACGAACTGCGCGCGGCGATTGCTGGCTTGACCACAGCGTTTGTCGGCCACAGCGGGGTTGGCAAGTCGACGCTGCTGAACGCGCTTGACCCGCAGGTCTCGCGCGCGACCAGCGGCGTGCGCGAGCGTGATGGTCGCGGGCGGCACACGACGTCGGCGTCGAGCCTCACGCGCCTCGCCGATGGCACGCAGCTCATCGACACGCCCGGCGTGCGCTTGTTTGGCCTTTGCGAAGGCCAAGACGATGCGCTGGCGGCATTCCCCGAAATCGCTGAGCTTGGGGCCCGCTGCCGATTCCGCGATTGCCAGCATCGCACCGAGCCTGGTTGCGCCGTGCGTCAGGCGGTGGAGCTAGGCGAACTTGCCGCGGAGCGTCTCACGGCCTTCCAGCGCCTGTTCGAGCCGCCGCATTGACGGTCGCGGCGTCGTTTGTCGCAGTCGTACGCAATCGCCATTCAGCGCGGCATTACCGGCGTTCGCCAGCGACTCACCGCCAGCGTGACGAGCAGGAGCGTCGCGCAGCCCAAAGCTGCCTGCCGCGGTGCTGTGATCACCGTGCCGATCGCAAACCACGACACGACGCCGAGGAACAGGATCGGCACCCAAGGCCAGCCCCAGCACGGCACCGCCGCAGCCCCTTCGCGCCAGCGTTGCCGCATGAGCCCAAACACCGTGGCCGCCGCAGACAGGCTCAAGGTCCAGCCGATGTAGCTCATGAGTTCCTGCAGGCTCGCGACCCACAAGAACACGAGCGCCAGCGCGACCTGCAGCGCGATCGAGCGCCGCGGCGGTTCTCCAGCGATGCTCGCGAACGCGCGCGGCAGGACGCCGTCTTCGGCCATGCGCGCGTAGACGCGCGGTCCGACCATCGTCATGCCGGTGATCGAGGTCAACAGGGCCAGAACCACCGTCGCGGTGACCAGCATCTCGCCAGAGCGGCCCAGCAGCGCAACTGCAGCGATCGCGGCGACTTCGGGTTTGCCGACGAGTTCGGCCACGGGCACCGCCCAGAGGAACACGGCGTTGAGCAGCAGGTAGAGCGTGGTCACGATCAGTGTGCCGAGCAGCATCGCGCGCGGCACCGAGCGCCGCGGATCGTGCACTTCGGCGGCGACGTAGGTCGAAGCGTTCCAGCCCGAGTAGGCGAGCGCGATCCACGGCATCGATACGGCAAGGCCGCGCCACGGGGTTGCCGTGACCGGTGCATCGGCGGTTGCCGGCTGGCCAAACAATCGCACCGCGCAGATCAGGAACACGGCCGCGAGCGCCAGTTTGATCAGCACGATGGCGTCTTGCAGCCTGGCACCACCGACCGTGCTGCGACCATGCAACAGCGCGCAGAGCACGATGATCCCCGTGCCGGCCCACGGCATGGTTGGTGGGGCAACGCCGAGCAGGCGGCTGCCGTAGATCTCGATCGTCTGCGCAGCCATCGCGATCGGTGCGCTGAAACCCGCCAGCATCGACACGAGCCCCGCTGCCGTGCCGGCCGCGGGATGCACCGTGCGGCGCAGGAACTCGTATTCGCCGCCCGAGTGCGGGAAACGCAGCGCCAAGGCGCCATAGCTGAGCGCCCCGCACATCGCGAGTCCGCCGCCGAGCAACCACGCCAGCATCACGAGCCAGCGACTGCCGAGGTCCTGCAGGGCAAAGCCCGAGGTCGTAAACACCCCGACCCCGACCATGTTGGCGATCACCAGGAACGTCGCGCTGCGCAGCGACAGGTGCCGGCCGGTCGTCACTGCTTGCGGAACCGCATCAGGTAGTTCTCGCGCAGGAACGGCGTCGCTTCGACGCGCACGAGTTCGAAGCCGGCGGCTTCGACTTCTTGTTGCACCACTTCGCGTCCGGCGCGCACGTGCTCAAGGATCCACGGGCGGCTCACGCCTGGCTCGCGGTGGAAATCGACGATCGCGAGCTCGCCACCCGGCCGCAGCGCGCTGTGGATCGAAGCCAGCGTCGCACTGGGGTATTCGAAGTGGTGGTAGGTGTCGCAGACAAACACGACGTCGACGCTGGCGGCGGGCAACTCGGTGCTGCGTTCGGTGCACAACACCGCTTCGAGTTGTGGCAACGACCGCTGCCTCGACAGGTCGCGCAGGTGCTCGACAAACTTCGGCGCGATATCGACGCCGTAGACCTTGCCCGTCGGGCCGACCTTGGTGGCGAACATCTTCGTGAACAGGCCGGTGCCGGCGCCGACGTCGGCGACCGCGGACCCTTCGCGCAGCCCCACCAGCCCGGCGATGCGGGCCCGCTGGGCGAAGATCTCGCGACTCTCCCCTTCGAAGGTCCCTTCGTACTTGGCGACATCGAGCGCCGGGTCGAGGAAGGCCTTGTTGATGCCGGGCTTGACGCTGGTTTCCGCAGTGGCAACCGAGGTGTCAGGGGTCCGGCAGGCGACCAGGGTGGCACAAACGATGACGAGGAGCCGGTGGCGCAGCATCCAAGGGATCGTCGGCGATCGGGGTGCCCGGCGCAACATTGCGTCGCGCGGCGAGCCACTACAGCGTGGCTTCGGCGACAATGAAGTTCGCGCGAAGGAGCCCATGGCAGCCCGGTTACAGGATCCGCGCTACTCCGTGGCCATCTACGACCGATAGCGGATGTGGAGAACAGGATTCATGTCGAAGCCCATTGCTGCGGTTCGTGCTGGTGTCCGCTTCCCGCTCGGCGCCAAGCTGGCGTTGCTCGCGGGTCTGTCCCTGGTTGCTGCCATCACGGTCGGCATTGCCGGCGCCATGGGTGCGGGAACCATGCACGAGCAGATCCTCGACGTCGCTCGATGCCAGCTGCCAGCAACGCGTCATATGGGCCTGATCGACATGTACCACGACGGCCTCATGGGCTGCGCCTATAGCGCCATTGTGCAGGCCGACAGCACGGACGCGGCGCACAAAGAGGCCGTGGTTGCCGAAGCAGCGTCGTTCCGGGCCAACTTTGCATCCCACCTACAGGCCCTCGAACAGCTGCCGCTCTACCCCGCCACGAAAGCGGCGGTCGCGGCGGCGCGCCCCAAGATCGAAAACTACGCGCGACTCGGCGACGAGCTCGTGAAGACCGCGATCCAACAAGGCAGCCAACCGGCGAAGGCCTTGATGCAGGGTTTCCAGGCCGCCTTCGACGAGTTGGAGACTGCCAACGAAGCGCTCGGCGAGGCCATCGAGCATGATGCCAATTCCGCCAGCGAAGCGGCCATCGGGCTCGCCTCCACGACGCAGATGTCGATCCTCGCACTGTCGCTTGGCGGCACCGCGTTCGCGCTGGTGGGTTCTTGGTGGATCGGTCGACGGCTCGTGCGCCGCGTACAAGCACTCGTCGGCCTCGCTGGCCAGATCGCGGCGGGCGATTTCACGGCGACCACGACCGTCAGTGGCGGCGACGAAGTCGGCGACCTGAGCCTGGCCATGTCGGGCATGGCGCAGTCGCTGCGCGCCACGATCGGTCACGTGAAGCAGAGTTCTGACAGTGGCCTCTCCACCGCCACCAAGGTGGCCGCCGCCAGCCGTTCGATGGCGGCGCGCGCCAGTCAACAGGCGTCCGGCCTTCAGGAGATCACGGCTTCGATGCGCGAGATCGGCGCGGCGATTGGCAAGAACAAGCAGTTCCTCGCGGAAGTGAACGAACTGGCCCGCAAGTCGAGCCAGAGCACTGCGGATGGCCGGCAGGAGATGAACGGGCTCGCCACCGCGATGACGGATATCACCAACGCCAGCACCGAAGTGGGCAAGGTGATCAAGGTGATCGACGACATCGCCTTCCAGACCAACCTGCTGGCCCTCAATGCCGCCGTCGAGGCCGCGCGCGCTGGTGAGGCCGGCAAGGGTTTCGCCGTGGTCGCCGAAGAAGTGCGCAACCTTGCCCAGCGCGCCGCCGAAGCCGCCAGGGGCACGTCGCAGATGATCGAAGAGAGCAAGCGCCGCGCCGACCACGGTGCAGCAGTGGCCCAACGCGCGACGGCTTCATTCGTCGCGATCGATGAGGATTCGAGCCGCGTTTCGCACATCCTGCAGCAGATCGCGGCCGGCTCGAACGAGATCGGCTCGCAGACCGATTCGATGGAAAATGGGCTGCAGACGATCTCGCAGGGCACCCAGGACTCGGCGCGGGAGGCCGACGATCTCGCCAACCTGGCGGTTGGCAGCGAAGAGGCGGTGCAGCAGTTGGCTGGTTCGGTTGCCAACTATCGGACCTGAGTCCGCCCGCGGCGATGCGGTAGCCAGCGCCGCCCCAACGTCACCGGATACCGACGGCGATCTCACCGGCGTTGGACATCAGGACTCCGAGCGTATTGGCGGTCGGGTCCAGGATCATGCTCTGCACGAACAGGATTGGCGTGCTGCTGGGGGGCAGCGAAGCCGGCAACTGGAAGGTCGTGTAGGCCGTGCCCTGGTAATTGGTCGAGAACATGAGCAGGTCCGCGCTCACGAACAGGCTGCAGCCCGCAGCACCGTAGGCGGCAAGGTCGATTGGCAGTGGCGCGCCGCCGAGGTTGGTACGAGAGGCGCCAACCAAGGTCAGGGGCAAAGCGCCGGGGTTGAGGTTGGCGGTGATCAGCGGCAGCGAACTGCCGACATAGGGCGTCACCGGGCAGAACATGTAGGGGGTGCCCGCCGTGCCAGGGCAGCCAGTGCCAAACAGGTTGAAAGCCCCCTGGATCGGGAACTGGAAGCCGGTCTTCGATTGTGAGTAGTTGTAGCAGCCGAAACGACCCGGCGTGAACGTGCCGGTGAGGCTGAACTCGTGTACACCGTTGAGCCAGATGTCGACGCTGCCGGGCGTGTAGATCACGCGGAAGTGGTAGTCGGTGTTGAAGGCCCAACCGGTCGACCCAAGTGTCGCACCGCGTTGGAGTTCGGTGCAGTTGATCGTGTGCGACCAGAGGTCGATCGGGCCATTGCCGTAGCCGCGCGTGATCGGGCCGGTCTGGCGCGAGACGGCGAGGCCAACACTCGAGGTGCCCCAATCCTGGTAGGTCTGCGTGATGCGTTTCCAATCAACGACGAGGAAGTCGGCCGTTGCGTTGACGCTGTCGCCGGGTTGCCAGCCGAGCACGAAGCCCGGCAGGTCGTCATCGCCGCCGGAGGCGTCGATGCGCATGCGGACCTCGAGAAACGCCACGTCGAAGTCGCTGTAGAAAACGGAGCAGTCCGTGTTGACCGTGTTGGTCGTCTCGGCCCAGAGTCGTTGCGCATCGATGGTCCAGGGACCGGCGCCGTTGATGTCCTCTACCGTCCACAAGTTCATGTCGACAGTCGGGTTCTGGGCAAACAGGGGAAGCGCCGAAAGCAGCGCGGCAAGACAGATGTGCGAGCTGGTCATAGTTCTCTCCTCAGCAGGTTTGGTGGGGCCGAACTGGCCGGTGCTGATGCTCGCAAACACGCGGCAAGTGGCCGTCAACCGCGCGTGAAGTTCCTTCGGCTCGAATTGTGTGAACGCGTCGTGAAGCAGCCCTGCCAGTGGGTGAGCGCCTTCGTGACGCAAAAAAATAGCACAGAATGTCCATCCGGATTCATGTGCCCAAAGCGCTGCTACCAATTGGGGCGCTGGCGTCCCTCATCCACCTATCACCTGGAGAAGCCATGAATCTCGTTTCCCCTGTCTTGTTCCTTTCTGTTCTGGCCGGCTCCCTTGCCGCCCAGGATCCCGACGCTGTACGCAGCGCTGTACGCCCGACTTCGGGTGTGCCGCTGCTGCAGCGTGACGAAGTCCAGCAGCCGGCCGCGACGCCGTCCGCCTCTCTCGATGCAGCTGTGGCACTGTCCGTGTCGCGGACCCCGATCCACACGCAAGAAGCCGACCCGGTCGGCGGCGCGTATGGCATCTGGGCTGCCGGCACGAAGTACAAGGTCGGTTTCGCGGGCGATATGACGTTCGTTCCGTACCTTGGTGCAGCCTATCCACACAACCAGCCGTTCTCGTGGCACACGACCGCAGTGCGCGTCGGTAACACCGAATTGCTTGATGCGCAGCAAGTTGCGGCGCGCGCGCAGACGACCTATCAGTATCGTTACCAATTCGGTGGAATCACCGAGGTCTACGATGTGCGCGAGGAAGGCCTTGAGCAGTCGTTCGTGATCGATCGTCGTCCCCAGGGGACCGGCGACCTCATCGTCGAGGGGCGCGTTGAAACCGGCCTGCGGGCCGACAATGTTGGGCCAGCCCATCGGCCCATTCCCTTCTTTGACGCCGAAGGCCGCAACATCATTACCTACGGCGAAGCCTACGCCGTGGACGCCACGGGCCAGAAGGTCTCTGCCGAGACGAGCTTTGAGGCTGGCACGCTGCGCATCCACGTCAATGGTGAGTGGCTGGCCAAGGCGAGCTACCCGGTGGTGGTCGATCCGCTGATCACTCCGACCCGTGTCGATTTTGGCACCTTGCGCGAATCGGTGGACCTGTGTCGCGACGACACCGGCAACCAGAAGATGTACGTGTTCATCCGCACGGCTTCGGCCACGGACAAGGACCTGTACGCATATATCCTGGCCGACGACTACAGCACTGGCTCGGGCAGCCAGGTCTGGAATGACATCACCACGAGCTGGAGCCATGACCAGATCCGCGTCGCGGCGGCCGATGCGCCGCAGAAGTACTGCGCGGTGTTTGATCGTCTCTTCACGGGTGGCACCTCGGCGATCCGGTGCCACATCCACGATTCGGGCGATCTCACGCTGCAGACCAGCGTCGTCTTCCTGTCGTCGAACGTCGGCACCTATCAGGATTGGCGGCCCGACGTCGGTGGCACGCTATTGAACAGCTCTGGTGACAAGTTCTTGATCGTGTCGCAGCGCGATGCTGGCGCCACGCTCGTCAACGGCGTCAACAGTGAGATCTGGGCACGCACGCTGGATATCAGCGCGGCGACCGCGGTCGAAGGAACGCCTTTCCTCATCAACGCAGGAACGACGCAGGCGAATGCCGACGACGAACGTCCGGCCGTGAACAAGCAGGCGGCGCCGACTTCGGCAACAAACACGACTTGGGTCGTCGTCTTCCAGGAGTACAACAACTCGCTCACCGGGGATGACTGGGATGCCATCGCACGCCAGGTCAACTCGCTCGGCGCGCAGACGACCTCAATCTGGTTCCCAGCGGCTGCAACCGACACGGCGCGCCCGCGTCACCAGCTCGGCCCGGTGGTCGCCGGTGCCGGAGGCCGCTACATGTGTGCCTTTGCGGGTGGGTCACTGAGCTTGATCAACTTCAAGACGGGCTTGATCAACGGCGACAGCGTCGAAGTCGAACGCTTCAACTGGCCAAACAACGGCACCGCGGACCACTTCACGCCGACCACGCTCTGGGGCGTGCACTCGGATCGTCGCTGGCGCGTGGGTGATGTCGCGTATGACAGCAACACCGATTCGCACTGGGCCGTGAGCTCCCTGAGTGATCGCGCTTACGTGTCGGCGGCCTCGGGCTATGTCTACATCGATCGCCTTGGTTTCCAAGGTGGTGAGCTGGAAGGCGCAATCCTCTACGCCGCCCCGACGGGTTTCTCGGGTGATGTCGGCGGCATGGTGTTTGACGACGATCACGACGAGATGGCTACGGTCTGGGCGCAAAACGACCTGGCCGCGGCGAGCACGACGGCCGGCAGCGCCCACGAAGTCTACGCCAACAACTTCAGCTATCCGGCGCCGGTGGCTGCCTCGGTCGCGGGCATCGGTTGTTCGACGGCAGTGCCAAGCTGGCCCATCTACAACAGCCAGCAGATCGGCCACCAGTTCAGTGGTGTTTCGGTCAGTGGCGCGCCGGCGAACGCGCTCCACTTCGTGCTGCTGTCGTTTGGCACGCAGAACGTGCCGGTCGTGAACGCCGCCGTCTGGCCGGGTTGCCGCCTGCTCGTGCAGAACGTCGGCCCGAGCTTCCTTGGTGTGATGCCGTTGGCGATCGGCTCCAACGTGTTCGTCCAGCTGTCGCTGCCGGAGTTCCTCGCCAGTGACACGCTCTACTTCCAGGATTGGATCCTGGATCCGGCGAGCAGCATCTTCTACAGCACGCAGCGTTTGAACGTGCCGATCATCAAGTAGCCGCACGAACCGCAGCGGTGCCTTGGGGTGCCGCTGCGGTGCGAAGCTGGCGGTGATGCGCCGCGGGATGGGGGGAAGGTGGTGGCGGGCTCCAGCTAGCCTCATCGCCCCGCGCAGGGGCTGGCCCCACCCCGCGAGCTGTGCCAAGATCCGCAGCCCCCACCATTCCGGTGGCCCAGGAGACTCCACCATGCTTCGCCTCGTTTCCGCCATCGCCTGCGCCAGTGCGCTCTGTGCGCAGAGCGTCGTTGTTCCCAACCTCAGCGCCAACACCGCGGCGACCACGGTCCTCAACAACCCGTTGCGCAATTCCGGCAATCCGCGCACCTACATGATGGGCATCAATGCGAGTGAACTCGCGGCGATCCCGGCGGGTTCGCTGATCGTCGGCGTGAGTCTGCGCGCCGGTCTCACCACGACAAACGCTGCCGTCTGGCCGCTATCGGACGTCACGTTCAACGACTACGAAATCCTGATCGGTGACGCGCTGCCGACCACTTCGTGGACCAGCACGTTCCTCAACAACTTCTCAGGCACGCCGCTGCTGGCGCGCGATGGCGTGATGGTGGTGCAGGCCGGTGCGTTCACCAACACCAACCCGAGCGCGCCCGTGCCCAACGCGTGGGGCACGTTCTTCTTCGATTTCCAGGTGCCGTTCCCCTATTCGGGCGGCGACCTCGGCATCCAGTTTTCGCACCCGGGCAGCAACGATCCGACGTCGATCTTCTTTGAGCAGGTGCCCTCCAACACGGCGGTGCATGGCCAGGCGATCTCGACGACCGGGTTCCAGGCGACCACGGCGACCTCGCTGAACTACGCGTTCTGCGTCGCGCGCATTCACTACGGTTACGGCAGCAATGGTGCCTGCCCGGGCACCAACGGCCTGACACCGGTGCTCGTCGACAGCGGCGATGTGACGGGCGGCGGCACCATCCACCTCGCGGTCGGCAATGCGCCTGCGAACGGTGTTGCGGTGTATGTGTGGGGCCTTGGTCGCGCCACGATTCCGGCCGGGAACGGCTGCGACCTGCTTACACCGCCGATGGCGACCACGTTGGCGCTGCTGGACGCGAACGGCCGCTTCGACCTGCAGTTGAACGTGCCACCCGGTGTCGCCGCGATGTTCAACACCCAGGTTGCCGTGCTCGATCCGGCCAATCCGGCTGGGTTCACGCTGAGCAATGGTGTGGAGCCGACGGCGTTCTAGCCGCGAACCAACAGAACGGTCCGCGCCTCAATCCTCGTCCGGATACCAGACCCGTTCCCGCATCATGCTCACGAATGTCTTCTGCAGCACGATGCTCAGCAGCACGGCGCCGAGGACCGCGATCCAGAGATAGCCGTAGGATTCGGCCCACGCGGCGATGCCCGAGGTCGCCATGCCGGCGATGACGACGCCGCCCATGACGAGGCAGCCCATGCCGGGATCGCGCTGATCCTGGTTGGGTTGTGAGAGTGGGATCCACGTCTTCACGACGCCAGGCAGCAGCGAGTAGACGGGCAGCATCACGAGCGCGGCGGCGGCGATGAACATCGGCGCCGGCGAGCCGAGGATTGCGCTCATGATCGCGCCTATGATCACGGTGACCGGGAAGGCGAGCCACCACAGCACGGCCTTGCGCGAGCCGTGGAAGAGTGGTGTCCAGTGCGGCACCGGCGCGTAGCGGAACACCTCGGCGGCGCGCCAGTGTTCGGTGCGGTGCAAGAACAGCATGGCCTGCAGCGGAACGATGCCGAGGTAGCCGAGCGCGAAGCAGGCCATGATGAGCGAAGGGCCGGTGCCGTCGTCTCCCGCACTGCGCCTGCCACCTGGCCCGAGCACCATGATGAGCGGCATGATCAGCATCGGGGCGAGGCCCGGGTAGAGCTTCAGTTTCGTTTCGCGATCGCGCCATAGGTAGGCGCTCGTGAGCAGGAACGATTGGCGTTCGATGGGATCGCGCAGCCACCAGCGCAGGGGTGCAGCGGCGACGAGTTTGGCGAGCAGGCGGCTGCGCGGTTTGTCGGGAGCCACGCCGGCGCCTTCGTTCAGTGCCTGCAGGCCGATGCCGTAGGCAGAACCGAGGCGCACGAAGGCGAGCCAGACCAGGATCGTGGTGGCGCCGATCCCGAGTGCGGCGGGCAGCCAGGCTTCGGCGAGAGTGACCGAGCCGCAGAGCAGGCCGTCGATCGAGCCAAACCAGACGGGCGGCAGGAATGGCATCCAGCCATGGGAGACGTCGATGTTCTGCATCGCGTCCATGCGCATGAAGCGCGGCATCAATTGACTGCCGGCGATCATCACGATCGTCAGCACCGTCTGCAGCAGCGTGAGCAGGTTGTCGAAGCGTTCGCGGCCAAACCACTTGAGACACAGGTTGTAGACGAGCACGATGAGTGCCGCCGAAAACACCATGAGCAGCACCGTGGCGAGTGCATGCGCCGGCAGGAAGAGCAGCGAGCCGTTCTTGGCGAAGGTGCCGGTGAAGAAGCCGGCGAAGTTGAGCGCAAACGCGAGGATCAGGGAGAACTTGACCAGCACGTGGCATTTCGCGCGCAGCAGTTCCTGTGGCCGGATCGGGCGATGCAGCAGGATCTCGGCCTCCTCGCGCATGAACAGCATCGTGCCGGCGCTGGAGGCGAGCGTCAGCGACGCAAACAGGAACGTGAAGGAGTGCAGCAGGCTGGCGAATGCCAGCTGCGGCATGGCGAAGATGCCCATCGCCGGCATCAGGCCAAACAATGCGTAGATGAGGATCGTGCCCGTGAGGCTTATCTGCTTGCGCTTGCGGTGCTGGTTCATGTGCGGCGCCGAGCGGCCGCGAAACAGCAGTTGCCAGAACAGCGTGCGCAGCACCTTCTCCGGCGAGGGCGGAGTCTTGGTGCTCATGGCAGCAGACTCTTCGCGAACGCTTCGGCGCGCGCTTCGTGGCCGCTGAGCCCCGTGAGGCTCGTGAACAGGTTCTCGAGGCTGGTGGCGCGGTGTTGATGGATGAGGTCGGCGGGTGGGCCGTCGACGAGCAGTTTGCCTTGCGCGATGATCGCGATGCGATTGCAGACGCGTTCGACGACATCGAGCACGTGCGAGCTGTAGACGATCGTCTTGCCTTCGCGTGCGAGCGTTTCGAGCAGCGCCTTGAAGCCGACGGCGGCGTTGGCGTCGAGGCCGTCGAGTGGCTCGTCGAGCAGTACGACGCGCGGGTTGTGCAGCAGCGCGGCCGTGATCACGATCTTGCGCCGCATGCCTTTGGAGTAGGCGCCGAGCAGCTTGCCTTCGAGCGTCTTCTCGTCGAGGTCAAAGAAGTCGAGGAACTGACGAATGCGCATTCGCGCCTGCCCTTCGTCGATGCCATACAGCGACGCGATCATGAGCAGGAACTCGAGGCCGGTCAGCGCTTCGTAGACGGCGCCCGAGTCGGGCACGAAACCGAGCTGGCGCTTGGCTTCGATCGGCTGGCGCACGATGTCGATGCCGCAGATCTGCGCCGTGCCCGAGGTCGGCTCGAGCATGCCCGTGATCATCTTCAGCGTCGTGGTCTTGCCGGCGCCGTTGGGCCCGAGCAGGCCGAGGATCGTGCCCGGCGCGACATCGAAGGACAGATTGTCGACGGCGACCTGCGTGCCGAAGACCTTCGTCAGCCCCTGAATCGAGATCATGGGGCGGGATCATGCGGGACCAGGCCGTTCTTGCCCAGTCTGTGATGGCCCGCCGCGATGGTCAACCCTTCATGAGGTCCGGCAGCTTCGCGATGAGTTTGCGCAGCGCTTTGCCGCGATGGCTCAGCCGGTCCTTGGTCGCCGGATCGAGCTGCGCAAACGTCTTCGACGGATCGCCATCGAACTCCTGCGGCACGAAGATCGGGTCGTAGCCGAAGCCGCCCGTGCCGGAGGGCTCGCTGAGCAAGGTGCCCTTGCACTGTTCTTCGATCGTCACCAGCATGCGCCCCGCGGGGCTGAACAGGCAGAGGCAGCACGTGAAATGCGCGGTGCGCTTCGGTGGCATCAC
>JADZDL010000484.1 GCA_020851075.1 Planctomycetota bacterium | reverse complement strand
GAGTTTGAACGGGTCGGCGGCGAGTCGCTCGTGCAGGTCGACATCCGGGTGGTCGCGGCGACCAAGGTGCCCCTGCTCGATCACGTGCGCGCCGGCAAGTTCCGCGAAGACCTTTACTACCGATTGAACGTCGTGCCCGTGCGCCTGCCGCCGTTGCGCGAACGCGAAGGGGATCTGCCACTGCTCGTGCAGCACTTCGTCGAGAAGCTCGGGGGCGGCCGGCCCTCCACGGTGAAGACCGACGTGCTTGAGTCCATGGCCGAGTATTCGTGGCCCGGCAACGTGCGCGAACTCGAGAATCGTTGCGCGCAGGCGATTGCGATGTCGGGCGGCGCCACGGTGCTGAAGAAGGAGCACTTGCTGCCCGTCGACAAGTCGCGCCGCGCGGCGCTCGAGCCGCCGACCGCGCTGCGTTCGTTGCGCGAAGTGCTCGTCGAAGCGGAGCGCGAACACCTCAAGGTCGTGCTGCGCGGGGTCGGTGGGCATCGCACCAAAGCCGCGTCGGTGCTCGGCATTTCGCGCAAGGTGCTTTGGGAGAAGCTCAAGGACTACGGCATCGAATGAGGACTTTCCTGCGGGTGGCGTACCAGCGACTGTGCACACGGCCCGGACTGCGGTTCGCGCTCGGCGCTTCGGCGATGTTCGCAGCCGCAGCGGGAACGCTGGCTGCCCAGCAGGACGTCGTTTTGGCACCGGTGACCCAGTCACCGGCGACCCCGTCACAGGCAACCCAGTCACCAGCTAGAGCCCCCGAACGTTTCGAACGGGTGCTCTGGGTTGGCGACGTGGGGGCCCAGGCGAGCAAAGCGAAGCAACTCGGCTTCACGGCGGTGCAGGTCGGGCGCGGTGTGGACCCAACGCTCGTGCGGGAAGCCGGGCTTGGTTATTACCTCGACCAACCGATCGGCAAGGGTGTGCTCGAACTGCGCGACGAACAGTGGCATCCGCTCGCGCAGAAGTATGAGCAGACGCGGGACCCGGCGATGCTCGTGCGGCCTGGGTGTTACCTCGGCAAGGGCGTCTTGGAGCAGGCCGCGCGCGACGCGGCTGCTGAGGCCATTCGGGTGACCGGTGCGGGTCTGCGCTTTGTCGCGTTGGCCGATGAAGCATCGGCGACGCGCCATGACGCGCCGTTGGACACCTGTGCCTGCGCCGACTGCCTCGCTGCATTCCGCAAGTTCGCGCAGCGCCGCTATCGCACGATCGCCGCCTGCAACGACGCACTCGGCACGCAATGGGCGAGTTTTGACGATCTGGTGCCGATGTCGACCGACCAGGTGCGGCGCCGCGAACTTGGGGACACGGTGTTGCCGCGCAACCTGCGGCCCTTCGCGTTGCGCCAGCAGTTCGTTGACGAGCCGTTTGCCTTCGCCGTGCAGTCGATTGCGGGCGCGGTGCAGCGGGCCGTGCCGGGCGTGCCGGTCGGACTCACGGGTTTGCCGGCACCCGGGGCGTTTGGCGGCAACGACTACAGCCGGTTGTTGGCCGGGCTCACGCTCGCCGAGCCTTATGACTTTGGCGGTGCCAGCGAACTCGCCATCAGCCTGCTGCCAGCTGGTGGGCATCGGTACAGCACGCTGTTTGCGCCCGAGCCCGATAGCGCCGCCGCGCAGGTGCCCTTGGCGCGCTACCTGCGTTCGCGGTTTGCGTGGATGGCGGCGCACGGCTACGCGGGCGTCGTGGTCTGGAATGACGCATCCGTGATGGCCGCCGACGGCACCGCGTCGCCGTTTGGCGCGGCGGTGCGCGAAGCCTCGACTCGCCTTGCCACCGAACTCGACGCCTGCGCCGGCGCTGCGATCGAAGCTTCGCAGTGCTGGGTGCTCGAATCGCAGGCGTCCGTGCGCGCGTGGTGGATGCTCGATTCGGCGCGCGATGGCATGACGTGGGTGCGGCGTTTGTCGTCCTACGAGATGACGCACAGCACGAGTCAGGCGTCGCGTCGGGCCTGGATCCAGCTGCTGCAGGATCTTGGCCAGCAACCGCGCTTCGTCGGCGAACAAGGGCTGGCCGAGCGCCTGCTCCAGGAAAAGCCGCGTTGTTTGATCCTGCCGGCCTGCATTGCGCTCGAAGACCGTGCTGCGCAGGCGATCCAGAACTACGTGAAGGCCGGCGGCACGGTGCTCGCGGACCACAGCACGGGTCTCTACGACGCAGATCTCGCGCTGCGCCCCGCCGGCGCACTCGATGCACTCTTTGGCATCGAACAGCGCAGTTTGCGCTGGGATGACCTGCTCGTGCGCGAAGGGCGTTCGGTGGGCAACGAGGTGATGCCCCTTGCCGAACAGCAGTTGCAGGGGCGACTTGGTGAGCGCCGCCGCAACGGCGATGCGTTCCTCGAGAACCATGAAGGGCGCGGTCACGCGTTCTATCTGAACGCGCCGGTCTGTGACTACACGCGCTTCCGCCTCGAGGAGAGTGCGGTCGAGCGAGCGCGCGATCTGCGTCGCCGCGTGCGCGCCGTGCTGCAGCAGGCCGGCATTGATCCGCCTTGCGATGTGCGTGGTCAAGGCCTGCCGACGTGCGTCGAACGGGTGGCTCTGCGGTTGCGCGATGGCCGGTCGGTGCTCGTCATCCGCCTCAATGCGCTCGAGGCTCCCGAACTCATGCAGCGCCTCGGCAAGGACGGGGCCTTGGCGATCACCGTCGAGCTGCCGCGCGAACGCCACCTTCGCCACCTCGGTGGCGACGACCTCGGCACGGCGGCGAAGTTTGAACTGCGCCTCGATCCGTGGGGCGCCCTCTTCCTCGAGGACGTGCCGCGGTGAGTGCCGTGTTCGGCACGCCACTGTGCGAGTTGCCGAAGGTGGATCGCCCGGCGCTCCTGATCTCGGACCTGCATGTGCCCGCCGACGGCGGCGAAGTGCTGGCCCGACTCGATGGGGTGCTGGCCGCGGCGCAGAAGCTCGGCGCGCGGTTGTTCGTGCTCGGCGATCTGTTCGACTCCTATGTCTGCCGCGCCCAGGCGCGGGTTGGCATCTGGCGTACGGTTGCCGAACGGTTTGCGGCCGCGGTCGCCGGGGGGATTGAGATCCATCTGTTGCGCGGCAATCGCGACTTCCTGCTCGGCGAGGAGTTTGTTGCGCTGAGTCGCGTGCACATGGTGCCGGGTGGCTTCCTGGTGGCGCTCGCCGGGCGGGCCACCGTTCTGCTGCACGGGGATGAGCTGTGCCGCAATGACCTGCCCTACCAACGGGCCAAACGCTGGCTGCGGCACCCCGTGACCCGGTGGTTGGCGCGCCGTCTGCCGGTGGCCGTGGCGCTGCGGGTTGCCGAACGGGCTCGCCAGCGCAGCCAGCGGGTCATCATGGGGGGGGACCAGACCCGCTTCCTGCCGACGCAGGCCGCGCTGGCAACGGCACTTGCGGTCGGGGCGGAGCAGGTGATCTTCGGCCACATCCACCGCCATGCCACTGGCCTGGTAGGCACCGGCGAAGTAGGCACCGGCGAAGTAGGCACCGGCGAAGTGGGCACCAGCCAAGTAGGGCTGGGCGGCGCGGGCCGGGGGCGCTACTGGGTGTTGCCCGCATTCGATGCCGCCGGCATCGGTCTGCTCGCCGATGGGGCGGGGCTGCGGGCCGTGCGGTTTTCGGGCGCGGCTGGGGAGTTGGAGCCCGTGCCGGATCCCGGCCCCTGCCCGTTTCCGGCCTGAGAGCACGTTCCCTTGCGAAACTCACCCGCGGCGGGGCCGAATCGCGGTTGCCAGGGCTGTCCAGGGGTGGCTAGAATCTTCGGCCCTTTCGTCGAGCCCGGCTCGACACCGGATCGTCGGCCGCGGTCGCGGTCCGGCCGCGATCTTTTCCAATCTGGATCGACTTTCGATTCTCTTCTTTCGTCCTTCTGTCCTTCCCGTTCGTGACTCCCTTCTCCAGTGATCCTTCGTCGGCAGCAGGCCAACCCGCCTCGCCGTCGGGTCCCACCGAAGTGGTTGCGATCGACGGGCCCTCGGGGGCTGGCAAGAGCACCGTGGCGCGGCAACTCGCGCGCCATCTCGGGTTCTCGTTCCTCGACACGGGCGCGATGTACCGCGCGGTGACGTGGCGCTTCCTCGAAGCGGGCTGTGCACCGTCGGAGTGCGCCGCGGACCCGGATCTCGGCCGTGGCTCCGATGGGTACCGACTCATGCAGGAAGTGCTCGCCGCGATGCAGTTGGAACTGCGCGACAACCGGCTGTTCGTGAATGGGCGCGACATCACGTCGCACCTGCGCACGCGCGAGGTCGAGTCGCAGGTTTCCGCGGTCTCGGCGTTGCCGTTCGTGCGCGCTGCGATGCGCGATCTGCAGCGCGACGTGGCGCGCCATGGACCGGTGGTTGCCGAAGGGCGCGACATGGGGTCGGTGGTGTTTCCCAGCGCGCGGTGGAAGGTCTACCTCGATGCGGCCCCGAGCGAACGGGCCCGCCGTCGCAGCCAGGACTTTGCTGGCCAGGGGCGGACCGTGAGCGAGAGCGACGTGCTCGAGGAGATCCTCGTGCGCGATCGGCTCGATAGCACGCGCCGCGACGCACCGTTGCGGCAGGCTGTCGACGCGCTCTACGTCGACTCGACGGGGCTCACGACCGAAGCGGTGGTGGCGAGGTTGCTCGCCTACGTGCGCCGTGAGTTCGGTTCTACTGCGGAGGCCACCCGATGAGTGCGGCCCCAGACGGTAACGTCCCCGCCAGTAACCAGGGCAAGGCCCCGGCTGGCCGTGAGCCTCGCCGCGTGTTGCGCAGTGTGCAGCGCAGCGCGTTCTGGTGGAACCTGTCGAAGTACACCGTGATGGCGTTCTGCAAGCTGTGGTTTCGCCACCGCGCGGAAGGCCGCGAGAACATTCCTGCGAGTGGTCCCGTGCTGCTCGTCGCCAACCACTCGAGCTACCTGGATCCGCCTCTGGTCGGCATCTCGACCAAACGTTGGGTTGGGTTCCTCGCCCAGGCGGGGCTCGCTGGATTCGCCCCGCTGAAGTGGTGGATGGCTCAGGTGGGTGTGACGCTCATCGACCGCAACGCGCCGTCCAAGGACGCCATGCGACTCGTCGCCGACAACCTGAACCAGGGCGAGGCCGTGGGCATCTTCCCCGAGGGCACGCGCAGCAAGGACGGCTCGGTCGGCCCGTTCCGGACCGGCGTCGAGTTCCTCGTGCGTCGCACGGGGGCCATGGTGGTGCCGGTCGGCATCGACGGAGCCAGCCGCGCCTACCCGCGGGGTGCGATCTTCCCGCGGCCGCGCAAGATCGTGGTTCGCTTCGGCGAAGTCTGGTCTCCAGAACGAGTTCTGGCGCCGGGCGGCATCGAGGCGCTGCGCCAGCGGGTGGCGGAGCTGGCGGCGGCACCTTTGGGTGAACGACGGCCGGCTGCAGAATCGGGTCGATCCTCAACGGAACCCGGGTCCGTTGCCAACGGATCTGGTACCGTGGTGGGTTCTCCCGCCGATACTCCTTCTTCTTCCGCAGGTGGTGGGGCGTGAGCCTCACCATCGGCAACCATCGTCCGGGTGTTCCGGCCGGTGGGACTTTGAATGCTTCGCCGACTGGTGTGCGCACCGGCCGGAAGAAGCTCTTCCTCGTCTGTTGGTTCCTTTCCTTCCCTCAACCCCTTTTCGTTTGATGCACGGCAAGAATCTGATCAAGAAGTTCGCGATGTCCCCCGAGGAGCTCACGCGGCTCACTTCGGAAGCACTCGGCAGCACGACGCTGGCCGAACTGGACACCGCCATCGGCAAGACCGTTGCCGAATTGTCGCCCAACAAGATCGTGCGTGGCAGGGTCATCAAGGTGCTCGAAGACGGCATCGTGGTGGTCGACGTCAGCTACAAGGCCGAAGGCCAGATCGCGATCGATGAGTTCCCGGATCCTCTCGCCGTGGTCCCTGGCCTCGAGATCGAGTGTCTCGTCGAGCAGATCAACGACGCCGAAGGCTACATCCTGCTGAGCAAGCGCAAGGCCGATCGCATCCGTGGTTGGGAGAACATCATCCTGACGCACAAGGAAGGCGACACCGTGAAGGGCCTCGTGCTCCGCAAGATCAAGGGCGGTCTGCTCGTCGACATCGGCGTGCCGGTCTTCCTGCCTGCTTCCCAGGTCAACATCCGTCGCGCTGGCGACATCGGCGACTGGATTGGCAAGGACATCGAAGCGCGCATCATCAAGATCGACGAAGAGCGCATGAACATCGTCATCTCGCGCCGCAAGCTCATCGAAGAGGAGCGCGAGACGAAGAAGGCCCAGCTGCTCGCTGAGCTCGAAGAAGGTCAGGTTCGCAAGGGCATCGTGAAGAACATCGCCGACTTCGGCGTGTTCGTCGACCTCGGCGGCATCGACGGTCTGCTGCACATCACCGACATGTCGTGGGGCCGCGTGAACCACCCGTCGGAGATGCTGAAGCTCGACGACGAAGTCGAGATCAAGGTGCTCAAGATCGATCGTGAGCGCGAGCGCATCGCCCTCGGCATGAAGCAGAAGAGCGCTTCGCCGTGGGAGAACATCACCGACAAGTACCCCGTCGGTCAGCGCATCGACGGCGAAGTCGTGAACCTCATGAGCTACGGCGCCTTCGTCAAGCTCGAGGACGGCGTCGAAGGTCTCGTGCACATCTCGGAGATGT
>JADZDL010000483.1 GCA_020851075.1 Planctomycetota bacterium | reverse complement strand
TGCGCAACATCACCTCGTCGTTAGGAGTCTGGTCGCTGCTGGTGGCATCCACCATCGCGCAATCCACGCTGAGCACGCTCACGGGCGGCACAAACAGCGGCAACAGTGGCGGCGGTCTCTACTTTGACCTGCAGGTCCACAACACGATCACGATCACGCAGATCGACTGCCTCACGGGATCGCCCACGGCTGTGCTCCCGGCGAGCAACACGCCGACGCCAGGCGTCAGTGTGCTCGAGGTCTGGCTTGGCCCGACCACTTACGTAGGCAACGTGACCAACTCAAGTCTGTGGACGCCGGTGGCGACCGCGACGGGCAACGTGGCGATGACGACGATGGTCCCCTTCACGTTGAGCACGCCGTTGTGCCTCGGCCCTGGCACCTACGGGGTGGCCCTGAAGTCCCTCGCGACGGCGACGGCCCCGAACGTGATCTGGGGTTTTGGCTACACGAATGGCGGCACCTGCACGAGCACGACGATCCCGGGTTCGTGCACGAGCCCGGCCTCGCTATTCAGCAATGCGGACATGACGATCCGCGCGGGCGCGGCGCAGAACGCGTTCCTGGCGGGCGGGGTGTTCACGCCGCGCGTCTGGAACGGCGCGTTCCACTACACGCAGGGTGGTTCGCCGATCGCGGTCGCGTCGTGGGAAAACTACGGCACGGGCTGCAATCGCCGCCGCGCGTCGTTCTATGAACTGTCGCCCAACCCGGCGAGTTTCGATCTGTCGGGCGCCACGGGTTCGACGTTGACGCTCGCACTCAACGGGGCCGGTGGTTACCAGGTGACGGCGGGTGGCACACCCTACACGCCGCCTTCGCCGGCGGCGGTGCCGGTCACGCTCACGCAGACGACGGGCAACGAGACGTTCCTGGCTTCGTCGGTGCTCGGTGGTCCGCTGTCGTCGCTCGTTCTCTATCCGGCAGGTGCTACCTACCAGATCGCGACGGATCTTGAGATCTGCACGGATGGTTACATTTCGCCGGTGCCCGCCTCCAATCCGTGGTCGGCGCCCAACATCACGGGTTTCCTCAATGGCGCCACGCGCTGGGCCCCGTACTGGAAGAACACCAACGCTTCGTCGACGGGCCTCGGCAACATCACGCTGGAAGTCGATGCGCAGGGCAACCTCATCGTGTCGTGGAATGGGGTCCAGGATGAGAGTGCCACGGGCGTCACGACCACGAGTTCGTTCCAGGTTGCGTACCTCGCGAACGGCAACGTCGAGTACCGCTACGCGCCAAACATGAGCATCGGCGGTGGTGGTAACTTCCCCGTGATCGTGGGCTGGACTTTGGGCGGCGGGGCCCTGGTCAATGAGATGGACATCTCGGTGATGGCTGCTGGCAGTGGATTTACCATCCACGGCCAGGACAACGCCGAGTTGACGCAGGTCATGGACGCGCGGCCGCGGCTCGGCACCTCGCCCAACTTCGTCACGTCGAACTGCCCGGTGGGTACTTCGCTCGGCGTGTCGATGCTGAGCTTCGTGCAGGTCAATCCTGGCGTTTCGCTGGCTTCGTTCGGCGCGCCGTCGTGCTTCCAGTACCAGGGCGCGGAAGTCGTTCAGGTGAACTTCGGGGTCAGCGGTGGCCAGTTCCTGCAGAACTTCCCGATCCCACTTTCGACGGCCTACAACGGGCTCCTGGTCTATTCGCAGTCGGCGGCACTCGCGGCGGGCCAGAACCAGCTCGGCATCCTGTTCTCGAACGGCACCCGCATGTTCATGGGGTCGCTGTGATCCCTCGCCGCGGCCCCTCGGGGGCTGCGGGGTGGTTGCTGTAGGACTCTACTTGCTCGTCGGCTGGTTGGCCGGCAGCAGGTCCTGCAGCGCCTTGTTGTCGAACAGTGCGGCCAGGGGCGCGTAGGCGCGCATCCTGGCCTTCGTCGCGCCGGTCTCCTGGATCGCCGCGGCAAACCACTCGCGCGCCTTGGCCAGGTTGTTGTCGCGAACGGACACATCGGCGAGGCGCAGCAGGATCACGGCGAGCACCTGCTTGCCGAACGGCGAGCTCTTGGCGGCCGGCCTCGCGATCGGCAGCGACTCCAACCACAGTTCGATTGCGCGTTCGTGTTCGCGCAGCTGCAGGTGCATCGTGGCGCGGTTGGAGAGGATCATCGCCGTCGTCGCCTGCCGCAGCGTGTCTTCGGGGCGCTCCTGCAGCCAGGCTTTGGCGCGGTCGGTCGCCTCGGCGATCCAGATCTTGCCGGCTTCGACGTCCATGTCCTGCATCGCGAGGTCGGACGCGAGGGTCAGCAGTTCGATGAGTGAACGCGCACTTTCTCCCGCGATGCGGCCGCGCGCGATATCGATGGCGAACTGCGCCTTCTCGCGCGCTTTCGTCAGGTCGCCGTTGTCGGCCAGGGTGCGCGCATGGTTGCCGAGTACCGCGGCGTAGTTGGCTACGGCCAGCGCGTCGTTTGGGGCCAGCTGCAGCACCTCCGTGAAGCGCTGCTCGGCGGCGTCCAGGTCGTCCAGCGCACCTTGCTTGTTGCCGCCGGTAAACCTCGTCCCGGCGCGTTCGGCGAAGGCGATCGCGAGGCGGCGGCGGTGGTGCAGTTCGTCCGGCGCGTCGAGGATGACGTTCTCGAGCAACGCGATCGAACGGTCGTGGTCGGCGAGGGAACCGGCGGCATCGTGCAGTTCGCGGTGGTTGGTGGCGCGCGAACCGAGCACCTCGGCCAGTTGGGCGCGATACTCCACGACATCGGGATCGTGCTTGACGCGTTCTTCGAGCGCCGTCACCGACGCATCGAGCCACTTCGCGCCGCGCTGCCAGTCGCGGCGTTGCAGGCAGATCTGGCCCAAACGCTGCAACAGGCCAAGGCGCGTGCCGCGTGCCAGTTCGTGCTGCTGGATATCGGAGGGCAGGCGCTCGAGCTGGTCGAGTGCCAGCTCGAAACTCTGGATGGCGCGGTCGGACTCGCCTTGCATGCTCCAGACGGCGCCGCGCTGGTCGTGCACCTCGACGGAATTGAGCAACCAATCGCGTCGAGAGCTGGCGTCCAGCAGGGCCGCGGGAGGTTGCTCGACTTCGCGCAGGACCAGGTCGAGTTGGGCGTGGGCCTCGGCAAACTGGTTGGTTCGGGCAAACGACATCGCGATCGACGAGCGCGTGTCCTGCACGATGGTGCAGACCTGGGCCCGATCTTCGGGCGTCACATTGGAGGCTTCGAACAGGCGCAGCGCCTGCGATTCTTCC
>JADZDL010000482.1 GCA_020851075.1 Planctomycetota bacterium | reverse complement strand
CGCGTGCAGGGCGTCTGCAAGCGTCAGGGCTGTTGCGGACGTGAGCACCACGTTGTCCGCGGCATGCGCGTGCAGGGCGTCTGCAAGCGTCAGGGCCGTTGCGGACGTGAGCACCACGTTGTCCGCGACATGCGCGTGGAGAGCGTCTGCAAGCGTCAGGGCTGTTGCAGACGTGAGCACCACGTTGTCCGCGGCGTGTGCGTGCAGGGCATCGGCGACTGTCAGCAGGTGCTCGGAAGTCAGGACTAGGTTGTCTGCCGCGTGGCCGTGCAGGGCATCGGCGACGACGAGGTTCGTCGCCCCGCCCCCAGCAGCCGCCCCCGGCACCCAGATGCGGCGGGGCTTGAAAAGCCCTTCGACATATGGCCTTGGCGCCCGCAACAAGTTCTGCAACTTGCGCCCCAGCCGAAGCGTCTCATCGTCGAACTCCGCGCCACTGAGAGATGACCGCCGGAAGACCGCCACCGCGTGCGGGATCATGTTCGTGCCGCGGCTGGTGAAGTACCCGCCGATATGCAGCACGGCGCTCGGTGCGTTGTAGCTGGCCCCGGGGGACGACACCGCGTTGCTGCTCGAACCGTAGTTGTTCATCCGAACGTTGCCGTCGCTCGAATACCCGAAGCTGACAACGTTGAGGCCCGCCGTGTAGCTTCCGTTTGCGTACCAGGCAATGCCCTCGGCGAGCGTTACGAGCTTGACGCCGGAATTCTCCAGCGTGGTGTTGCCACCGCCGAACCCCAGCCCAGTCGTTGAGTTGCCGATCTTGACAATCGTGCCGGTGACGGCGGCCGGGTCGAGCACCGACACCAGCGCCATGCCGATGAAGTTGGTGGTCCCGGTTGTTACGCCAGCGTTCGTGTCCCACTGGATGTAGTTCGAGGAACTGTTAGCGACCGTGTTCCTGAACCCGGCCCGCGTGACCAGTGCGCCACCGCCAAGAATCGGCCGACCGACATAACCTGAGATGCGGTCATGCAGCAGGTACTTGCCGGCCGTGGGTATCCACAGAAACGAAGGATTCTCCGCGCGCCAGTGCGCGAGAATCCGTTCAATATCTGTGCTGTCCCTCGCAAGCAGCATGGGTTACGCCGCTTGGTAGCTGTGCGGACGCCAGTAGAGAACGTTCCCTGACCCTGCCAGGGCGACATTCCCCCGATTGCGCGCGGCCCACTTGTATTTGCCGTTCGGTGCTTCGATGCGCAGGAGTACGCCAGCCTGTGCAGCGGTGGTCCCCGTGAAGGGGATGTACCCCACGAAATAAGGACCGTTGTGCACCTGATCGGTCGTAGTGTTGCCCGTCCACGTCGGGTAATTCGTGCCGTCCACTGTTGGGATCAAGAAGACCTCAATCCCGCAGTCGGCCGGCGTGATGAACGCCGCTGATGCGATCACTGCGCGGATATCGACATAGGCGTACAGGTCTGAGCTATTGTTAATTTCGTCTGAGAGATCGGTGTACTCGTTGTCAGCGAGTGAGTTAAGTTGCTGCGTGCCGCTGAACGTAATTGCGGCCTCAGTTACGAGGTAGCCAGCGAGCTTGAGGGTTGTGGCCATTACTGGATCTCCAGCGCCGCGTTGATGTCGGCCTCAGAAACCGTGCCCTCGAATACCAACGCCCCAGGCGCAAGCGTGGTGCCGGTGCCGGTGGCATAGAGCCGTTCTGCGCGGGTTGCAAAGCGCCGCCACAGGGCCTCCAGCGCGTCGCGCGTGGCCTGCCCCTGCCCACCAAGCGCCCCTGAGAAGACGTTCGCCCAGAAGGCCCGAATATCCGCCGACGTGGGCGGAAATGTGGCCATGTTTAGGCGCGTGAAAGTGTTGATCTTTTCGAGGTTCGCCGTGGTAAGTGCCTCGAGTGCTACGTAGTTCACTGCGCGCCCGACAGCAGCCACTGTCTCGCTCGTCTTGTAGACAACGAACGTGCTATTAGCGTTGTAGAAGTCGCGCATCACTGAGGTCTGGCCCAGCGTGCGGGCCTGCACAAATGCGGGGTCCGTTTCGGCCAGGATCGCGGCTTTGAGCGCCTGCAGTTGCTGCGGGGTCATGGTGCTCCTTCAAACTCACGCGCATTCCAGCGCAGGAAATAGATCACGGCATCGACGCTGCTTGACGCGCCGAGGTACGTGGCGAGGCCTGGGTAGGTCGGTAGATCACCGAGCAGTGCCCGCAGATCGGCATCCGGCATTGCAGCCAAGTCTTCGACGTTGGGCGCGCCCAGTTCGCCCTGCCCGTGCGGGCCATGGATCAGCGGCAGCAGGCCGTTGGCTTCCCAAATGGCAGACCCGCCGATCCACAGGTTCACGTTCATCGTCGGGTCACTCGGCATGCGCGCGGTGTACTCGATCAGTTGGCTGCCGGAGGCATTGCCAGTGGTGATCAACTTGCCGTGCCGCACGTCGAAGCCCCAGCCGTAGAACGCGCCGTTCATCACATTGCCACGTGGGCCGCTTGTTGCCATCTGCGACCCGCCGACCATCGACCACCTGCCCAGGTAGGTACCGTCCTTGTCGAAGCGCTTGTCGGTGTTGTTGAACCATGCGTTGCAGAAGATGTCATCGACTGCACCCCATGAGCCCGATGCGTCAATCACCATGTTCGGCACGGTGCCAGCGCCTTCGAGGTAGCCCAACGTCTTCACCAATCCGGTGGCGCTGTCCAGCTTGCGAATGGCGAAGGTGGCGTACTCAATCCAGCCAAGCGATCCGTCGCTGAAGAAGTCGATTGCTGTCGGCCGCACGCACGATGCAACACCGACAGGCCCGTCAACAACCAGCGCCCGCAGTTCGGCCTGAGTTAGCTTGCTGCCTTCCAGCCGGGCGGGGATTTTCAATTCTGCGTCGGTGTAGCGCCGGGCAGAAACGATGACAGGCTCAATGCCAGTGCCGTCAATGTGGCAGCGGTAGATGCTGTCGCCCGCGAAGTTGGACCAGTAGAGCTTACCGTCAGGCCCAAAGCGGCATTTCCACGGCTCGTTGCAGTAGTCGGTCGGCAGACGATTAGTGCTGCCGATGAAGTCGCAGAACGTCGAGACGCCCGTGCGCGCATCTGCCTGTTTGTAGCCGGGCGGCGGGAAATGCGCACGCTGGAACCCAGCCGCGCTATGGGCTGTCCAGTGGTCCAGGAACAGGATGCGATGGTTGCGCGTGTCGGCGATCCAGAACTCGTGATCGTTGGGGTGCGGGATCGACGCGAAGCCCCAGGGCTCGAACATCTCGTGCGGGCCAGTGACTTGGCTCCAATCGCCGTAGTTGTGCCACTTCGACTTGTAGTGCTCAACCGCCGCAGCGGCCTCAGCGCCCGTGTGCATGAACTGGTTCTTGCGCATCGGCACCACATGGCCCTTGAGCGCATCGCGTCGAACTTCAACCCCGCCCTCGTTGACGACGGTGCCGTCATTCGTGATGAGCCCGAACCTGCCGTTCGATTCGAGGAAATACGTGCCCTTGTTGTTGGGGCGAATCAGCAGGTCAACGACATAACCCAGCGCCCCGACATATCGCGGGCCACTGCGCATCGTAGGCAACGGAGTCGGCGCGGTCTTGTCTGTCGGTGCTGAAACGGCGTCGTGGTGATGGTATTTGTGCTCTGTTTCGATCAGCACATCACCCGTCGCAATCTCGGCAAACCTACGGTTGTTGCGCAGGTAGGTGGACGCGATTGGCGAGCGCGCCCAGGTCTTGTCTGCCGCCAGCCGAGCGGTAACAGGCGCCGCGATGCGCTCTTTCATCTTGCGGGCAGTGGGTGCAGGCAACGCCCCCGGATAGCGCATCTTCACAGCACAGTTGCCGGTGCCGTGGTAGTTCATCTCGAAGCGGTTCGTCGCCGTCCACGGTTCTTGCGCGGTCAGCGGCTTGCCCGTGTCGTTGACCACGAAGTCGCGCGCACAGACGCGGTGCGGGATGCCCTGCAACTCAGGGTGCGCAATGTGGTGACCGTTGGGAACGGCCATGGTGAACACATAGCCGCCGGAAGACGGGCTTTGCCAGTCTGAAACGGGCACGCCATCGACGCACATGCGCATCTTGGGCAGCGGATCGGGGTAGGGATACTTCGTATCAGCGCCGACAGTCCATGTCCAGGTAAAGGTCGTCGTCCGCCAGTAGTGCAGGAATGAGTCGTGGCTGTAGCTGCTGGCCTCTACCGAGTAGCCAGGGCTCACACTGACGACGAAGGGGCCGGCGTCGCCGAACTTGAGCGTTTGCAGGGCATGTCCGACTGGCGGTGGCGGCTCGACGGGGGGCGGCGGCTCGACGGGAGGGGGAGGCTCGACGGGAGGGGGAGGCTCGACGGGAGGGGGAGGCTCGACGGGAGGGGGAGGCACAGGATCGGCCAGTGATGCGCGCAGCACCGCCACCGCGGACTCAATGGTTGACAGAGCAGCGGACTGCGCGGGGGTCATGCTCAACTCGGATCGGCGATCTCGATGTCGTAGGCCGGCACGTTCACCGTGTTCGAGCCATTCGCCGTCAGGGCCTGGCTGGTGCAAGTGGTGCCGCCCAGCAGCGTGCTGCTGCCGGCAATGCCAAGCACCACGTGCGTAGCCGTGCCGCTGGCATCGATCAAAACCGACGACTGCGCGCCGACAGTGACCTTCCGGCCGCTGGTGTCGCCGTTCGCCTTCGTGAAATCGCCGCTGTCGATGGTCACGTCGGCCAGCGCGTAAGTGCTGCTGGCCTCTGTGTAGTTCGCAGGCTGCGCGCTGCAGATGAACAGGCGCGTGGCGGCTGCATAAACGTCGAGAGTGCCGTCAATCACGGCGTCAACTGCAAACTTAGCCATTGCGCACCTCCTGGCCAAGCACGCTCTTGTGCACGTCGAGCGTCACGTCTCCGACCGCGGGCGCGGCCGGCTCGCCGCCAACTTCGTGCGCCCATCCGTTCGCAATGAAGTAGGCACCGCGCACATCATCGACAGTACGCTGATCCCCATTCTCGAAACGGTCCTTGCCGTCGAGGAATGTGGTGTCGCAAATGATCTTCATT
>JADZDL010000481.1 GCA_020851075.1 Planctomycetota bacterium | reverse complement strand
TCCTTCGTGCGGTTGGCGACGATGAGGTTGTCCTTCGCGGGCCGCTCCTGGAAGTAGTGCACGCCGTGCTCATCAAACAGCCAGATCGGAATCGTGAACTCGCCTGACAGCAGGCGCAGCGTGTCGAGATACAGCGTCACGTAACCTTCGGCGAAGTCGAAGACGAGTCCGTCGAAGTGGGTGTGGTACGCAAAGCAGAGTGTGCCGTCGGTGCGCTTGGCGCCCACCGCAAGCGTGAGCTTCTCGGCCTTCTTGCCGTTCTTGATGCGCACGCGGATGGCGCAGTTCTCACCGGGGGTGAACGTCGTACGCGGCTTGCCGGTCTCCGGATCGATGATGATGCCTTCGACGATGTGCGGGCGATCGACGCTCTGGTCTTCGCTCGGCGACGTTTCCTTGAATGGCGACGGGTCCCCTTCGTCCTTGCCGAGCTTGTTCTCGTAGGTCGCGTATTCGTTGGTGACCGTCACCGAATCGGCAAGCATCTGCACGCGGCCGCTGCGCATCCAGATGGCGCGTTCGCAGATCTGGCGCACGTCGTAGAGGCCGTGCGAGCAGAAGAACATCGACTTGCCTTCGCGCTTGTACTTCCAGATCTTGTCGACGCACTTGCGACGGAAGTTCATGTCGCCGACCGAGAGAATCTCATCGATGATGAGCAGGTCGGGGTCGGTGGCGACGGCGACGCTGAAACCAAGGCGGGCGGCCATACCTGACGAGTAGGTGCGCACCGGGGCGTTGATGAACTCGCCGAGTTCGCTGAACTCGATGATCTCGCCGACCTTGCGCATCGCCTCTTTGCGCGAGAAGCCCATCATCGCCGCGTTCATGAAGATGTTCTCGCGGCCCGTGAACGCAGCTTGGAAGCCGGCGCCGAGTTCGAGCAGGCTTGTTACGCGGCCGTTCACGGAGTAGCTGCCCGACGTCGGGTAGGTGGTGCCGCTGAGCACCTTGAGCAGGGTGGACTTGCCAGCACCATTGCTGCCGACGACGCCAAGGCACTCGCCGCGCTTCACTTCAAAGGACACGTCCTGCAGGGCGTGTACCGCGCGGTGCCGTACCTTCTTGTTCCACGGCATCTTCTCGAAGAGGCGGTGGTATGGGTTGCCGTAGAGCTTGTAAGTCTTGCTCAGGTTGCGCGCTACGATGACAGCGTCCATGCGGGCTCTTTTGGCGATGCGGCGGGTGGGAGGCTAGCGCAGCAAGTTGCGTTCGCGCAGGAAAGCGAGGACCTTGGCGAGGTTGGCTTCGGCGGAGTCCTTGACCGTGTCGAGCACGATGTCGGGGCTTGTCGGCCGCTCGTAGGGCGCATCGATACCGGTCACGTTGGCGATCTGGCCGGCCCGCGCGCGCGCGTAGAGGCCGTCCTCATCGCGCGCTTCGCAGACTTCGAGCGGGGCATCGCAGAAGACGTGGATGAAGTGCTCGTTGCCGACGATCTCGCGCGCTTGTTGGCGTTCGAAGCGGATCGGTGAGACGAGCGCGATGATCGTGCTGACGCCGAACGAGAGATTGAGCTTCGCCAGCTCGGCAGCGCGCCGCTGGTTCTCCCACCGGTCCGCGCCACTGAAGCCGAGGTCGCGGTTGATGCCCGTACGCAGGATCTCGCCGTCGAGCACGTGCACCTGGTGCTTCTGCTCAAAGAGCGCCAACTCCAGCGCATAGGCCAGCGACGACTTGCCGGCGCGTGGCAGGCCGGTGATCCAGAGTACGAACGGCTCCTGGTTGAGTTGCGCCTTGCGCGCCTCTGGCGTCACCTTGCGCTTCTTCTGCAAGCGCACGTGGCTGCCAGCGTCGGCACTGCTGCGTTGCCGCTTGGTCGTGTCTTCGGCAAGCTTGCGTTCGAGCACCATGCCCGCGGCCACCGTGGCGTTGCTGAGGCGGTCGATCAGGATGAACGAGCCCGTGGTGCGGTTCTTGTCATACGCATCCGCTGCAATTGGTCGCGCGCATTCGATGTGCACGCGGCCGACGTCGTTCATCTGCAGGTTGGCCGCCGGTTCGCGGTGCAGCGTGCCGACGTTGATGCGGTAGCGCACATCCGTGACGATCGCGGCCGTTTGCGACGTCGCGTGTTTGATCAGGTACTGCTTGCCCGGCTGCAGGCCTTCCCCATCAAACCAAACCACCATCGCTTCGACGGAGTTCGACAGCGGCGGGGCATTGTTGGGCGCGACCAGCATGTCACCGCGGCTCACATCGACTTCGTCCGTGAGCGTCAGCACCACGGACATCGAGGCGAAGGCTTCCTGGATCGGCCCTTCGAAGGTCTCGATCGACTTGATCTTGCTCTGCTTGCCCGAAGGCACGACCGCGATCGTGTCACCGACGCGGATCACGCCCGAAGCGAGCGTGCCAGCGTAGCCACGGAAGTTGAGGTTGGGCCGCAACACGTGCTGCACGGGAAAGCGCAGGTCGACGAGGTTGCGGTCGCTCGCGACGTGCACGGTCTCCAGGTGATCGAGCAGTGGTGAACCCTGGAACCAGGGCATCTTCTCGCTGCGCGCGACCACGTTGTCACCCTTCAAGGCCGACATCGGGATGAAGTGGATGTCGCGGACCTGCAGGCGCGCGGCGACTTCGCCATAAGCGTCGCGAATCTCCTGGAAGCGCTGTTCGCTCCAGTCGACGAGGTCCATCTTGTTGACGGCGATCACGAAGTGCTGGATGCCGAGCAGCGAACAGATGAACGAATGCCGCCGCGTCTGTTCGAGCACGCCGTAGCGCGCGTCGATGAGGATGATCGCGAGGTCGCAGGTGGAAGCGCCGGTCGCCATGTTGCGCGTGTACTGCACGTGCCCAGGCGTGTCGGCGATGATGAACTTGCGGCGATCCGTTGCGAAGTAGCGATACGCAACGTCGATCGTGATGCCCTGTTCGCGTTCGGCCTGCAGACCATCGGTCAGCAGGGCAAGGTCGACTTCATCACCGGTCGTGCCGAAACGATCCGACGCCTTGCGCACGGCCGCGAGCACGTCGTCGTGGACCTGCTGCGAATCGTAGAGCAGGCGGCCGATGAGCGTGGACTTGCCGTCGTCCACACTGCCACACGTGAGCAACCGCAGCATCTCGCGGCGGCCGTACTTGGCGAGATAGGCTTCGATGCCGAGCTCGTCGATCTGGCTAGCGTAGGACATTAGAAGTAACCCTCCCGCTTCTTCTGCTCCATCGAACCGGATTCGTCGTAGTCGATCACGCGGCCCTGGCGCTCCGAATCGCGGCTGCGCAGCATTTCTTCGATGACCTTCGGCAGGGTGTCAGCGGTCGAATCGATCGCGCCTGTGAGTGGGTAACAGCCGAGCGTGCGGAAGCGGACCATCCGCATTTGTGGCTTCTCACCGGCCTCGAGTGGCAATCGCTCGTCGTCGACCATGATCCACGCCGAACCACGCTGCACGACCGGCCGTTCCTTCGCGAAGTAGAGCGGCACGACGGGCAGGTTCTCCTGGTGGATGTAGAGCCAGACGTCGAGTTCGGTCCAATTGCTGAGCGGAAATACGCGAATCGACTCGCCCTTGTTCACACGGCAATTGAACAGGTTCCACAATTCAGGCCGCTGGTTCTTCGGATCCCACTGGTGGAAACGATCGCGGAAGCTGAACACACGCTCCTTGGCGCGGCTCTTCTCCTCATCGCGCCGCGCACCGCCGAATGCCGCATCGAACTTGCCGGCGTTGAGAGCCTGCTTCAAGCCCTCGGTCTTCATGACGTGCGTGTAACGCTGCGTGCCGTGTTCGAACGGATTGATGTTGTCGCGTACACCCTCCGGATTGATCCACTCCTCGAAGTCGAGATCGAGCTCCTTCACCATGCGGTTGCGGAACTCGATCATCTCGCGGAACTTCCACGTCGTGTTGACGTGCAGGATCTTGAACGGGATGGGAGCCGGGGCAAACGCCTTCTGCGCGAGGCGGAGCATCACGCCGGAGTCCTTGCCGATGGAATAGAGCATCACGGGCCGCTCGAACTCGGCAGCCACTTCACGAATGATGTGGATGCTCTCGTTTTCGAGCTGCTGCAGGTGGCTCAGCGCGTACTTGGTCATTGTCCGGAAACCGTGGGTGGAGCGAGCAGGCCGCGTTGCCGCAGCAATTCGTGAACGGCCTGCACGGATTCCGCGAGCGATTGCCCGCCGGTCGTGAGCCGCAATGCCGGATGTTCCGGCGGTTCGTAGGGCGCGGAGATCCCCGTGAACTCGGGAATCTGGCCAGCGCGCGCTTTCTTGTAGAGACCCTTCGGGTCGCGCTTTTCGCACACTTCGACGGAGGCATCGACGTGGATCTCGAGGAAGTCCTCACCGAGCACCTTGCGAACCTGTTCGCGATCGCTGCGATAGGGCGAGATGAACGCGGTCAGCACGATGGCGCCGGCGTCGACGAGCAGGGCTGCAACGTGGCCGATGCGGCGGATGTTCTCGGTGCGATCGGCCGGTGAGAAGCCGAGATCGGCGCACAGGCCGTGCCGGATATTGTCGCCATCGAGCACGTAGACGAGGCGGCCCTCGGCGTGCAGGCGCGCTTCGACGGCGCGCGCGACGGTCGACTTGCCCGAGCCGGACAGGCCGGTAAACCACAGCACCGCGCCCCGTTGCCCCAGCAGTTGTTCGCGAGCTTGACGCGAGACTTCGCCGTCATGGCGTTGGATGTTGCGAGGCGGAGTAGTCATCGAGAGCGAGCGGGCGGGTGCGAATTCGGCGGCGAAGTAGCGTCCGCGGCGGTCCCGGACGTGTCAATCGTCTTCCATCGTCCGGGGTGCCGAACCCGCTGGAATGGCAGAATTCACGCTGGGATTGCTGCTTCCTGGTCGTCCTTGCCACGGGCGGATCGGCTCCTTCGGCAGTCGAGCGAAGGGCCTGCGCCTGGTCGCGTGGCGTGGCAAGATGGGCGCCCGATGCAGCCACTGTCCGTGATCTGGGCCTACCGCCGCACCGGCAAGTTTGCGTTCCACGTGCTCACGGGCGCGTTGGAAAGTGACCCCCGTTGCCGCGAGCTACCGATCGAGTTTGCCAATGGCACGGCGGCCGTCGTCGCAGCGGCGAAGCACGCGCTTGCTCGCGGTCACAAGGTGCTGGTCGGGTGGTCGTTCTACTCGCCGGACTTCGCCCAACTCGCCGAGGAGTTGCAGGAAGTCCTGAAGGCCATCCGCGATGAGCGGATCGTCCACATTGCCGGCGGTGTGCATGCCACTGCAGAACCCGAGAGCACCCTGCGCGCTGGTTGGGATCTCGTTGCGTGTGGCGAAGGCGAACGTCTGATCCGCGACCTCGTGCTCGCGATGCGCGATGGCCAAGAGCTCCATTCCGTGCCAGGCGTAGCGTGGCTCGACCATGGCCAGTTGCGACGCAACGCTCGCGCTGAACGCCTCACGCTCGACGAGTTTCCGCCATTCGGGCCCGCCCACGGCCGCCACGGGCCGATTGAGATCACGCGCGGTTGCATCTACGCCTGCCGTTTCTGCCAGACGCCGTACTTCGCGGGAGCCAACTTCCGCCACCGTTCCGTGGCCAACATCCGCCACTGGGCGCAATACCTCGTCGCGCACGGCTTCCGCGATTTCCGGTTCCTCACGCCAACTTCGATGAGCTACGGCACGCAGACTGCCGAGCCGGATCTCGCCGCGGTAGAGGCCCTGCTCGCGGGCGTGCGCGAGGACATCGGTCCCGAGCGCAAACTCTGGTTTGGCACGTTCCCGAGCGAGGTGCGTCCCGAACACGTGACTCCGGCAAGTCTGCAGTTGCTGAAGAAGTGGGTCAGCAATCGCGCGCTCATCGTCGGCGGTCAGTCCGGCAGCGACCGCGTTCTCGCCGCGAGCGAACGTGGTCACGACAGCGCGTGCATCGAGCGCGCCGTGGCCTTGTGCGTCGAACACGGTTTCGTGCCGCACGTCGACTTCCTGCTCGGCCTGCCCGGCGAAGAGGCGCCCGACGTCGAGGCGACACTGCAGCTCATGGACCGCCTCGTCGAGCGCGGCGCGAAGGTGCATGGCCATACCTTCCTGCCGCTGCCGGGCACCCCGTTCCGCAAGGCGGCGCCTGGAGCGCTCACGGCACCCGTACGGACCCGGCTGCGCAACCTGGCTTCGAAGGGCCAGCTCTACGGGCAGTGGGAGCAGCAGGAGGTTACGGCGCGGGAGTTGGTTCGGGGGCGTGCCTTGAAAAGTCACAAGATATTATGAAAAAATAGCTTAAGAGTATCTCCATGGGTGGCTTTTGCCGTGCCGATAAGTATGTATTCTTCGGGAAAGTAATGACGAAGGCCAAGCGCAAGAAGTCTGTGCCACAGCCGGGGCGCGTCTATCGGACCCGCGAACTCGCGCCATGGGGGGCCAACACGCCTCGTCTTGCGAAGCGCCTTGTGGGTCAGGGCCGTCTCGTGGCACTAGCCCACGGCCTCTTCAGCTGTCCGCGTCGAAGCAAATTCGGCCCGGTGCCACCTGACGACAGGGAGCTGATGCGTGCATTCCTGTCCGGAGCGCCGTTTGTCTTCACTGGTCCGGAGGCGTGGAACACACTCGGTCTGGGGACCACCGCTGTGTTTGCCGTACCGCTTGTCTACAACACCAAGCGCTCAGGCCTCTTCGAGTTTGGTGGGCGCAAGCTCCTGTTGCGTCGTGTGGCATTCCCTGCGCAACCATCTCCGGAGTGGTTTGTCGTTGACCTCTTTGAGCACGCGGGGCAGGCGGCCGCGAGCCTGCAGGAACTGACACAGGCCCTATCACACCGCGTGTCTGCCGGCGCGTTCGATGCTTCGAAGTTGCGCAAAATGGCTGCGCGTTACGGGTCCCTCGCGACTCGCCTGGCCATCGCTTCTGCACTTGGCGAGGATCTGTCGTGAGTTTCGCGCATGAGGACCGAGAGTTTGCGGATCTACTGCGGATTGTCGCTGAGGATCGAGGTGTGGTCCCCGCGCTCGTTGAAAAGGACTACTGGGTAACTCATACGCTATGGGCGTTGCAGGAACAGGGTCTAGAGCTGTGGTTCAAAGGCGGCACCTCTCTCTCGAAGGGGTTCGGGATCATCCACCGATTCTCCGAGGATCTTGATCTCAAGATCGAAGCAGGGACCGCGTCTGGCATTCCGGTTGTCGGCAACTGGAAGAGTCTGGCCAATGGGGCCATCGCGATGCGGCGATCGTTCTTCGATTCTCTGCAGCGGTTTGTGCGAGTCCCCGGCGCATCGACTGAGCTGGATCTTTCCATGGATCCGAAACTGCGATCTGCGGGAATGCGTGTCTTGTATCCCGGCATCCACGTCGTGGACATTGCCCATCCGTTTCGGCCATTCGTGTTGCTCG
>JADZDL010000480.1 GCA_020851075.1 Planctomycetota bacterium | reverse complement strand
GATCTACCGTTCTGGTATGGCAACGCCCATTGCACAGTGGCGGAGCATGACCGGGATCCGCCGTACGTCGTCTTCGGATTCCGTGCGTGTCACCAACTCCGGATCCGGTGTGGACCACGTCTTGATGCGGCACATAACGTGGGGAGGGACTTGGCACTTCGAAAGGGACGGGAACTTCGTCTACAGCGATTTCGAGGTATACGACTGCGCCTTTCACGACGTGGGCTTCGAGAATGGCTCACTGCTTCCGTCGGGTGACACCGCAAACAACCATTTTGAAAGCGGGACTCCATTCGGGACGAACTCATCGCAGGGATCTTCTTTCTGGGCCAGCTCGAACTACGCAACGACTGGCAACTACTCTGCAAGTAGCTCGGGTTCGTGGCACCAGGGTGCTTCGACTACCTGGACCAGGCCGATAACGTACACAACGAACCCGCCAGACAAGGGCGCATGGTCCAACGTGACCGTTGACATGGGGTGGTGAATGCACGCCTTCTGGCCATTGACACTTGTCTCCCTTCTGCCCGCGCAGCAACTCGTCGTCGATGTCTGGCCAGGCATCACCGGGATGGGGCCTCCGCAATGGGAGCAGGTGGCGCGTGACGGGCGCGGCGGCTTGCTCCTGACGGGCAACGACGGCATCCATGGCCGGGAGTTGTTCGTTGTGTCGCGGAGCGGTCTTGCGGCCATCCTCGACCTGCGCCCCGGCAGTTTGGGTTCCAATCCCGGCGTCTTCTGGAGCGGCGACGATGTGGTGTTCGTATCTGCATTGGACGCGACTGGGACGGGCCGGCTCTGGCGCATGGACCCGACGACTCATGCGCTGGTGGTCGTCAGCACTGCGGTGGAATCCCCCGATGAGCGTTTGGTGAGGACCGGTGATTCGTGGGTGTTCCGGGGGAGAGATCTCGCGCACGGAGCGGAACTCTGGCGGACCGATGGCACTGCGCCGGGAACGTATCTCGTGCGCGACATCGAGCCCGGAGGGTGGATCGATGGTTCGCCGCGCCGTTTCGCCAGTAGCGGGCAGCGAGCCATGTTCGCCCAACTCACGTTCCTGACAGTGCCATGGATCACTGATGGTATGACTGCGACCCGGCTCGCATCCAGCAGCCTCAACAACCCGAGTTCATTTCTTGCTCTCGCATCACATTGGCTGTTCGTCGCCGGTACGCCCGCCGCGGGATACGAGCTTTGGACCTCCGACGAGACTCCGCTTGGCACGCACATGCTGGTCGAGGTGAACCCCGGTGCGGCGACCGGAGTGGTGTCCGAACTCGTGCGGCTCGGTGCGGGCGCACTGTTCCTCGGTGATGGCCCGGGACTCGGCATCGAGCCCTGGTGGTCCGATGGAACCGCATCAGGCACGCGGCTGGTCGCCGACGTCAATCCCGGGCCGGCTTCCAGTTGTGTCCTGGGCATCACGGGTCTCGTCCCCGCTGGGGATGGCGTCTGGATGACCCTGACCGATGGCGTGCACGGGACCGAACCGTGGTTCACGAACGGCACGGCCGCCGGCACGTTCATGCCCGCTGACATTTGTCCCGGCAGTGGAGCGAGCATTCGCCCGTTCGTCACGAATGCGGCGCCGCCGATGTACGCAGTCGGCCTCGATCGCACGATCGTCTTCGTCGCCGACACCGGCACGACCGGCAACGAGATCTGGGTCAGCGACGGCACGGCTGCGGGCACGTTCCCGTTGAACGAGATCCTGCCGGGGCTGGCCAGCGCCGAACCGAGGGACTTCCTGCGCGTTGGGCCCAACGTGTTCTTCACGGCGGACGACGGCATCCATGGGCGCGAACTGTGGGCGCTGCCGACGGCCGCCACGAAGGCCGCCGTCACCGAGACGGTCTCGCCGCCGTGCACGGGGGGACTGCCGCATCCGCAGATCACGAGCCAGTCGACCCCGAGAGTCGGCAATCAGGCGTTCGCGATCGGGGTCGCCGGCGCGTTGGCCAACTCGTTCGCCGGCTTGTTCGCGTCGTTCGACGTCCAGGAGCAGCAGTTTGGCGGCTGTACGTTGTGGCCTGAGACCACGGGCATGTTCGCCGCGACGATGACGGACGGAAACGGCGTCGCGAGCCTGTCCGTGCCGATCCCCGCCCTGCCGTTCCTCGCCGGGGTGCAGTTGTGGCTGCAGTGGGGCATCGTGCGCAGCGGTGGCCCGATGCTCGGGCTGGTGGATCCGAGCGACGCTCTGTTCGTGCAGATCGGGAAGTAGCGGGTGGCGACAGCGGGCTAGCGCGTGCCCTCCTCCGCACCGGACGCCGGGCGCATGGACCTTCGCGAGCGTTGCCACCACCAGCAGGCGCCCTGCAGCAGCAGAACCGTGCTCCGCTGGCGCAACATCCCAGGACCGCGCTGCGGTTGCCGTCTTGCCCGCCGCGCGACGGCTCAATGAGGCCGAACCTCCAGTCTGTCGCGAGGTGAGCCGCCGCTCGGCTCACAGCACCGTGAAGTCGATCGTGTCCGACAGGGCGATCGCGCCGAGGCAGGTGCCCGAGTAGAAGCTCCAGGCCTGGCAGGAGAACTGCACGCCGACGAAGGTCGGCGAGTAGGGCATCACGACGCCGAACGGGTTCATCACGGTCGAACCGTCGACGCCGAGCACGCAGCCTGGGCAGATGCCGATCGGGATCGAGGTCGGGAAGCCGAACACGAAGCCGGTGAACGGGCCACTGTCGGTCTGGTCGAACGAGATGCCGCGGCCGAGTGCCGGCACGTCATACATCTGGATGCCGAGCGTGCCGCAGCCGGTGGCGCGGGTGGTCGGCTGCGGGCCGTTGCTGTGACCGCGGTAGACGGTGGCGTGGATGCCGTAAGTGGTCGGGAGAACGAAGTCCTGGTAGCAGATGCCGTAGTGCATCGAACCACCGCCGCCGCTCCAGGCCGAGGCGATCGCCACTTCGCCCTCGTAGTTGCCGCTGACCGCCAGCGGACTGCGCGCTTCGTGCACGGCGAGCGCGTTCGTCACCGGCTCGAACGCGACGGTCGAGACGCGCACGTCGAAGTCGCTGCCGCTGCCGGCGTAGATCTCGCTGTAACCGACGGCGAAGCGGGTGCCGTCGCAGTCGACGGCGGGTGACCCTTGTGGCCACGCCTGCGGCGCGCCTGATGCCTCCAGTGTCTGCAGGCTCGCTTGGGTCCGCCAGCCGAGGTTGCCGTCCCACACCGCGGTCACGATGTCGGTGTCGATGCCTGCCCCGAGCCGCGAGAAGGCGATCAGGTGGAAGCGGGTGCCGCCGATCTCGTCGGTCGGGGAACTCACCACGGGCGTGCGTTCGTCGGCGCTGGCCGAGCTGATCGCGAAGTTGGCCACGTTCTGCACGAACTGACCGTCCCAGGTGATCTGGCAACCGCGGATGTCCTCGTCGCCGGGGCCGAAGGTGCGTTGGTAGACCACCGTCCAGTACTGCGAGGCGAAGTTGTTGCTGTAGCTGTAGCCGTTGCTCTTGCTGATGGACGGTAGGCTCTCGTAGCCGCTGCTGAGGTCGATCACGGTCGGTGCCGCGCCGCGCAGTGTGCCGGCGTCGGTGACCTGCCGCATCAGCACGTCGTGGTCGCTGGTGTTGAACTCGCGCTCCCAGACGACGGTGAAGTAGGTTGGGCCGAGTTCGAGCGGGTCGCCGCCGACACAGGGATTGGTGGCGTCGCCGAGGAACGAGCTCGTCGTGCCCGGTCGTTCGACATCGAACTGTGCACCGCTGCCGGTCAGCGGACCATAGAGGCGGCCGCCGATCCAGCGCGGCGAGGCGAACGCGTTGCTGCATTCGGCGACGACCAGGAAGTTGTCGGCCACGCCGTTGTTGGCCACTTTGGGCTTGGTCCAACTGACGCTCGTCAAGTCGATCGTGAACGGCGCGCCGACCACAGTTTGCTGCAGGTCGAGTCGCTGCGCCCAGACGTCGTGGTCGGTCGCGCTGAAGGCGTTCTGCCAGACGATCAGGAACTCCTGCGTCGAGTAGTCGAAGGCGAGGTCACTGTTGCCCTGGTAGGCGCCGGTGAAGCTGATCGGCGTGGTGCTCGCGAACGGATCGACGACCAGCGGCAGTTGCGCCGTGGCAACGAACGCCGCGGGCACCACGAGTTCGATGCGGTTGCCGCGCAGGTCGAGTTCGAGCTCGCAGCGGTCGCCGCGGGCGTCGATGGCGACGGCGCGGTCGTAGCGGATGCCGCCGTGTGGTCCTTCGAAGGTCAGGTCCGCGCCGAGGTCTTCGCCGCGCAGTTCGGTGGTGACGTCGATCGAGAGCCGCAGGGCACCGCGATTGGGCAGGGTGGTGAACACCCACGACTGCTCGACCGTGGTCGGCTGCAGGTCGAACTGCTCCGTGCAGGAGCCGCGTTCGGCTCGGACCTGCTGGCCCATTCGCACGGGAGGCGCGGCCTGCACCAGCAGGTTCTCAGCGCCGCTCTGCACCGCGGCGAGGCGCAACGTCACCGGGTAGTTGTGCGGCGCCTCACTGCCGAGGAACGGGATGAAGGTGAACGAGTTGTCGTCGAAGTGGCCCTTCCAGTTGGTACCGTGTGCCCACAGCGTGCCATCGGCAGCGAGGTCGTGCACAACCTGCGTCGGCATCGTCATGACGCGACCGCCGGCGCGGAGTTCGCCCTTGGTGGGGCCCTGTTGGGTGGGGATCTGGTGGGTAGGCCGCGTCGGCAACCCGGTCTCCGTCGCGGTGACCTTCGCGAGCGGCGCGGGGGCCGCCTTCACGGGCATCGATTCGAGCGGCGGGCGGGGGGACTTGGTCGGGGCGGGAGCCTGGGCCGATGCGGCGCCAGCCAGGGCGAACATGGACAGCAGATGGCGAACGGGGAGCATGCGGATTTCCTGGAGGGTTGCGCGTGCGCGAAGGGGCGCACCGCGGGTAGCCAGGAAGGACCGGATTGGTCTGGTTCGTAACCGGGCTGGTGCCGAAATCTGGGCGGGGTCCAGGTTCGGCGAGTGCCTACCGGGGGGCCGGAATCCGCGGTCGGGCGGTCGGGCCGCCGGGGCGCTGCGAATCGCCGGTTGATGCATGGTTCCAACCGGACGGTGCCTTCGTCAACGTCGTCGGCGGATCCGCTCGTGTGCCGGTCGGCGACGGCTCGCTCCAGCTGAGCGTCTGGTTGGTGGGCCGCAACAACAAGGGCTGGCAGCAGCTCAAGAGTGTGCAGCCCGCCGAGATCCCAGGTGGCCCCGGCCGTGCACCGTGCGCTGTAAGCCTATCGGCCGACGAAGTGCGCACGATCGCCGCGGAGCTCGCGGCGACCGGCAAGTAGCGGGCGAAACACCGATTCCCCTCACTGTGCGTTCTGCCGGACGTAGGTCTGAAACCAACCTTCCACCTGATCCTTGTCGGGTGCCCCGGCGGACACGACGAGGCGGTAGCGCATCGTGCACGGCTGGCCTGGCTCGAGTGCCCAGCCAGTCTCCTGGATCGGCACGAAGTTGAAGAAGATCGCGCCGTGTTCGGTCGCCGCTGGCCAGATGCGTTGGCGCTGCGGCGCGTCGTGGTTCTTTGGGTGGCCGAGAATCGTGAGTGCGGCGGCGCCGTGCTCAGTTTCGCCGAACATCGTACACCAGCGGGCACGGGTGGTATGGCCGTCCTCGCGGCCGCGGCCCTCGGACGTGAGATACGCGCTGTTCTTGGCGTTCCAGTGCAATGGGCCACGGTACGCGATGCCGCCGCCGTAACGATAGGCCGGCAGCAGCAGCGGCGCGTCGGTGACGTTGTTCTGCACGGCCACGTAGTCGAGGAGATAGTGGCCGTCTGGATGCAGGTTGACCTCGACCGAGAACGTCTCTTCGAGCACGACTTCGTCGGGCAGGATGACGTGGTGCTGGATCACCGTGAACCCCACAGCCTCGGGGCATCGCCGGATGCCAACCGTGTTCGCGTAGCGCACCGTGGCGGTTCCGGTCGCAAGGTTCCAGAAATCCACTTCGCGCCCCTTGTGGGTGGCTTTCACCCAGGCGTGCCAGAGGCCCATGTGGTGGAGGTGGCCTGGAGGGTGAATGCCGGTCACCACGTCACCGTTTGGCGCGGTGACTGGATGGAAGAATCCGGAGCGCTTGTAGAGCGGTGAGCTGCCCTCGGGTGGGGCAACCTCGGATTTGTGATAGGTGAGGACGTGCGCGTCGCCGTTCTGGATGACGATGTTGTCGGCGGTCTCGGTGATCTGCAGAGCAGTTGCGGGCAAAGGTGCTTTGTCATGCATGGCACATCCCGTGAGGGCCAGCAGCCAAACAGCGAAGGAGATTGGTGCGCGGGATGTCACTGGCGAAACTCCAGGGTGCGGCGAAAAGGCGTGAAACCGGTGAGGTAGAGGCTCTTGCCAGGCAACTTGGGTAGAGCGCCGCGGATCTGCGTCCAGGAGTGTTCGACCTGGTCGTTACCCACAGAAGTGT
>JADZDL010000479.1 GCA_020851075.1 Planctomycetota bacterium | reverse complement strand
GCGCTTGCCGGCTTCGAACGGGTCGACCAAACCAACCTCGCCGCGTTCCACGCGCCGCTGGTGGTCGACCATCTTGGTGTGGGTGGCGTCCTTGTCGGTGTAGCCGAGGAACTCGCGCCATTGACCCGCGATCTTGACGGTGTAGCAGTAGCGCGGGCTCTCGTTCGGCTTGCCCTTCCGGTGCTTGTAGACGGAGCCCATGCGCGGCTACCCATTCTCCTGGCGTAGTTCGTCGATCAGATCTCGCACGACGAAGCGCACACTGCGGCCGACTCGGAGCACGGCTCGCTTCACGCGGCCCATCGCGACGAGCCGTCGGAGGGACCGTTCGGGGGCGATGCCCAAGGCCGCAACTTCTGCATAGGTCAGCACGGGACGCACATGCAGGGGCACTTCCGACCGAAGATCCAGCGGGTTCTGGCCGAGGTCTGCACTGTCGAGAAGTTGCGTCGCGGGGCTTGATGAAGCGGCGGGCGGATGGCTGTCGGTGCGGTCGACGCTCGGCCGTCCTTCGGATCGAGGACCTTTCGCCTTCACGGCTTCACCTCCGGCGGGATGCCGAGCGCACGGAACACAGCGCCTTCGATGATCCGTCGAGCACGATCATCTTGGGGTCGGAAGTAGGGGTGTCGGTTCCCCTGGCCATCCGTGCGAC
The DNA here is from genome assembly GCA_020851075.1 of Planctomycetota bacterium. GTDB lineage: Bacteria > Planctomycetota > UBA1135 > UBA1135 > UBA2386 > JADZDL01. The sequence continues at coordinate 11,892 of JADZDL010000479.1, read as the reverse complement.
TCGGGAAGCTCAGGGTGTGCCGACCCGCCGCGGTGACGCGCAACGTCAGCCCGTCCAACAGCAGCAGATCGGCAAACGTGCAGGTCACGTACCCCAGCAAGCCATGCCGCTCGTCTTCACTGGTGGCGGGCGTGAAGCCAATGCCGCTGATCAACTTGGCGGTGAGCGTCACGCGTCACCTCCAGGCTGGCGGTCGGCACGGTGTTCGCCGCCGGCTATGCGGTCCAGCAGAAGGGGGACTAGGGGGACTAGGGGGACTTCGCCGCGCCGTTTGGATGCGCGTTGGCGATAGGGAGCGGTCTCAGAACTGCCGCGCAACGGCGATTTCGCCTTCACGGGGCCGTTTCTAGGAGAACGTCGGTAAGGGGCTGTGGCATAGTCGGTTGGCACCAGTTCCTCAGAGGCCATTCGATTCCCGACTGAGTGCAGGAAGTCCCCCAAGTCCCCCTGGTCCCCCTCGTTTCGTGGTCGATCAGACACGTTCAATCCTCCATGTGGCGGAACCGCCACGCGATGCCCCACGAACCAGCCGGATGCCGCCCTCGGGCCGGCGGTCGACTCGCTGGAAGAAGATCCCAAGGCATTGGCCGTGTCCTTGACCTGGGCTGGCGGTCGCCACGATTGGTGCGACAGCTTCGCGCAGTGCGATGTCTTCCTGCGCCGCGGACAAGACCTCGGACACCTGGAACGTCGCGTCTTTGAAGGACGCGTGGAGCGCAGCGAGCAACCCGGCCAGCTGCGTGCGCACCGGGTCCGCGGCTTCCAAACGGTGACGCGTCGCGCACGGGTCAGGAAGACCGAGCCAGACGAGCGCGGACCGAACCCAGTCCGACCATTCCTCGAATCTGCCGAACACGGGGAGCCCCATGTCTGGCCGGCCTGCACAGTGGTAGGCGCGCAGGACCGTGAGTCCTGCGACCACGAGGTCGAGGCGATGCTCCGGGATGTACCGATGCAGATTGACCTCGAACTTCCGCTCCTCAGGCCGCTCGCACCTCGGGTCGAGATCGCACACAAGGGTGCGCGTCGTGATGTCACCCTCGAACACGATGTTGTTGCCCGTGGCGATCCAGGTCGTGTTCGCGGTCGGCAGACTCAGGGTCTGCGACTTGCCGAGCACGCGGTCACGCCACGTTGTCTGCGTGAGGATTGAACAGAGGGCCGCGCTGCCAAACGGGCGCTCGATGTTGTCGATGACCGCGACTGGATCACCTTCGGCGAGGATGGGCAGCATCCTCTTCTTGTCCTCGTTCTCGTCGGCGCCCTGTGACATCACCGCCGCTTGCCGGCCCGCAGCGATCAAGGACACGATGTCCGCGAGCAGGGACTTGCCGCTGCCCATCTTGGCGGCGCGGAACGCGAACATTGGTGATGTCCGCAGCGAAGGTCTGATCAGCGCCGTCAGGATTGCGGCCATGGCAACGCAACCGTCCGCTGACTCAAGGAAGGGAAAGTCCTTCACTACCCACCGCAGTTTGTCGAGGGCTGCGCGCGCTTCGTCCTGGGTCGGCCGATCTGGGATCGGAGGCCAGTGTTGACCTCCGAGAGCGACGTAGAGCCCGCTGGTTCGGTCGTAGCCCTCCCTCGCAAGAATACCGCCATTGCTGCGAAGGGTCGGGGAATCCAGCACGCCAACCAGGGGGAACAAGTTCCATGAACCGGATCGACTGAGCAGCGTGAGTGCGATGCGCTCGGGGCAGTCGACACTGTAGATCTCGCCTTCGCGGTTCTTCTTCTGCCAACAGATCAGCGAGGTCAGTCGATCGATCAATGCGGCCGAAGTGACCTCCTGGATCACCGGCTTCCTGCAAAGAGACCGTCCCGCCCCGGCCTCGGGCAGCATCGCGATGCGGACCAGAGTCGTGCCGCGCTGGTAGAGCAGAGGCGGCGAATGGCGCAGAAGGATTCGTTCCGCCTTGCTGACCGCGCTGTGGAGCCAGCCTCCGTAGATGGTGATCGCCGGGCGCGAGTCCTCGCCTGGCTCCTCGGCGCCGCCGTGGTCATGGTTGGGTTGGCTCGACATGGTCGTGCCGAGGTCGCGCGGCTCGCTGGCTCCGGCCTGCAGGCCACTCCCGATGGTGCCGTCGGCCTCGGCGTCGGACAGTCCGATCGATATCGCAGCGGTGTGCAGCGCAGCTCGAGCCCGTTCGTGATCGAGTGCGCCGGCACCGACAAGCTGACCCAGCGCAAAGGCGCTCTTGTTCAGTGTGTCGTTTCGGGTGCCTTCGACACTGGCGAGGACCCTGTCGGTCTCGCCTTCGAGCGCCTTGTTGACGTAAGCCGCGATTCGCTTGCCGCGGTCCGTGGGTTCGGTTGGTGCAGGGTGTTCGCCGTCCGTGACGATCTTGAGTGTCGGCTTGGGCTTCGGCTTCGACTTAGTCTTCGCCTTGGGCTGCGCGCGCAGCTTGGTCAGCAGATCGTCTGGCAACGCAGCGATCTCGACCTCTTCGGGCGACAGCCCAGGGGCCCACGTGTACGGCTTCTTGGTGTCCGGGTGGATCGACCCAACGAAGGCCACCTGTCCGCCGTCGCCGCGGACGTCGATGCCGTCGGCTAGGGTCTTCACCGAGTTGCCGATGGGGATGTCGGCCGGCGCCTGGAAGTAGAAGTGGCGCTTGCCACTGCCGGTGACCACTGAGACGGTCATTGGGAGGCTGAGCGCTGCGCTGGCGCTGCCGTCGGGCGAGTCGTCGTCGATCACGACGACCCCCGAGATCTTGCCGGTGCGAAGTCCGAGGTTGCGGCCCTTGCACACCCAGCCGTAGACAGTGGACAAGTCGGCCGGAGGGCGCTTCTGCCAGCCCTTCTGCACAGGGATCTTGCCGTCTAGGGGGATCAGGGCCCACTTGCGAGCTAGGGCGCGGCGGGGTTCCTCGATCCGAGGGTCGCACGACGGGGTGGGACGGTCGCGGGGGTCAGCCACGGGCGACCTCCGCAGAGAGGTTCCGGCAGGACCAAGAGCGGCCGGTGTCAGCCGCGTTGCCTGTCCTTGGGTTGGGGATGGCCGTGCTAACGGCCCCTTGGAAGGTGTAGGACACAAACGAGTGGCGCTACACCGCGCGTAGCGCCCGCTACATTTCGTGTAGCGGGGCGGACCTCGACTACGTTTCCCAGCTGACCGGGGTCTTCGGGCTGTAGCACAGGGTGCGGCCCCGCGTTAGCGTCGGCGGCTTCAGGTGCAGTGCGAGGCTCGGATCCTCCTTCTGGATGTCTGCGAGGACCCGTGTGATGGCGTTGCCGACTGCTTTTCGAACCCTTTCGCTATTGTCGACATCCTTTCTGAGCCTGCCGCCGAGGCCTTGGTCTCGCCTGATCAGCGCCAGCAGTTCGTTGCGTTCTCTTTCGATTCGGGCCTGCTCCGCTTCGTCGTTGTTTGCTCTCGCCTCGTTCAGATCCTCCTCCAGCTCCTCGTAGTGTGCCTTGTAGGCGCTAAGCGCGGTCCGGTCGGATCCGTCCCCTGCGTTGCCCAGCATGTACGACTCTGGTTGCTGCGCGACCAACGACGCGAGCTTGACCGCAGAGAAGGAACACTCCGGGTGGGTCAGCAGGATATGCAGGTACGCGGCGCCCTTCGACCGAAGGAGAATGAAGTCGCGGCCTCCAGCGAATCTGACCTGCCAAGCGTCAGTTGCTTTCTTGCGAAAGGTGTTGTCTGGCACCGCGGTCTGACCCGGGGCCGCCTCCTCGGGGGGCGTGACGGACAGCGAGGAGTCACAAACCAGCCGCAGCAAGCATGTCGACGGTAGGGTTCGCTCTCGGAGCGCTCCGGCGTGGGCAGCGATGGCGCGGTCGATAACAGTGTTCACCTGACGCGCATGGCGCTTGTAAAGGTCGAAGACCTTCACCGCCGCTGCGTCGGGACGTTCACCGAGGTGACGCAGAACACGACCGGCCTCGCCGAAGCGCGCAAAGAAATCGATTGGCTGCATTCTTGCAACCTGGCTCGCCGTCTCGACATACGCGCAGGCCATCGTCCGGTGTTCCGCGTCGTCACGAGCCTGTGTCAGTAGCTCAGTCTTGTACTGGCTCTCCGGATCGAAGTCTGCTGTTCCAGCAGCGAGAATGGCGAACCTTCGGTCGATGCACTGGGAGCACGAGCCGCAGTGTGGGTGCGCATTGGTCATCTCCCAGGTATGCGTGCAGCTCGTCGACGACCTGATCATGTCGGAGCAGCCTGCCTTTGCGATCGCCTCGACGACCTCCGTCTTGGTCAGCCAAAGGAACGGGTTGTCGACGTCGAATCGCTTGTTGGCGACCAGTGAGAGGATCTGTGCAAACCCCTGGAGTACCTGCGGGTGAGTCGTCCGAGTCGCCTTGGTGCCGACGACCTGGCCCGAAAGGGGGAAGTTCATGCTGACGACACCGTTCTCGTAGAAGCGGAGCCGGGAAAGTCCGAGCATCTGCGCGACCGTGGCGCCCAGTGCCATGAAGAGGAATGACCTGCTGCGCTGTGTGTATTCGCGCCCCAGCATTTTCTGCTTGTTGATGGTGACCGGCACGAACAGCGGGGTGTGGGCGGCTCGGGCAGTCAGTTCCTTCCGAAGCCACCGTTGCCGCACCGCCAGCTTCTTGCTTGGCTCGTGCGTGACGAACGCGACATGGCGCTTGTCGACGACGGCCTCGCGAATGGCCCCACTCAGAGAGTCCAGGCCGCCGGAGAAGAGTGCCACCTCTTCGATCTTGTCATGTGCCACGGCCTCCCTAGTGAACAGGTACTGCTGGCTCGGCGGGACCTCCTTCATCTCGGTGAAGTCGAATGAGTACACATCTCCGGACAGGAACCCGAGCGTTGTCGTAAGGGTTGACTGCACCTTGTCACTGCGCCACAGATCCAGGGTACGAACAGGAATCCGGAACGAGAGGTGTCTTCGCCAGTCGGCTCCAAGATTGTCGACGCCGGCGCCTCCTCGCGTGCAAGCCTGATCCGCAGAGTAGACGTAGGCGGCGATCTCTAGCAGGTCGAGGAATGACGGTTGGGCGTTGCCGATCATCGCCCTGGTCAGATCGTCGATCCTCAGGGTGACGTTCGGCTTCTTGCCCGTGAGACTAAGACGAAGAGCCTTCGCGTCGACGGATCGACGCGGCAGAGCATCTCCGCACACGATCAGGCGCTTGGGCACAGGGGGCGGGCTCCCTCCTTGAGCTCTCCCACGATCTTCTTCATGGCGATGTGCACGAATCCCGAAGTCTGCTTTCGGGTGATCCCTCCCGTCTCCCAATTCGTCTTCGAGAACCAGCTGCCTGAGAACTCCTGCATGATTCTCGTGGCTTGGTCGCAATGGGTGCCAAGCGCCTTCGAGAACTCCGCCTGTTGCGCCAACGTTGTGAATCGCCTGCCCTCACCGATGTTCTGGGGCAAGGTGCGGCTCAAGAAGTAGTTCAGGTAGCGCTCGGTCAGGCGCGCGAAGAACTGATGACAGAAGATGCTGAATTGTCGATGGGTTCCCAGCTTGCCCATTTCACGCTGAACAGCGGATGGATCCGTTCCGAAAAGGCTCTGCGTTCTTTCTCCCAGGACCCGACAGAGCGTCTCGTTTGCAGCCATCTGGGCCATCTCGCCGAGGTCGGTTCGCCGTCCGCTGGCGCCAAGACGATGGTCAACGGCGTCCGCGAACGCGCCGACGACATCCATGAGCGTCGGGTTGTCAGGGACGTCAAGGCCAGCAGTCCGAAGGGCTGCTGCGAAGTTGCCGGAGCGCGCGGCTTGCGGCAGCTGGGTGAGGAGCCACATGGTCTCAACAAACCCTTGATCCTTGCTCGCCTGGCTAAGACCCTGCTCGGCAGCATCGATCGTGGCGGTAGCTACCTGCGAGGCACCAGCCCCCACGACAATGAGGCCAACCAACTGTTGCCACCTCTTGGATCGGGGAAGGGGTCCGAGCCGTTGGTTGCCCATGTCGTCAGACTCCTTCTCGGCTGGCCTTTGAGGTGGGTGAGCACAACCGGCGTCGACCGGGGTTGCTCAGGTCCGCGGGCGTGAATTCTATCCAAGCCAGTGATCTCTGTACACACCCCACCGGGAATCTATGACCCGACTGCCGCCCGCAGCCTCGCCTAGTCGATTTGCGCGTACACCACGGTGCTGGCAATGCTGGCGTGTCCCAGCGCCGCCTGGGTGATCTGGAGGTCGCCGGACGCCTGGTAGATTCGGCAGGCGAACGTGTGCCTTAGAGCGTGAGCCGATTTCCCGGTGACACCGGCCTTTTGCATCCACCCTGCCAGGCGGCGCTGGGTGTGCCGCATGCAGATGCGTCGGTCGGCGGCGAGGAACACTGGCCCCGTCGCCCGCTTGCCGAGGAACGTTCTCAGCTTCTCGACCAAGTCGACGGGGACCATTACGATCGTCGGCCGGTTGTTCTTCGTCGTGCGCAAAGTCAACTCTCCGTGGGCGAAGTCGATGTCCTCGACATCGAGGCCCAGGGCGCTACCGATGCGGATGCCGGTGCCAAGGAGTAGCTCGACGAGCATCCGGTCGCGGGCGGCCTCGATGCCGGTGGCTTGGGTCAGGACGTTCAGCAAGCGTTCCTGCTCATCAGGGTGCAGTGCGCGTGGCGGTGGCGGCGCGCAACGTGCGCGGCGTAGCAGGCGTGCGGGGTTTGTGGGAACCAATCCGCTCTGGTGCAGGTGCGCCGCGAGGCACCGAATCGAAGTTCGCATCGCGTTGGCGCTGGTCGCCTTCTTCGCACCGCCTCGGCAACTCGTCTTGGCCGCGTCGCTGGCGAAGAACCGAGCCAGCACGTCGGGTGTGAGGTCGGCCACGTCGTTGCCGATGCCGGCGGTGCCGAGCCAGTTGGCGACGGCGGTGCCGTGGCGGCGGTACTGACCGATGGTGTGCGGCGACCGGCCGTCGGCCGCCAACTGGCGGAGGAACGCTTGGAGGGCAGCTTGGAGGTCCACGCCCACATGGAGCCATGCGCTCCGCGAACAGCGCAAGGTCCGATTCGCGCCGCATCGCGACACCTGCGGGTTCGCAGGCGATGTGCTCCGTTCTTGCTACACGGCGTGTTCGGTGGGCCGCTGGTCGAGGGCCAGATTCGGCAGGAAATGTGGCGGGGTGCAACGACACGATGGTGGGCGTGCTCCTGCGGGGATGCGTGACCGTGCGTTGCTTGGCAGACCTCACCCGAAGTCGAGGTGCTCGTCACTCGGGAACCCGTCCGTGATCATCTTCCGCATGGCTCTGGTGGCGATTCCGCAGAGTTCCTCAATGTCCTCCTTCGCCACACCTTCGTGCTCATGCCGAGCTTCGCATGCGATGTGCGCGTGCGACAAACTCTCTCGACGAAGCGCGCGCTGTGAACTGCGATTTTGTTCCAGGTCGCTACGGAGGAGAATGGTTGACGGTCTACGGGCTGCCACTGCTGGGGTTACTTGGTGCAGGTGGCGGAGTGGCTGCTGCGCCTGTTTTGAGCGGACCGATTGTCAAGATCACATGTGTTGGATTCGACTCAAGATCGAAGCTCTTCAGCACATTGCCGAAGTCACCTTGGAACTGCATTGTCTCAAGAATGAGTCGTAGCGTGTCTTCGGGGTCGGGTTGGCGCGGAATGTTGGGCATAACGGTTCCTGCTTAGGATGGCCTTCACTTCTTCACGAACTCGAGCAAGTCCCCGAGTTTCATCTTGTTCGCCGCGTTCGTGCCCGCTGCCAGGTCACTTAGGAACGTGTTGGCGGTTGTCTCCGACGGCACGAGCTGCAGACGAATGGCCTCCCGGCGAACCGTCTCCTGTTTTGTGGCTGCGAACTCGTCGTAGCGCTGCCTGATCTCTCGGGTGAGGTCCATTGCGGAGCGGAGCTGCTTGGCCTCCTTCTGGGCCTCCGCTGCCTTATCGCGAATCGCCTTCGCATCGGTAACGAGGGCCGAGCCCAGTACCTCGCGCACGCCAGGGTGACCGGCCAGCAGCGTCGCAGAGATGCCGGTGGCGTAGGTTTGCGCCACGCGAGCGGTGGTCTTGCTGGGCGTATCGATCTCGATGCCGGCGCTTGCTGTCGCAAGCAAGGATGGGACTCGGATGTCGACTAGTTGCTCGTTCTTGCTGTTGACCGCAGGCACCATGATGCGGCGTCCTTGCTCGTCCAGCTTCTCCTTGCTCTTGCCTTCAGCGTCGATCTCACGAGCGGGTGTTTCCGCCGGCGTTTCCATGAGCGGGATGTAGGAAAGCTCCTTTCGCTTCCAACCGAGAGCGATCGACGTCGGGACCTGTGCACCGGACCACTCGACATTCAGCCCGAGCAGCGTGTCTGTGCCGAAGAAGTAGCGCTTGCGCTGCTCGTTGCCCGCGAACATGTACTCAAGCGAGCCCCAGAATCCCTCGACGTCGCCGCTCTTCTTCGTACGAATACGGCCGGCTTCGTGCGTGCCGTCGAGCTTGACGAGCTTGCCCCCCGTCGTCAGCGGATCGTCCGCGAAGTACTCCACTGGACTCGTGAAAGCATCCGCCATGACGATCGCAGCATCTCCTGTGGCATACGATTGGTCGGAGACAAAATTGAACGCGCCGCCTTCGGAACCGATCGTCGTCAGAAGCGGATGCACCTGGCCGTCCTGGAACTCCGGCGCGATCACGACCTCCTTGCGGCCGTAGCCGATGTTCAGAGTCGGTGGGCGCGAATCGAGATCGACAGCAAACTCGGTCTTCGTCGCAAAAACCATGCTGTTGAGACCGACGCAGCCGGCCAGGGGCAGGCTTGCGAGCAGCAGGGGGCAGATTCGGGTCGCGTTCATGGCTTTGAAACTCCGTTGGGAACCGATGTGAGCACCCACATGTTGAGAGCCTCGTCGTGCGGCGCGTCATTTTCGAAACTATGGATCTGTACGATCCCGGGTAGGAAAGCAGCGCCGCAGTAGTAGCTACTGGCGCGATAGCCCAAGGTGATGTCCATCGCCTTACCGTGACGGCCACCGATCTCGAAGCCGAGGCAGGAACTTTCGACCATCGTAGCGTCGTCCGACGCGTCCTCACCCGCCACGAAGAACCGGTGCACGGCAGGCACCGGTGCTTTGGGCTCGCACGGCAAAGTCAAGAACTCGTAGACGGCGGCGCCAAGTCCCGAAGGTTCCACCTGGTGTAAGGCAGGTTTGGTCGACTGAACTATGCTGCATCCCAACGTAACGCCGGGCTCAGGCCCACTGAGACGCAGATCGATTCCGAATGCCCAACGCTCGATGCGGGTGCCCGCGAGTAGGGCACGCTCGGTCACCAACACTGTGCCGAGGCTGTGCGTCACTCCGTTGCCGTCCTGCCACTGCAATGCGCAGCTCGCAAGCAGCGTTAGCGACGCTAGCAAGACGTTCTTTCCGGATTCGTGCACGTGAGATTTCCCGGGTGTGCAGTGGAGCAGCCGCACGCGGATTCGTCAACTGCCCGGGGCGGCCGGCCGGCCGGGCCGGCCGGGCCGCCCAGTTTGTCGCTGGGCGATCAACCGCCGAGCTGAGCGCCGCGCGCCGCGAAGGGGCAGATTCCAAAGGCAATGCGCCCCGGCACCGTCTAAACGGTGGCGAAAACGGTGGATCAGCCCACGGATCCCGGACGTCGCCCAAGGGCACGGACCGCTTCCTGCACGTAGGCGGATGACCGCCACGCGTTCTGCGGCTACAATCGTGGCGTCGAGCCTCCTTCCAAGCGCCAACTCCAAGCGGCTCCCAGACCTACGAGGGGCGCGTGGAGCCATCGGACAAGAGCAGAGACAGCGGGGGCCGGTTCCGGCCGGGTAATGCCGGCGGGCCAGGCCGGCGGCCTGAACAGGCATCGGAGAAGCTGCGTCGAGCGGTCGAAGAGGCGATCTCGCCTGATCACCTCGCGGCGGTGATGCGTCGCGTATTGCGCCAAGCGTTGGAAGGCAACATGACCGCGGTTCGCATCCTCCTGGAACGCACCTGTGGACGGCCAGCTCAGGCGCCTACCTCGGGCGTCTCCGTGAGCATCGACTTGCCGAGTCTCCGGTCGGTGGCGGACTGCACGCTTGCCATCGACCGGTTGGCCCAGGGGATCTGCGACGGAACGGTCGATCGCGAGGCGGCCCAGGTGCTTCTGGACGTGATCCAGGTGCGGCTGAAGGCGATCGAGCTGAGCGACCTTGAAGGGCGGCTGGCGGAGCTTGAAGAGGCTGCCAAGAGCGTCGAGTTGGGTCCGAGGCGGCGGGGCGGGCGGCGGTAGGGGGTGGACCGGCCCAACCGGCCCATCGGGGTAGTTGTTGATGGCTGGTGCAGCCGTTAGGTTGCGTGGCACGCAGGACGGCGACGTTCGTCGGGACCTGTCGAATCAGGATGTTGGCCACTCGGGACGGCGTAGTCAGGTGAACATCGATGAACTTCGAGCACTGGTGGACCGGATGGAGGCGCGAAAGAAGCGCGCCGCCACGCGACTCGAACAGGAGGAGTTGGCGCGGGCATGGTTTGCGATGCTTGGAGTGACTCTCGATATGCCGACATTGACGATTGGCGAGATGGCAGTGCTCCGACGCGTAGAGGAGCCGCCAGGAGAGGTCGAGCTTGCGTGCGCACTGGTGGATAGGAGGCTGTTCAGCGCTGTCGGCCGATACTCCTCAGGAATTGGCGTCGAGATGGGAGTGATGCGCCTGCGGCCAGATGATCCACAGAGTGCCATGACTCTTGGCTGGTGGTTGGTCTCCGCGATTCGCATTCGCACGCTCGGCGACTTTCTTGTTCCGGCTGTCTCGGATCACCCATGGGGCACGATTGCTGCATTGCCTGAGTTGTCCTGCAACATTCAACTGCTAGAGGATGTGCCTCGCAGTCGGCGGCTGACTTCAGCGCCAGCGTTGACAGCCGCGCATCTTGCGTGGGTAGAGCAGTATCTCGTGTCATTCGCCAAGCTGCTCCAGGAAGCACGGTTTCGGCTGGCTGTAGACTGCCTGACTACGCACCAGCATGAGGCAAGTATGCGGATGACGGCTGCATCCCTTTGGACGGGTATCGAGGCGCTATTCGCAGTGATGAGCGAGTTGCGCTTCCGACTGGCCTCGCTTGCTGCTGCCTACTTGGAACCGCGTGGCGACTCGCGTGTGCAGCGCTACCGTCAGCTCAAGCGCCTTTACGACGTGCGATCCAAAGTCGTGCACGGTGCGGCACTGGAGCCTGATGCGGTGGCCACGCATGTCGTGGTTGTTCGGCAGCTATTAGGATCACTGTTGACGAGAATGATCGAGTTGGGGCGAGTTCCCGCCGATGACGAGTGGGATGATATCCTCCATGGGGAGAGCCCAGCCGACACGACACAGCAGTCGACCAGTGCCCCAAGCGGCGCTCGCGGCTGATGGTCAAAGACGTTGGGCAGAAGCCGATGCCACTGACTGAGAATGATGTGATCGATGCGTGCGCCAAGCACCTCTCGGGAGCCGGCTACGTCGTCGAGAAAGTATGTCGGACCTCCGAGAGAGGGGTGGACATCGTCGCTCGGTGCACTCGCACTGGTTCACGCATCTTCGTTGAGGCCAAGGGTGCGACTAGCTCGAAGTCGCATTCTGCTCGCTTTGGTCGCCCGTTCGATCGCGGGCAGGCGCGGTCTCATGTTTCTCGCGCACTGTTCGAGGCGGCCCGGCTTGCGAGTTCTGCCAAGCCTGGCGATGAGGCTGCGCTCGCCTTCCCAGCTGACACGCATCACGAGAGTCTGGTGGAGGAGATTCTCCCGGCACTAGGGCGTTTGCCGGCTTCTGTCTTCTGGGTTTCCAATGATGGCGAAGTGCGATGGTGGCGTGGAAGCTCTGCCCAACACTCATAAGGCCCCCCGCCAGGTCTTTGACGACAACAAACGGAGGCGAATGCGCCGCCCTCGCAGCTCTGGCTCGGGTTTCAAAAATGGGCGTAGGAACGATCGGTCATCGTGACGCCGCGCATTTCCCCACGAATGTGACCCGCGACCGTGCAGGCCG
>JADZDL010000478.1 GCA_020851075.1 Planctomycetota bacterium | reverse complement strand
CGCATGGCCGCGATGTCCGCGGGATCGGTGCCCTTCGGAATCGGCTGTTCCTTTGCTGGACGATCGATCTTTGGTTCTTCAGGCTTCTCCCCGACGGGCTTGTCGCTGGCCGGCTTGTCGCCGACGGGCTTGTCGCCGACGGGCTTCGGCTCCTGCTTCTTCGGATCCTGGCTCTGCTCGACCTTGGGGGTCGGCGCCGGCACCGGCTTTTCGGTTACGACGGGACCCTGCGCGAACGCGTAGGCGGACAACAGCAACGGCAAGATCAGCTTCATCGAAGGGCTCCAGGATGGCGCGGCAAGCGCGGCGAGCATGATATACGACCAACCGGTCGAATCGGCAGGGGTGGGTTGGTTTCTGAGCGGGAACAGCCCCCCGCCGCCTTGGCAGGGGAGGTGCCAGCCGCCGATCCAGGGTTTCGGCAGGCGGATCCCATCAGTAGTTCTGGGCCAGATTGTCGGCCACCTGGGTCATCGAACCCTTCACGGCGGGCATGAGTCCGGCCAGCGCTCCCACGGCGGTGACACCGAGCACGAGCCACAGCTCCCACAGGCCGAACTGCAGCCAGTCGAGGTAGACGCCCGTCTGGTCCTCGATCGTACTCTGCAGCATCAGGGCCGCCAGGTGACACACCACGACGCCGAGCAACGCCCCGAAGAACGACAGCAGCGCCGCCTCGCCCGTGATGATCGTGAGGATCTGCAGCCGGCGCGCGCCTAGCGAACGCATGATCGCGATCTCGCGGCGGCGTTCGTTCATCGTGTTGTAGATGGCCACCGTGATCGAAATGCTGGCCACCAACAGTACGAGCCACGCGATCACGGTGAGCGCGTCCGCGGCATTGCCGATCTGCTGCAAGAACTTCGGCACGACGTCCTGCGGCCACGCGACCTGCGCATCGCGACTGCTGAACTCCTGACGCAGGATGCGCGCGCCAAAGTAGTCCTTTGGATCGACGAGCACCGCCGTAAGCCCGATATGCGAAGCGCTGACCGGCAACGTCTTCGCGTCGTCAGGCGTCTTGCCGGGTGGGATCTGCACGAGGAACGCGCCGCCTTCGTGGCCACCGATCAACAGGTGCACGCCGATCGGCAGGAAGATCGTCGTATCGAGTGGCGAGTTGGTTGGCGCCAGGATGCCGGTCACCTCGCAGGCGGCCTCAGGATGCTCGTGGTAGCCGAACTCACCTTGTTTGCCGTGCACCGGCACGATGACGTCACCAATCCCGAGCTGCAGCGTGCGCGCTACGCGCGAGCCAATGACGGCCTTCTTCCATTCCTTCTGCAGCAACGGCCGCGGCGGTGGCTCCAACTCCCCGGCCCGCTTGGCGTTCTCATAGAGTGCAAGGCCATCGGCGAGTTTGAGCAGATCGTCGTAGCTGTACTGGAACGGCCCACCCTGCGCGAACTGCAGCGGCGCCTTGTTCCATTCGTACTTGCTGAACATCTCATCGATCGTCGCCACGACCGGGAAGTTGAATCGACTCACGCTGTCGCCACGCGCCTGCGGAATCGCGTAACGAACCTGGCTGCGCCGCGTCGCGAGCTTGCCCGATCGCAGGTCCGTGCAGATCTGCAGCGGGAACAGCGCCGGTGCTTCGCCGACGTTGAAGATCGTATTGAGCACGAGCTCGAGTTGGCTCGCGTCCTTCGGCCCAACCACGGCCTGGTAGCCGCCGATGCTGCCCTTGTAGCGCTGCTCGGTCTGCTCGGCCATCACGAGGATGCCGGCGTAGAGCGCCGTCGCGACGACGATCGACAGCATCGTGAGCACCGTCGCTACCATGCGGATGCGCAGGTTGCGCAGACTGATGGACCAGAGCTTCATGCGACCACCTCGACACCGCGCAGCGTTGCGAGGTCGACCGTGCGCTGCATACGCGTCGCCGACTCCGGATCGTGCGTGACCATCACGACGGTCTTGCCACCGTCACTCGCCATCTGCAGCAGCAGGTCGAGAACCTGCCCACCGGTCGACCGATCCTGGTTGCCGAGCGGCTCGTCCATGAGGATGAGTTCGGGATCGTTGATCAGGGCGCGGCAGATCGCGACGCGCTGCACCTGCCCCACCGACATCTCGGACGGACGATGGTGCAGACGGTCCCCAAGACCGACCTTGCTGAGCAACTCGGCGGCGCGGTGTTTGGCGTCACCACCAGCACCGCGGCCAAACAGGGCCCCGAGTAGCACATTCTCGAGCGCCGTGAACGGCTGCAGCAGGTTGAACGTCTGGTAGACCATGCCGATATGGCGTCCTCGGTGACGATCTCGCGCCGATTCCCCCATCTGGTCAAGACGCTGCCCAACGACTTCAACTTCGCCCGAATCAGGGCGCAGGATGCCAGCGAGCATGTGCAGCAGGGTGGTCTTGCCAGTGCCGGAACGGCCGACGAGCGCCACCTGCTCGGCCTTGGCGATGTCGAGCTGGTCGACCGCACACGCGAGCACGGAGGTGGCACCCTGACGGTAACTCTTCTTGACCGAGCGGAGGCGGATCATCGGGATGGGCAGAATACGCGCGACGAACGAAAGCGGTCAGGACTCCATGCAAGAAGCTGTCCAATCCAGCTCCCGCTGCAGGCGCGTCGCCAGCGATTCGGTGCCCGCGAAGTCGCCGAGCACGCCCCAGGTGTAGGTTTCGACCTCGAGCAGCGGCATCGGCAGACCCGACGGTGGCTTGGTCAACTGAGGCAGCGCCCGCAGCACGCGTTCGACCTCGGCCTGCGTCGAGCCAAACGGCCCCGTCTGGTCCCAGTAGAGCGGCACGTGGTAGTGCGACCGAATGCGCCCCGCTGCGGCGAACTCCGCACGGCGCGCCCGCACTTCGTCGAGATCGAGCGCGCGCAGGCCGTTCTGGGCCACGGTCTGGTGCAGGT
>JADZDL010000477.1 GCA_020851075.1 Planctomycetota bacterium | reverse complement strand
GATCGTCAACTGCGTGGTTAACAGCTACAAGAACTTCCAGGAGCAGCAGCAGAAGAGCTCGTCCAAGTCGATCTACGAGAAGTTCGAGAGGGACCGCATCCGGTTTGAGGGTGAATACGAGAGCGCGGTTGACGCGCAGATCCAATTCCGCAAGGACCACCCGGGAGTTGGTTCGGAGAGTGGTGGTCTGTCGGTATTGCGCGAAACTTGGCGCAAGCTGTCTGCCGAACTCGCGGCGGCGGAGAGCGACATGTTGGCGCAGGAGACCGCTTGGAACAGCGCCAAAGAACTGCAGGCGGACCCAGCGCTCCTGCGTCAGGTGTTGCCGTCGATGCTCGGGGGCGCTGGTGCCGGCGCCAACGTCTGGCCGCCCAACGTGCAGGCGATCAACCAGCAGATCTTCTCGTTTGAACGCGATCGCGCCGACCTGCTCGTCGAACTGTCGGCAGAGCACCCGCGCGTCAAGAACCTCGACGATGCGGTAGCGCGGTTGCGCGCCACGCTTGCCGAACAGGACCAGCAGTTTGCCAAGGCCTTTGTCGAGGCGCTGCGGCAGCGGTATCTCGCGGCCAAGCAAAAGCGCGAGCAGTTGGTGGTAGCGGTGCAGGAGAAGGAGACGCAGGTCTACGGTCTCGATGCCCTCGACGCCGAGAACCAGAAGTTGCTGGCGCGCGCGGGCCAGGCGCTCGCGTCCCTCGAGTCGGTGCGCGAGCGCTTCACCAAGATCAACACCAACTTCGACGCGGAGCCGACGTTCGTCAACATCCTCGACTACGCGCGCCCCGACACGGTCGAGGTCGCTTCGGGCAAGACGATGCGGTTGGCGGCGGCGCTGCTGCTGGGTGTGTTTGCAGGTGCGGCACTGGCGTGGTTGCGCGGTCTGCTGGACCAGCGTCTGCGCAGCGCCGAGGAAGCCCGGCAGAGTCTGCAGTTGTCGGTGCTGGCGGTGCTGCCGCGGCAAAAGCGCGAGATGCAGCGAAGCGAAGGCACGGCCGTCGCCAAGTGGGACATCGACTCGCACTACGCCGAGGCCGCACGTTCGCTGCGCACGGCGGTCTACTTTGGCATGGTCGAAGGTGAGGGCAACCTCGTGCAGGTGACTTCGCCCGATGCGTCCGATGGCAAGTCGACGATCGCGAGCAACCTCGCGATCGCGATGGCCAAAGCTGGGCAGCGTACGTTGCTCATCGATGCTGACCTGCGTAAGCCGCGGCAGGCGGAGCGTTTTGGTTTGTCGGAGGAGCAAGGCCTGTCGACGTTGCTGGCCTCGGATGTGGCCCCTGACGCCGTGATCCAGAAGAGCGAGCTCGAAGGGCTCGATGTACTGACGAGCGGTCCGGTGCCGGCCAATCCGGCCGAGATCCTCGGCAGCCAGCGTTTTGTGAAGCTGCTCAAGGTGCTGGGCAAGCAGTACGACCGGGTCATCGTGGACTCGCCGCCAGTGTTGCCAGTGACCGATGCGCGCATCATCGCGAGCCGGTGCACGACGACGCTGTTGACGGTGCGCATCGACAAGACGAGCAAGAAGCGCGCGGCTGCGGCCCGGGACTCGCTCCTGGGGGCCGGCGCCAAGCTGCTCGGCATCGCCGTAAACGACATGCCGCGTGGCATCGGGTACGGCTATGGCTACGGGTACGGTTACGGCAAAGACGGCTATACCGACGAGCGGCGGCGGGCCAACGGCGTCGCCGAGCCGGCCGAGATGCCAATTTCCGAAGCGCCGGTCACGGCGTTTGTCGGCAGCAAGCGTATGCGGTTGCCGCGCAGCAAGCCCGTGAAGGAGAACCCGTGAAGTCGTTCTGGTGGGTGTTGCTGGTCCTGTGTGCTTCGTGCAGCGTGGGTACTACGTACTTCCCGACTGCTGAGGAGCTCGCGGCGTTTGAGGCGGCTGGCCCGATCGAGCCGGAGCTCGACGAGGAGCTGTTTTTGACGGGCATCCCGAAGCCGGGGCCGTACCGGGTGGTGCCTGGGGACCTGTTGGAGGTCCGCGGGGCCGGTGGGTTTCTTGTGGGGGCCAAGGATGGCTCTGGGACGGACGTTGTCCAGGTCCGGGTCCAAGACGACGGCTCGATCAACTTGCCGCTGCTAGGGGCCCTGCCGGTCGTTCCAGCGCGTGGCAGTGCGGATAAAGAACCCGGCAAGATGCTCACGGAGGTCGAGCAATCGATCGCCGGGGCGCTGCATCCGAAGTACCTGGCGCAGAAGCCTGCCATCGTGGCGCGGGTCATCGAGCCGGCGCGGGTCCAGGTGGCGGTCTTTGGCGCGGTCGAACGGGCTGGCGTGGTGGAGCTCGCGTCGAATCAGCTGAGCCTGTTTGGGGCTCTGAGCGCGGCGGGTGGGATCATCAAGGCGTCCAACCTGAAGGTCGGTGCCAAGGTGATCCGGATCCGGCGGCCTGGTGAGGCGCTGGGCAAGTCGATGGCGTTGCCGGTCAAGGGGCTCAACGTGCCGTTTGCGGATGTTGGGCTGGTTGGTGGCGAGACGATCGAGGTGGTTCGCTGGGATCCGGAGCTGTTTACGGTGGTTGGGTTGGTGACTCGGCCGGGGGCGTTTGAGTACGCGCCTGGGCAGAAGGTCAATCTGATGCAGGCTCTGGCGGTTGCGGGTGGTGTGGATCGGGTGGCTGATCCGCCTTACGCGACAGTGTTTCGGAAGGATAAGGATGGGCAGATTGTCGCGGCTACGTTCGCGATTACGGGTGTGGATGCGATGAAGGCGGCTGGGTTGGAGGTTCGGCCTGGGGATGTGGTTTCGGTGGATCACACGTATGGGAGTTGGACTCGGAGTTTGATTGCGGCGGTGTTCCGGGCGCAGGTGAACTTCTTGGTGGATCCGGTTAGGTAATCAGGTGCCCGCCCTGCGCAGAGCCTCATTCCGCGTGCAAGCCTGCTTAGCCCTTTTTGATCAGGCAATAGTATCCATTGGTCGGTTCGCGG
>JADZDL010000476.1 GCA_020851075.1 Planctomycetota bacterium | reverse complement strand
GGCAGGACCACGGCGGTCCGTTCCGCAGCGCGCACTGCGAGTTCGCGAGCAGCACCGAGCAACTCGACGCGCCGCTGGCCGAGCCAGCGCCGTTCGAGCTGCAGGCGGTAGTCGCCGGGCGGCAGCGACAACGGGATCGAGGTGCCCTCGGCGACGAAGTAGTGCCGCTGCGGATCGCTGCCTTGCCGGCTCACCACCACGCAGAGGCGGGCGTCGGCCGCGCTCGTGGCGGCGAGATCACGATGCACGGTGACGACGCCCAGATCCGGGACCCGCAGCACCACCATCGTCTCCTCGGGTTGCACGGGCACTGCGAAGCGCTGGCCACCGAGCACCACGGCAACTTCGCCGGCCGCGCGCGCCAGCTTGGGAAACACGTAGATGCCGGCGCCGGCCGCGTTGCCGACCCCACCGTCGTGAGCGCCGAGTTCGGCGAGCACGATCCCGTGTTCCAGCGGCGCACCGCTGGTCTGTTGCACGTGCACTTCGAGCCGTCGCCCCCGCTGCAGCGTCACGGCGAACTCCCCGCCATCCTGGCCCAACGCACCATCGTAGGACCACGCCACGAAGGCCGGGTGGGTCACCTCGACGTGTGCCTTGGTGCCCGCATCGCGCCGCAGCGCCACCACGAAGCGGCCTTGCGCGTCCGAACGTGCATGGCTGACGAAGTTCCCGACCTCGATGTGGACGCGAGCTCGCGGCACCGGGCGCGCGCGTTCGTCGGTAACGAGGCCTGAGAGCCGTGCCGGCCGGATCGTCGTCGTCAGCACGAGCCGCTCCGTGCGCGCGCCGAGCGGAGTGAGCACATCGAGTGCACCGAGTCGATCCCCGAGTTCGTCCACGGCTTCGAGATGCAGCGGCACCCCGGGCAGCAGGTCGACCAACGCGACTTCGCCGTGCTCGTCGAGCTGGAAGGTCTCGCGGAACGCCTGCTGCGCCACAGCGCCGTTCGCCGCCGCCGCTCGAAACGGAATCTGCTCGGCCGCGACCAGCACACCGTACGCGCCGGTCGGAGCCCCGTCGGCGGCGACGACGCGAACCACCAGTGCACTGCTGCGCCGAAGGGTCACGGCCACCTCCGCTGCAGCCGGCAGCGGCAGGCGCTGCGTCGCGAAGCCGGTGGCGGTGACCATCAGTTCGCGCGCCTCGGCGGGCACCGCGCCGAAGTGCGCGCGGCCGTCGCGGTCGGTCTGCTGCCGCACGACATGCCGGGTGTCCGCGAACAGGGCGACCTCGGCTGCGGACACCGCGGCGCCCTCTTCCTCGCGCACGACCACGCTGCGCGCTTTGCCGACCTGGAAATCACCCAGCTCGTGAGGACCACGACCCGCTGGCACTTCGATCGACCGATCGAGCAGGCAGCCGTTCTCGTCATGGATGCCGAAGTGGATCGAAAGGGCGCGATCCGGCTCAACGTCGCGCACCGGGAGTTCGAAGCGTCCATCCATCGCGGTGCGCACGAGGATCTCCCCGGCGTAGCGCACGTGGGCGAAGCCGTTGACCCGAAGGTCCGCCACCGGGGCGCCCGCGACCAGCACCCGGCCGCGCAGCAGACGCGGCAGCACGAACTCAAGCACCAGCCCCGCCTGCGGTTCGCCGAGCAGGACCAGCGTGTCGTTCTCGACGGCCCCCTTGCCACTCGGCTCGCGCAGCACCGAGCCCGCCGGCCCGCGCAGAGCCCCACTCCAGTCGGCGACGAGCCCTGCGCCGCAGAATGCGCCGTTGGCCAGGAGCGGCAGCACCACGGTGGTTGCTGTGAGGCCGTGTGCGCCGAGCCACGCGGTCGCGTTCGGCCCGAGCCCATCAAATGCCGGGTTGGCCAGGTCATGTTGCAGTTCGAGCACGAACTCGGCAGGAACCTCACCCCGCACGCGGCCCTCGACCGCGGCACCGCGCGCGAGCGACACGGGCCCCGTTGCCTCGACTCCGCGCGGCCGCCGCTGCACACCGCAAGCTGGGCCGGCAAACAGCCATTCGTCAGCGTCGAGTCCGGCCGGGAAATGGGCTTGCCCCGCCGCGTCGGTCGTGCTGGTCGCGACCAGTTCCCCGCTGCGCAGCGCGAGCACGGGCAGGTCGGGCCGCGGACGACCGGATTCGTCGACGACGGCGACCACCAGCCCGGCAACGCCGATTCCGGCCGCGGTGCGGGCCGCGGCGGGTTCCTGCTGTTCGGCGCGATCCACGTTCGCGACGCGAATGGCTGCCTCCGGCGTGCTATCCGCCGGTCGCGGCGGCGGCGGCGACGCCGGCCAGGCCCAGAACAAGATGACGCCGAGCGCGGCGCAAACCGACAGAATGGACTTCTTCATCAAGAACCAGACGGGTAGGGACCAACCGGCGACCACCGCCGCAGGCGGGACTCCGAGTACGTTCGTCCACGCCACACAGAAGCCGGCGAATCCGTCCGGGTGCCGGCGCGCGACGTGTTCCCGCAGCTTGGCGAGGCCGCGCGCGATGCGCTGGCGCGCCGCGTCGTGGCCAATGCCCTGACGCCGCGCGATCTCGGTGGCGGGCAGTTCATCGACGTAGCGCCACAGCAGGGCCGAACGGAACGGCTCCTCGAGCGCCATCACCGCCGTCGTGAGTTCGTGGTGCAACTGGGCCCGCGCCGCCACGTCCGCGGGATCCTCGCTGTCGCGGTGGAACGGCACCTGTTCGCGGCGGCGACGACGCTGGGCGCTGCGCTGCAGGCGACGCACCCGATTCTGCACCACGGTGGCAAGCCACGCGCGCAGGCCATCGCGCGATTCAACCTTCGACGGCGGCTGCTCGCGCGCGATCAGCCACGCATCCTGGGCGACGTCGTCGGCCAGCCCCGCATCGTGCACCAGGCTGTAGGCGAGGCGCCGCACCCAGGCGAGTTCCTGCAAGGCGGCGGCAGCGGGGTCGATCGGCTCGGCAGTCATCGGTTCCATCCAAAAGCCCGCGACGGTGGCCCGTGTGACGAGGATACGAGAATTCCGCCGCCGACCCGCCGTCGGCCTCGTCGGGCTACCCGGGAAAGGCTCCCGCCGAAGCCCTGGCACCCCGCGGCTACGCTGTCGCGCATGCGAATGCCCTACGCCACGACCGCCGAACGAATGCACCGATGCGATCGCCTCGATGCGGACGAGGTCGCACGGTTCGCAAGCCTGTGCGGCGACCAGAACCCGATCCACCACGACGCCGAGTTCGCCAGCCGCACCCGGTTCGGTGGCATCGTCGTGAGCGGGCCACAGCTGTCTTCGCTGCTGATGGGCATGACCGCGACCCACTTCTCAAGGCCTGGCCCCAACGGTCCGCGCGCCATGCTGGGCCTCGACTTCCGCTTCCGCTTTCGACGCGCAGTGCGTGCCGGCCAGCCGATCGAACTCGCGTGGGAGGTGGTCGCCGTGCGCGAGAAGGCCTCGCTCGGTGGCGATCTCGTGTTCCTCGCGGGTCGCGTTCGCGACGAACGCGGCGAAGACGCCGTCAAGGCAGTCGGCAAGGTGCTGGTGCGCGAAGCGCTCTGATTCGTGCGCCGACGCGATTGCCGCT
>JADZDL010000475.1 GCA_020851075.1 Planctomycetota bacterium | reverse complement strand
TCGTCTTCCGCGGTGCCGAGATACGGCAAATGCTGCAGCGCAGCCATCAGTAGTCCTCGGTGAGGTGGCGGGCCATGGTGACTATGTCCGTAGCGTTCGGCATCACGAACTCTTCGAGCTGCGGTGACGAGGGCATCGGCGTATGGGCGGCGGCGACCTTCTGCAGCGGCGCGTGCAGCCAACCGAACACACGCGGCAACAGAGCACCGATCAGCGCGTCCCCAACACCCCCTGTCGCGGACCCTTCGTGCACGACGATGCCGCGCCCCGTGCGCTGCAGCACGGCCGCACACGTGTCCAGATCGAACGGCGCCAACGATCGCAGATCGACGATGCCAGCTTCGATGCCCTGCGTCGCCAGCTGCTCGGCAGCCTTGCGACACAGCGGCATACACTGGCCATACGAGAACAGGGTCACGTGCCGTCCTTGCCGTTCGATGCGCGCCTTGCCAAGCGGCACCAGATGGTCCGCGGCGGGCATCGGACCGCGCGCCGGATACAGCAACTTCGGCTCGAGGAACAGCACTGGCGCGTCGGTGCGAATCGCCGTGCGCAAGAGTCCAACGGCGTCCTCGACGTTCGACGGACACACGACCGATAGCCCCGGCACGTGCAGGAACCACGCTTCGAGGCTCTGACTGTGCGTGGCCCCGTAACCATGGCGGCGCCCGATTGGCAGCCGCATCGTGAGCGGCACCGACACCTGGCCGGCATACATGTAGCGCAGTTTCGCGGCGTGGTTCACGAGCGCGTCCATGCAGCACGTGACGAAGTCCGAGAACATGAGTTCGACCACGGGCCGGAACCCTCCCACCGCCGCACCGACGGCGAGGCCCGTAAAGCCGTTCTCGCTGATCGGCGTCTCGCGCACACGCGAGGCGCCAAACTGTTCGAGCAGGCCGCGACTCACCCCGAAGGCCCCACCATAGACCCCAAGGTCCTCACCGAGCAGCAGCACGCGTTCGTCGCGTTCGAGTTCGCCGCGCAGGGTCTCGCGCAGCGCTTCGGTGACCGTCGTTTCCTGCCCGGCCGCAAGGCGACACGGCGCTGCATCGGTGGCCACCGGGGCGATCTCCAGGTCGGCCAACGCGACGGCCCGATCGCCCGGTGGCGATTGCAGGGCAAACTGCACGGCGGCAGCGATCTCCTCTTCGACAGACTTCGCCACCCGCGCGAGCTCTTCGTCCGCCAGCCCCGCCTCGCGTCGCAACAACTCGAGCGGATCCAGCGCCCGCCATCGTGCATCGTCTTCCTTGCTGCGATACGCACACGGGTCGCTCTTGCTGTGGCCGAAGTGGCGCCACGTCGTGCACTCGAGCAACGCGGGACCTTCACCCCGGCGCGCGCGCTCCAGCAGCGGTTCGGCCGCCGCCAGGACGTCGAGGACCCGATTGCCATCGACGCGCGCGGTCGCGACGCCGCGATACCGGCTCGCCCAGTCGGCGTAGTCGCTGCACGCAGAATGCGTGGCAACCGGAGTCGACATCGCAAAACCGTTGTTCTCCAGCACGAACACAACCGGCAGCGACCACAGCGCGGCGAGGTTCAGCGATTCGTGGAAGTTGCCCGTCGCCGCCGCACCATCGCCGAGGTAGGCGACCACGACCTGCTTCGTGCCGCGCAGTTGTTGGGCGAGCGCCAGCCCCGCGGCAATTGGCAGGCCGCCGCCCGTGATGCCGTTGCTGCCCATGTGGCCGATCGCGGGCACGGCGGTGTGCTGGCTGCCTCCCTTGCCCATGCAGTAGCCCGTCACCTTGCCCGCGAACTCAGCCAACGCGCGATCACAGCGGGCACCCTTCGCGAGCAGGTGGCCGTGACCGCGGTGCGTGCTGACCACCTGATCCGCCTCGGAGAGCAACGCCGAGACGCCCACCGCGATCGCTTCCTGGCCGGCATACAGGTGCGTGGTGCCGCCGATCACTCCCGACCCGACGAGCCGCTGCAGCTCCTCTTCGAAGCGACGAATGCGCAGCATGCTCCGGTACAACGCGAGGGCATGGAACGCTGGCGACGAGGCCCGGCGAGGCTGGTTGGCGGAGGACTTCACGCGACGGTAGCGAACTCGCCGAGGACGAGCCCGAAGGGGAATCGTCGAAGCCTACGCCGCACCTGAAGGGGCACAGGGTCGCTCTTCTGCGTAGACGGGCCCCACCGGGGACGCAGGGGCATGCCCCGCTGCCCGCAATGCCCCACCGCAAGGGCTGTACATGACAGCGCCCGACCTCCTGGCCGGGCGCACCGAGGGACGCGTCGCAGCGACTAGCGGCTGCGTTGCGGCACGTCGATCTCGATTAGCTGACCGCTGGCGACGTTGCCCGCGAACAGCTCCTCGATCTCCTTCACGACGTTGCGTTCGTCGGCGACCACCGCCGTCGGGTCTTCACCCTGGAACGCGAGGTCGTTCTCGAGCATGCGCTGGGCGACGTCCAGGCGCTTGCGCACCGTGGCGATCACTTCCTTGGCCTGACTCAGCGCCGTGCTGTCGAGGTCGAACCGCTGGCTGTTGGCCGCGAGCGCTTCTACCTGCTGTTGCTGGGTCTTCAGCGCGCGCACCTGGTCTTCGAGCGCCTCACGTTCCGAACGCACCGCGATCAGGCGTTGCTTTGCCGCATCGACGGCCTTGCTCTGGCGATCGATGAGAGCGCGCTTGGCCTTCAGGATCGCCACGTTGTTCACGTAGGAGTCCTTGGTGCGCTGCAGGTCGACCTGCACGCGTCGGCGGGCGCCAAAGTCCGCGGCGAGCTGCACTTCGGAAGTGCCGTCACCACTGAGCAGGCGGGCGCCAACCTTGAGCTTCTTCTCTTCGCCATCGGCCACCTTCTCGAGCTGGCCGACCGACTCCTGCAGACGATCGAGTTCCACTTCTGCATTGGCGAGGTCGCGCTTGCAGGTCGCGATCTGCGGGTCGATCTGGCGGATCAGACCCTCGGCGCGCTTGAGCTCGAGCTCGATCGGGATCTGGCCAACCACATTCTCCCGAACCGACGACGCCATCGTCGAGACGTAGCTGGGGAACGCGGTGCCGAGGAACAGGAAACCAGCCCCACCGAGCACCGCACCGGTCAGGAGCACCATCTTGAAGGTCTTGAAGATCATTTCGATTCCGTTGGTAGGGATCCGGGCCGGGTTTGGCTCCGAGCCCCCTTCTGCGCACCAACGGGTCGACTATTCGCCTCCGGTTCACGATTTTGGGGCAACCTGGCCCCAGTGAGCCCCCAGCCGCCCCCGGAGAACCGCTACGCGCGCGTACGCCGCAGCGCCGCCACGGTCGAGCGCAGCAGGCGATCGCGCAGATCCTCCAAGGCCGGCGTCTTCGCGAGATCCTCGCGAGCCCGCAGGTCCTCGACCACGGCATTGCAGTACGGGCACTGGCTGTCCTTCAGGTGGAACTGCACGAAGTCCGCCGCCCCACCGGGCAATCCACCCTGCAACCAGCTCTGCAGCACATCGGGGTGCGGGCACGAAATGCGATTCTCGCGCCACACCGTGGCCACCGTGAAGGTGAGGTGGGGATCGATGCCATCGTCAGCGGCGCTCATCGGGCCCCCGGTTGCCAGAGGCCGAGGAAGAGGGAGTGGTTCGGGTCGCGTTGCCGCGCCATGCCACGCAACCGCTCGACGGCGCGGAACTTGATCCCGGCCACGGCCTTCTCATCCGCGATGCCAAACCGCGTGGCCGCGTCCTTGTTGCGGCCACCGACGACAAACAGGTATTCGAGCACCATGAGTTTCTGGAAGTCGCCTTCGGACCAGAGTTCGGCCACAAGATCGCGCAGGATCTGCACGAGCACCGCGCGCTGACGCCCACCGTCCTCGGAGCGAACGGCCTTCTCCTTTGGCTGCGGCGTGGCCTCATGGGCCATGTTCTCAAGCCAGATCTGGCTGCGCTCGCCGTCCTCGTCCGCCTTGCTCGGGATCAGCGTGATCTTGTGCTTGCGGTAGTGGTCGATGACACGATTCTTGGCGATGCCAAACAGGAACTGGTCGAGCGTGTAACTCGCGTCGAAGGTCGCGATGCCGCGTAAAGCCCCGAGAAACACATCCTGCGTCAGGTCCTCGGCCGTTTGATGGTCGGTGACGTAGCGCTTCACATAGAAGTAGATGCGCCGGTAGTAGTCATCTTGAAGGGCGGCCCAGGCACCTTCGTCCATGGCTTGCAGAGGGGCAATCTCGTGGCGTCGTTCGCTCATGACAGGGACTCCACAATACAGAAAGTGGCGCCCATGTCGTGCCCCTTCACAGCTACCAGCCTCTCACAGTGCGGCCAGCAGGTGCAGAACGGTGACGACCGCGAGCAGGACGAGGCCGGCGACGAGCAGCAAACCGACCAGTTGCGCCGCGAGGCCAAGGATGCGAAAGGGCAGCCGCAGGGTCCAGACGAAACCGCGTCCGGCAAACGAACCGACGGCGCGCACTGGCAACAACAGCAGGAAGATCGCGGCTTCGAGGACCGTGAAGATGCCCTGCACGAACAAGCCGAAGAGGCCGCGCCGGACCTTGCCTTCGCGCCACGGCATGCCGTACGGGCTTTCTGCAGGGTCGCGATTCGCCTCGGTCGCCAGGGCAGGCTCTACCGTCGGCCGAGGCGGCGCCACGCGGGCGGCATCAGGGCCAGCGCTGGGGGCTGGGGCGGCTTCGGCACGAACGGGCGGCACCTCGGCCACGGCCGGGCGCGGTGTACGACCAGGCCCTGGCTGGCCTGCTCCGAAGACGAGACTCTCGCCGAGCGCCGCCGGCGCATGCAGCGAACGCAGCAGTTCGGAAACCGACGCAAACCGATCGGCCGGGTTCTTCTGCAAGCAGCGCGACAGGATCGCACGATCGCCCGGCAGACTCGACGCCGGGAATGGCGGCTCGGCGACCTCGTGCTTGCGCAGCACCTCCCATTCCGAATCGCCGCGGAACGGCACTTCGCCATAGAGGCACTCAAACAACACGATGCCGAGCGAGTAGATGTCGCTGCGCGCGTCACCCCGGCGCTGCAGCATCTCGGGCGCCATGTAGTAGGGCGTGCCGCGGCCAAAGCTCAGCGAATTGCGCGACTCCGAGACGAGCTGGCTGAGGCCGTAGTCGCCGACGCGCGCGACATCCCCCTTCAAGAAGATGTTGGCGGGCTTCAGGTCGAAGTGCACGAGCGAGTGATCGTGCAGAGCCTGCACCCCGCGCGCGGCCTGCACGAAGATGCGCAGCGCTTCGTCGCGCGTGAGTTTGCCCCCCTGGAGGCGCTTCTGCAGCGTCTCCTGGCCCGCGTAGCTCATCACAAGGTACGGAATGCCATCCACCAGCCCCTTGTCCTCGATCGAGACGAGGTTCGGGTGGTCGATCTGCGCAAAGAACTGGACGGTGTCGAGCTCGCGCGCGACCGCATCGCGCACGCTGTCATCGTCGACCTTCAGGAACTTGATCGCGTAGTCCTTGCCGATCGATTCCTTCCTGGCCTTGAAGACCATGCCAAACATGCCACCGCCGAGCTTGTTGATGATCTCGAAGCCTGGCACGTAACCAGGCTTGCGGTAGCTGCGATAGAACGCTTCCCAGTCCACACGCATCGGCGTCGAGGAATCAGGGTCGATGCGGGGAGCCTCCATAACGCGCCTCATGATGTTACAGCAGGAAGGCCAGCGCGGGGAAAGCAACTCCACCGAGCAGACCCAGAAGGCGCAGACGCCCCGTCATGTAGCCGCGCGACAGGCGGTCGAGCCAGCCGATCACCACGGCCAGCACGGCCCAGCCAGCGACGATGCCGCCGAACTTCACCGCTGTCACCCGCTCGAGCTGTTGCGTCGCCCGGCGCAGCAGCCGCTCGCTGTTGGCGACCAGACGCGGTTCTTCGGCCACCCAGAGCGTCGTCTGGTAGCTGCTGCCGAACTCGTGCTCCCGCTGCCGGTCTTCGCGGTCCACGTAAGTCGCCATCTGTTCGATGGGCAACTCCGCAAGCCAGCGGCGCATCGCCTCGCGCGCCAGCAGGTCCGGCAGCCAGAACGGCCGGCGGCCCGAGAACGCCTGCTCGGCTCGGTCCTGCCAGAGGTCGCGCACATGCTCCTCTGCTTTTCGCTTCGCCGAAACCAAGGCCTCGGCGGGGCTCAATTCCGCATCCCCCCGAACGACGACGGCTTCCGCAATCGACGTCGTCACAGGTTGTTGCGGGGCAAATGGCAGGCAAGCAGCGAGCAACAGCGCGAGCATGGGAACCTCCTGGTGAGCCCGCGGTTACGGGCTTGGTCCTGGATATTCGCAGGTCGCGCGAAAGGCGCCCCGGAACGGGGGCCTCAAGCGCCGGGTCGCCAGGGCAGCAGCGTAAAAGTGATGCCCGCGGCCTCGACCAGCTGCCCCGCCGCGATCGGGTGTTCGCCGCGGAACGACACGCCATCGATCTTGCCCCCGGCCTCACACGCGACCCGCATGTGGCCCGTGTTCGCCGCAAACACCTCGACCTCACCCGTGGCATTCGGCACGCGCACGTGCACATCCTTGCCCGGGCCAATGAGGAGCCGCCCGTCGCGGCCGCGGTCCTTCATGAGTAGCACGCGATCGGTGCCAGCGACCTGGAACCCACCCTGCAGCACAAACCCACCCGACAACGAACGGGTGCTCGGCTGCTGGTAGCCGAGCCAGAGGGCCGACCCGAGCTGGATGCGGTCGCCGGACTTGAGGGTGTGCTTCTGCACCAACTTGCCACCGACCCGGACCTCGCCTTCTTCGGCCACGACGGTGTCCTGCATGCCACCATGGAACGACATGCTGCGACGGATGCTGGCGTGCCGCCCGGCGATGTTGGCCAGCAGGGGCAGGTCGGATCGGGTCTGCCGGACATTGCCGATGGAGACCGTCTCGCCGCGAAGGACCAGGTGTTCGCCACCTTCGTCCACGCGCAGCAGGAACGCTCCTTCGAGACCTTGGGCGCGAGCAAGACTCTGCTTCATGTCGAAGATCCGGGTGCGCAGCAAGGCCGGGGTAGGCGGCAATGCCGCGAGTTTCTGGTGCGCACCGTGGAAGTCGCGCTCCTTCGTGAGGTTCTCGACGCGGGCCAGCGCGTCGCTCTGGCGACGCAGGTCAGCGAGGCGCTCGGCCAACGACCGGGCGGCCGCACCTTCGCTCCACTGCTGCTGGGCGAGCTCGCAGAGACGTTCGGCCTCGGCGAGGTCGCCGGCCTGCAGTTGCGCTTCCGCGGTGGCCACGAGACCGGCGGCCGACTCCTTCTGCGCGGCACTCGTCCGCGCCAGGCGTTCGCTGCGCAGCGCGAACTCCGCGCGCAGCCCCGCCGATCGCGAGAGCAGTTCCACAACCGGATCGACGGCGGCGAGCTGGCCGCGTGCGAGCGCCAGTTCGGCATGCTGGCTCACGCGATCGAGCAACTGCAACAACCGCGCATCGAGCCGGTCTTCGGCCAGCAGCTGCGCGCGCATGCCCAACAAACTGCCGAGCAAGGTGACGCCTTCGCCAAACGCCTGCCGGTCGAGCGCCGCGTCGACCTTCTCGCAGGCCTCCAACGCGGCAATCTCGGCAACCACCGAGGCAGTGACCTTGGGCAGGTCTTCGTGATCACACTGCACCTTGGCCAGCTCTTCGAGCCGACGCAGGCAATGGCGAACACCTTCCGCCGTCGCCGCCGCGCGCCCGTGAAGCGCCACGCGCACTTCATCGAGACCTCGATCGACGAGCCCCATGCGCGCACGAACGTCGGCGACCAGCGCCTTGGCATCCTTCGCGAGTCGGGCGCCCCCCACGAGCGTCAACGCCACGGTGCAGGCCTCACGCAGACGCCCGCCGCGCGCCGCATTGCGGGCCCCTTCGAGGCGTTGGTCAAGGTCCGCCATGCCACGATCGACGAGGTCCAGATCCCGACGCGCCGCGTCGTGCAACGGATCATCCTCCAGCACCTTGGTCAACATGGCCCGCGCGGTGTCGAGTTCCCCGGCCGCCAGGCGAACACGCGCTTCTGCGATCTGGTCGCGGTGGACCTGGTCCCGCAGAACGCAGGCCCCAGCGGCCGCAGCCAGCGCCTTCGCGCCCGCGCGACTGGCGGCCTGCTGCAATTGCATCATCGGCTGCAGTTCCTGGCCCGAACGTTGCCCCTCGGCGCAGAGCAGGGCCTCGACGAGGCTCGCCAACGGCTCCGCTGGCTCAAAGGCAGCGGCCCGCACCGCGCGTGCCAGGGCAAACGCCTCGCCCAGTTCCGAACTGGCGCGCATCGCCTCGAGCACGGCCTCCTGCAGGCTCGCTTCGAGCCCACGCGCAGCAGCCGATCGCCCAAGCACCGGCAACGCCGCCAGCGCTTCGCGATAGCGGGCCATGGCCCCTTCGAGATCGCCGGCCTGCAAGCAAGCCGCGACCCGGTGCTCGGCCTTCGCGGCAGCTGCGGCAAGCAGGTCCTTCTGCACTCTTGCTCCGGACATGGCTCCGGACAGGGCCCCAGTCACGACCTCGCGATCGAGCGCCACGGCCCGCTTGAAACGGTCGATCGCGGCCTCCACATCCCCTTGATCCAACAGGCTTCGCACCTGGACAAGGTGCTCGGTTGACAGCCTCCGAGCCTCTTCGATGCGCTGGCGCAACTGCGCTCGCTCGGTCCGTAGGTGGGCAGGCTCCGTGGATCCGAGCACGGCTTCCGCCGCGCCCAGTTCCCCTTGTGAGAACAGCCGGCGGGCCTCCTCGCAGTTCTTGCGGGCAAGGTCGACAGCGGCCTGCTCGGCGGCATGCGCAGCCTCGATGGACTGCAGAAACCCCAAAAGCTCCGCATCACCACCGCCGGCCTTCCCCGCGCCGGCCTTCAACCGACCGAGGTCCTGGCGAGCGGCATCGAGATCCCCGGCGGCAAGGCGCTTTCGCGCCCGCTCCAGGACGTGCCCACGGGCGGCCGTGCGCACATCTTCGGCGCGGCGATCGCCCACGATCAGGGGATCCGCGGCAAGCTGCAGCGCATCCTCGAAGCGCCGCTCCTGGAGGGCCTTCCTGGCCTTGGCCAATCGGATGAATCGGTCAAACATGCGGGTACCGTGCCCGAACCTACGGGCGGCCGGAGCTGCGACCTTGCGCAGGTACCGCTGACTATTGCCAAGTCGTGCAGAGTCCGCCATCCCCGGGCTGGCCCTGGGCGCGGCGCAGGCAGGCTTCGGCGATGAGCAGGAAAGCCTTGCGATCGGTGATCTGGCTCGATGGCACCGAGGCCAGCCCACAGGCCGGCTGCACCCCTTCCGCCCCCGGCAACCTCGTCTTCAGCGCGGCAAGCATTCGACGCGCGAGCACCTCGGCCCCCTCGGGACCAGTGCCAGGCAGCAAGAACAGGAAGGTCGTCGGCGAGAATCGCGCCAGCACGTCGATGTCGCGGCACTCGTTGAGGAACACGCCGGCAGCGTCCGCCAGCAGCCCTTTGCGCGCAGCGTCCGGCATGCGCGCGAGGCCCGGGCCCAGATCGAGCAGGAGCAGCGACAACGGCTGGTGAAACCGCCGCGCCCGCTTCCATTCTTCGTCGAGCTTGAGCGTCGCGTAAGGGCCATCGAAGAGGCCCGTTTCGGGATCTTGCAGGCGCACGAGCAGCGAATCCTCGCGTTCGAACTGCAACAGCCGTTCGACCGTGGATTCACCGCGCCCACTCGCAGCGACTTCCCCCTGCAGGCGGGCCAGCATCGCGTCGAGTGACGGTCGATTACGATCCCCACGGCCGCGGCCCAGCTCCTCGGTATCGAGTGTCTGGCGGGCGCCATTCCAGCGCAGCACACCATCCGCGAGGCAGAAGCGCGCGAGCTGGACCCCGATGCGATCGTCGTCGGCGACCACGACGAACACCGCGACACCACGCTGCTCCTTGAGTCCGCGGACCGCGCTGAAGACGTGTTTGCCGGGCAACGTCGCACAGTCCGCCGTCGAGGCCTCGGCGTCGATGCAGACGAGGTCGCCGGCGGCAAACTGCCCACCCGCAGGCAGTGGCAGTGGCTCGCCCAGAACGGCCTTCAATTGCTGCAGGACCAAGGTTCGAGACCCGACCCAAAACCAGCGAGAAACTGCTTCCATCTACCCCTCCAGGGCCTTGGCCACTTCGTCCGAGAAATCTTCGTTGCTGAACACGCTCTGCACGTCGTCGTGCTCTTCGAGCGCATCGATGAGCTTGATGATGCGCAGCGCCACGGCAGCATCGGCGACGACCGTGCGCTGCGTGGGAATGTGCGCGAGTTCTGCTGCGCGCAAGGGAACACCAAGCCGATCCAGGCCTTGTTTGACCTCCGCAAACGCGGTGGGCGCGCAGAGGATATCGAACGTTCCCCCCTCTTGTCGCAGATCCTCGGCGGCGACCTCGATGACGATTTCGAGCAACCGATCCTCGCCGAGTGGCTCCCCCTGCTTTGGCGCCGGATCGACCGCAAAACGGCCCTTCCGCTCAAACATCCAGCCAACCGCGCCATTGGTAGCGAGGTTGCCACCATACTTGTCGAAGAGCATGCGGACATCGGCAGCGGTTCGGTGCCGGTTGTCGGTGAGGATGTCCAGCATCATGGCGACCCCGCCTGGACCATATCCCTCGTAGACGACTTCCTCGTAGTCGCCGAGGTCCGATTCGCCGGTGCCCTTCTTGATCGCGCGCTCAATGGCGTCCCGCGACAGACTCAAGACGCGCGCCTTCTCGAGGGCGAGCCGGAGGCGCGGATTGCCATCCGGGCTGCCGCCCCCTTGGCGAGCGGCGACGGTGATCATGCGCGAGAGTTTGGCAAAGGCGGCCGCGCGCTTGGCGTCGACGCGATCCTTGCGAAACTTGATATTCGAGGAATGGGAGTGGCCAGCCATTGCTCCTACCACGCGCTCCTACCACGCGCTCCTACCACACGCTCGAGGCGCGCGACCAACGCGCCGCGGCGCCAACGCCATGGAGCCTTATCCCGCGACCAAAGGGCGCGCATAGGGCTCGCGCGAGCTGGCAACCACGAACCAGCGCCCGTGCGACACGGCGCGGAGGCTCGAGTGCTGCCCTTTCCCGGGGCGAACCCCGGGGGCGAAACCGCAGGCTCAGCGCTTGCTGAACTGCGTGGAACGACGCGCCTTGTGGCGGCCGTACTTCTTGCGTTCGACTTCGCGCGAATCGCGCGTCAACAGGCCGTGCTCACGCAGCAGCTTGTCAATGCCGGGGTTGTCGACCAGCAGGGCGCGTGCGACACCGAGGCTCACCGCACCGGCCTGGCCCGTGATGCCGCCACCCTGGACGTTGACCCAGATGTCGAAGTTGTTGCGCATCTCGGTGACGTCGAGCGCCATCATCGCCTGACGGCGCGTGTCGTTCGTCACGAAGAACTGCTCGAATTCCTTGCCGTTGATCGTGAACTTGCCGGTGCCCGGCTTGATACGCACGCGGGCGGCCGACGTCTTCCGACGACCGATGGCCCAGGTATAAGGATTGTTGACTGCCACTTCGGTATTCCTCGTCTACGTGTGCTGTAGTACGTGTGCTGGTAGGTTGGTGCTGGTAGGACCGCGAACTACTTCGCGGCGCCCTTCTTGGGTGTCGCCTTGGTCAGCGTCTGCACGGTCGGCTTCTGGGCCGCGTGCATGTGGCTTTCGCCACGGTAGACCTTGAGGCGGCTGATCATCTTGCGAGCCAGCTGGTTCTTCGGCAGCATGCGCCGCACGGACAAGCGGACCAGTTCGTCACTGGCCTTCTCCAGGTAGTCGCCGAGCTTCACGGTGCGCAAGCCACCCTGGTAGCCCGTGAAGTAGGTGTATTCACGCGTCTCGGCCTTGTTGCCGGTGACCTTCACCTTGTCGGCGTTGATCACGATCACACCTTCGCCCACCAGCATGTAGGGCGTGTAATCCGGGCGGTGCTTGCCCATCAGGAGGGTGGCAATCTCGGTAGCCATCCGGCCGAGGGTGCGGCCGGAAGCATCCACGACATGCCAGGTGTTCATCGCAGCGTGTCGGGTGCCAACAGTGGCAAGGGTCGTCTTCGTCATGGGAAACCTACCAAGGGCATCGTCGCGAATGCGGGCCAGGAGCCGAATCTGCCTCGGAACCCGGACCGCAAAGCGGCGATGGATACTGCACAACAAGGGCCTGCCGCAGCCTGCGTGGCAGGGCCCAGAATGAGGGCGAGAATGCTAGCGAGAGGACGGGTGGTGTCAACGGACGAAATCGAAGAGGCGGGCAACAAGGTCGGATTCCGGGGCCCCGAGCCGGGCCAGCGGGCCTCGGGCCCACCCCCCCGACGATTCCGGCATCACATCTGCCGGATGCTCATGGTGTTGGTCAAGCCGCTCTGGCGGATCGTTCCGGCGATCTGGACGATCCGATCGCCGGTCTTGATCCGCCCTTCCTGCCGCATGATGCGGTCGCCATTGAGGGTCAACTCGTGGCTGGTGCGGCCCGGCGGAATCTTCTTCGCGATGATGCCCCAGATGAGCGCCAGCTTCTGCATCGCCCGCACCGAAGGCGTAAAGGCCAGAATGTGCGTCGGCGGCCGCTCACCAGCCAGCATGCGGGCGGTGGTGCCGGTCTCGGTGTAGACGGCGATGAGCCGCGCATTGGCCTCGTAGGCGGCGTAGGCCGCGGCGCGCACGGTGGCCAACGTCACCGACGACGCGGCCGCCCCCATGCGGCGCCGGCGTTCGCTGATCGCCGCGTAGACGTCGCGTTCGGCCGTCCGGATGATCTTCTCCATGATGCGCACGCTGCGCACCGGATGTTTGCCCGACGCGGTCTCGGCAGACAGCATGACGGCGCTGGTTCCATCGTAGATGGCGTTGGCGACGTCGGAGGCTTCGGCGCGCGTGGGGCGCGGGTTGAGCACCATCGACTCGAGCATCTGGGTCGCCGTGATCACAGGCTTCCGGGCCTGGTTGGCCAACTCGATGATGCGCTTCTGCACGGGCGGCACCGCTTCGGCGCCCATTTCGACGCCCATGTCACCGCGAGCCACCATGAGGCCATCGGCCACGGCGAGAATGCTGACGATGTCCTTCACGGCCTCGGGGCGTTCGATCTTGGCGATGATCTGCACGTCCGAGCCGGTCTTGTCGATGTGCTTGCGCAGCGCCAGCACGTCATCGGCATGGCGCACGAACGACAGCGCGACAAAGTCGACTTCGTTGGCGATGACGGACGCGAGGTCGCTGAGGTCCTTCGCCGACAGGCAGTCCGCGGAGACCTTGCTGCCGGGCAGGTTGATGCCCTTGAACTGGTGCAGCATGCCGCCGTAGACGACCCGCGTGCGAATGCGCGAGCCCTTCACGGACAACGTGCGCAACTCAAGGTTGCCGTCGTCGAGCAGGATGCGCTCGCCGGGCCGCACGTCGGTCGCAAGGCCGCGGTAGCCCGAACCGATCACGACCGTGCCGTCCGGCTGGGCTTCGCCAACCACCCCGGGCGTCACATCGATGACCACTTCGTTGCCGCGCTTCAGGTAGATCGGCTCCGCGTTTTTGAGCTTGCCGACACGGATCTTGGGGCCTTGCAAGTCCGCCAGGATGCCGATCGCACGATTGTGCTTCTTGGCGAGCCGGCGCACGCGTTCGACGGTGCTGGCGATGCCAGCGTGGTCCATGTGTGCGCAGTTGATCCGGAAGACGTCGACGCCAGCCAGCACCAGCTTGGTGACCATCGCGTCGCTATTCGACGCGGGACCGAGTGTTGCCACGATCTTGGTGCGGTTATGCCACGCCATGCATCAGCTCCAGGTTTCCAGGGGACGGGTTGCGAGGGGGCGGCGCGGGGAGGAGATGCTGTCCGCCGGGCCGATCAGGGGGCGAGTGTTGTAGCGAGTGCAATCGCTACGTCGAGCCGATTTCGCCGCTGGCACGGGCCCTGCCAAGGCAATCGGGGCCCCCGCAAGTCCTACCGCCTGCTCAACTGCCGAACGTGGCCTTGTTCTTCTCCCACCACTCCTGCCACTTCTGCTGGGCGCGCTGCCGTGCCTCCTTGCTGGGCGCGGCGGCATCGAACGGGATCTTCTGCCCCGTGAGCTTCTTCAGCGAGTTCCAGGCCGTGTCCGCGACGCTGACATCCGTGTCCGCAAGCGCCGCGAGCAATGCTTCGACCGCGTCACTGTGCTTGAAGTCGCGCAGACCTTCGATCGTGAGGCGCCGCACGAAGGAGTCGCTGTCGCGAGCCATCGGCAGCAACTTCGGCAGCACCGCGAGGTTCTTGCTGCTGATGAGCGCATCCACGGCCTCGAAGCGCACCGCGGCGTCGGCGTCGCCAAGCTTCTTCACCTGGGCCGCGAGCGCCTCGGGCAGAGCCGGTCCCTCCGGGGAGTCGGCAACCGGGGCACCGGGAGCGGCTGCTTCCGCCGGTCCAGCTGCCCCAGATCCTGGTACCCCAAATCCTGGTGCCCCAACCGAGATCGGCGACGCACGCAGATCAGCCAGCGCCGTTGCCTGGCGCTGCAACTGCATACGAAGCTCATCAAACATCGGCCGGTAGTCCACCGAGGCCACAACCAAGGCGCGAGAATCCTGCTGCACGGCGCCGAGCCCCGCGCGAATCGTCTCGACCTGCTGCGCCACCTGGTCTGTGTGCGCCTTCATCGCCGATTCCATGGCCACCACGCGCTCGGCGAGGGCGTCCAGGTCCGCCTTGCGGGCAACCCCATCCATGGCCATGCCGACACTCTGCAGCACCTCGCTGTCGGAACGTTGCGCCTGCACGGTCTGTTCCTGGTTGGTCCGCACCTGCCCTTGCAGAGCACCGAGCTTCTGGTCAAGGAAGATCGCCAACGCCGCCATGCCCGCCAGCAGGAACACCGCGATCGGCAACAGCCGGCTCTCGCCACCGCCCGCCCGCGGCGAAGCGGTCGCCAGACTGGCTGGTGACGCCGACGGCGTGCCAGGATTGGCTAGCGGCGAATCCCCCTGCCGAAGCACGTTGAGGCAGCAAGCCCCGATCGTCTTGGCCTGGTGGCGGATTGCGACCCCGCGCTCCAGGTCAACCAAGGGCACCGAGGTGCCGCAGAGGTCACAGAACAGGACTTCAAACTGGTCTTGCTGCATCGCCACCTCCATCGCCCAAGGAGCCCCTCGCGGAACGACCTGAGCCAATATGCCGGCCGCATCGAAGGATCGCCTTGCTCCCTTGGAACCGGGGCCCGGGTCGACGTAAGCCTGCTGCCATCCATAGTCGCAGACCCTGCGCCCGAAACCAGATCCGGTCTGGTTTCTTCGCACGCGGGACCCGGAACGGCTGCCGCTCGCCGTGGAATAGGGGCTGGACAAGCCAGACTCGACGGCTACGTTTCCGCAGCAGCGCAATCAAGCAGGCCGGCTCAGCCCGCAGGAAATTCACGAAACCTGCACGTTTCCCAGAACTATTTCGGCTCGCCGACACCCTGCCAGGCATCCCTCCCGTCCACCACCACCCCACCACCCTACCGCGATCATGCGCGTAGCCACCACCACCGTGAACCGCACGTCCGTGGCTCTGACGATCGTCGCCCTCTGCATGCTGCTGCTGTTGGCCCTGATTCGCTGAACCCAGCGCTCACGGCAAACCGCAGCGATGCGGCTGGAACCGAGCCACACCACCTCGCTCGGGACCAGGCGCGATCGACCACCAAGCCGCCCGTTTCGCAGAATCCGGCGCCAACCCCATCGAGTCCGTCGACCGGGGCAGCCATGATTCCATCGTGAAGTACCACGCCCTGGATCCACAGCGGGTCCTTTCGACGATCGACACGCTGTGCGGTCGCATTCGCGAGCGGTTCCCCACTGCCAACCTTGGGCAGGTCGCCGAGGAGTTGCGCGAGATCGCGAAATCCCACACCACGCGCGTCGCCCGGATCCGCGAACCGAACTGGCTGCTGCGCTGCGTATCGATGAGCCTCATCCTCGCCGGCATCGCCACGATCGTGGTGCTGTTTGCCACCGTCCGCCCGCGAGTCGACGCCGAATGGCGGCTGTCCGAGACCGTCCAGACCCTCGATTCGGGGCTGTCGATGCTGTTCTTCCTCGGTGCGGGCGCGGTGTTCGCGCTGAGCCTCGACCTGCGCAGCAAACGCCGCCGCTGCCTGCAAGCCCTGCACGAACTGCGCGCGATGGCTCACATCGTCGACATGCACCAGCTCACGAAGGACCCCGAACGCGTGCTGCACGATGGCCCCGACACCCCGTCGTCGCCCGTGCGCACGCTCACGCCGTTCGAGCTGGCGCGCTACCTCGACTACTGCTCGGAGATGCTGTCGCTGATGGGCAAGGTTGCCGCCCTCTACGTGCAGGACTTCCCCGACTCCGAAGCCGTCGCGGCCGTCGACGATATCGAAGACCTGACCACGGGCCTGAGCCGCAAGATCTGGCAGAAGATCATGATTCTCGACCGGCAACAGGGTACCCAGCCCACCTCATGACCTCCCTCTGGATCGACGAAGCGACGCCG
The DNA here is from genome assembly GCA_020851075.1 of Planctomycetota bacterium. Classification (GTDB taxonomy): domain Bacteria; phylum Planctomycetota; class UBA1135; order UBA1135; family UBA2386; genus JADZDL01. The sequence goes on along the minus strand of JADZDL010000475.1, from coordinate 21,930 downwards.
TTCGCCTCCCCCTCGACACGGCCCGAACGCACCGACGTCGCGGTGATCGGCGGTGGCATCGCCGGCATCTCGACCGCGCTGCACCTCGCGCTGGCAGGCGCCGAGGTCACCGTGCTCGAGCAAGGCAGCGTCGCGAGCCGCGCCAGCGGGCGCAACGACGGCCAGCTCCTGCTTGGCCTCGGCGAGCACTACCACCGCATCCACGGTCAATTCGGGGCCGAGCGAGCCCGCCAACTGTGGGACTTCCTCGCCGACAACCATGTGGCGCTGCGCGAAGCCCTCGCCGCCGCTGGCGTCGCATGTGAACTGCGCCAGCATGGTGGCCTGCGCCTCGCCGAGACTCCGCACGAGTGGACCGAACTGCAGACCGCCGCCGCACTGCTGGCCGCCGAAGGCAAAGCGCACGAACTCGTGCCCGCGAGGGATCTGCCGCGCTGGTTGCCGCCGGCCGTCGGGTTCCACGGCGCCCTGCACCTGCGCGGCGAAGCGATCGTGCAACCGGCCAACATGGTGCGCGGGCTCGCCGCCGCCGCCGCGCGCGCCGGGGCCCGCATCTGCGAACAGCAGTCCGTCACCACGATCGACGGCGAAGCGGGCGACTTCCGCGTACAACTCGCCACCGGGCAGCAATTGCAGGCCGCGATGGTCGTACACTGCACCTCGACCCTCGCACGCGAACTCGACACCAGCGGCCTGCTGCAGCGCTGTGTATTTCCGTTCCGCGGTCAGGTGATCGCGAGCGACGGGTTGCCGAAGGAAGTGGCCGCGCAGTTCCCGGACTACGCGATGTCGAGCAACTTCTGCTACGAGTACTTCCGCATGACCAGGGACCGGTTCGTGATCGGCGGCAAACGCTGGTCGGTGCCCGGCGAAGAACTCGGCCTGCTCGACGACCAGGGCAACAACCCGCAGATCACGCAGAACCTGCTCAGCTACGTGCACGAGCACTTCCCCGCGCTGCGCGGCGTGCCATTCCCGCACGTTTGGACCGGCATCATGGCCGGCACTCCGGACGGCCTGCCGCTCCTGGGTGGCCTGCCCGACCGCCCAGGCACCTTCGCGCTGCTCGCCTTCAACGGCTACGGGCTCTCGTTTGCGTTCCTCGCGGGCCGATGCCTGGCCGAGATGATCACCGAAGGCTCCTGCAGCCATCCGTCGGCGGGGCTGTTCGCGCCGCGGCGTTTCCAGCCGACCTGACCCCAGCCGGCCTGCCCCGATTCGCCGCGCCAATCGCGCCGTGATTCGCGGCAGTGCGCGCTTGCCCTGCGGGGAGCCCTCCGACAATCTTGCTCGCGCTGCGGCCACCTGCCGCAACCTCGCCAGCATGGACCACGCACTGACCCTCCGCTCCGTCACCAAGCGGTTTGGTTCGTTCACTGCCGTCGACGCTCTGTCGCTCGAAGTACCCCAAGGCTGCATCTACGGGTTCCTCGGCCAGAACGGCGCCGGCAAGACAACGACCATCCGCATGGTCATGAGCATCTTCCATCCCGACTCCGGCCAGATCTCCGTGCTCGGGCACAGCGATGCGCAGCAGGTAAAGGACCGCCTTGGCTATCTGCCGGAAGAGAAGGGTCTCTACAAGAAGATGAAGACGGCGGAGATCGTCGCCTACTTCGGCAAGCTGAAGGGCATGGACAGCAAGACCGCCAACCTGAAGGCGCGCGCGCTGCTCACCCGCTACGGACTCGGCGATTGGCTCGACAAGAAGTGCGAGGCGATGAGCAAGGGCATGGGGCAGAAGGTCCAGGTGCTCGGCTCGATCATCCACGAACCCGAACTCGTGATCCTCGACGAGCCGTTCAGCGGCCTCGATCCGGTCAACCGCGACACCATGCGCGACATCATCCTCGACATGAAGAACCAGGGTCGCACGGTGATCTTCAGCACGCACGGCATGGAGCAGGCCGAACAGATCTGCGACTACGTGATGATGATCCACAAGAGCAAGCTGCAGTTCGCGGGCACGCTGACGGCGGTCAAGAAGGGCCGCGACCTCGGCATCCAGCTCGACTACGACGGCGATGGCCGCGCGCTGCAACAGCTGCCCGGCGCCAAGCATGTGAACGACCACGGCAAGAGCGCCGAGATCTTCCTGCAATCTGGCCAGGATCCGCAGCAGGCGTTGCGCTGGCTCGTCGATCACGTGACCGTGAAGCGTTTCGACTATCGCGAACCGTCGCTGCACGAGGTATTCGTGCGCACCGTCGAAGAGGCCAATGCAAAGCTGGCGCTAGCCGGCGGGGAGCGCTGAACCATGGCGAACAAGACCTTGCTCGTCGCCCAGCGCGAGTTCCTCGAGAACGTCCGGACGAAGACGTTCTGGGTGAGCATCTTCATCGTGCCGCTGTTGATCGCCGCGATGACGGGCGCCGGCGCTCTGCTCAACAAGTTCAAGCAGGTGCAGCGTTATGCCGTGGTCGACCTCGGCAAGGACGACCTGCGGCAACGCGCGGAACGCGAATTCCGCCAGGGCGACCTGTCGGCGCTGTTCAAGAGCATGAGCGACCTGAAGGCGAACCCGGAGCTCGCCCAACTCGCCCAGACAGTCGGACCGCAGGCCAGCGGTGCAGAGCCCACGGGCGAGCAGATGCTCGCTGTCTATGAGTGGTACGCGAAGCAGCCGCCGGAAGTGCTGGCCCGCATCGCCGACCTGCAGACGAGCCAGAAGTTCCACTACGTGCCCCTCGCCGAGTTGGGCCTGGACAAGCAGGAGAATGACGTCGAGGCCCTGCGCAAGTCGCTCGACGAACGGGTGCAGAAAGGGGACCTGTTCGCCTACGTGGTGCTCGGGGCAGATCCTGTCCACACGCTCGATGGTTTCGAGTACATCTCGAACAACCTCACCGACGTTTCCCTGCGCAGTTCCTACGAAGGCGCGCTTACCCGAATCGTGCAGAAGGAACGCATCCGCGACGCCCAGATCTCGCCCAAGGTTGCCAAGCATATCCAGCAACAGGTGGAGTTCGCGAAGAAGCAGATCAGCAAGACCGGCGCCCGGGAAGAGGTCAAGCGCGAGAACGAAATCGACAAGTGGGCCCCGGTCGGCTTCGTCTATTTCCTGTTCATCGCGATCATGAGCATCACGAGCCTGCTGCTCACGAACACCGTCGAGGAGAAGAGCAACCGGATCATCGAAGTGCTGCTGTCCTCCGTGAGCCCGGGGCAGCTCATGCACGGCAAGATCCTCGGCATTGCCGGCACGGGGCTCACCATCGTGCTCACCTGGGTGGCGTTCAGCCTGCTGTCGGCGTACATCGTGCCAGGCCTCATGGGGGCTCGCGGCGAGATGCTGTCGATGATCTTCGCGGCCCTCAAGAACTCGAACTACCTGATCGCCTTCGTCTTCTACTTCCTGGCCGGCGACCTGCTCTACGCGGCCATCCTGGTCGCCCTGGGTTCGGTCTGCAATAGCCTCAAGGAGGCCCAGAACCTCATGCAGCCGGTGATGATGACCCTGTTCATCCCGCTGGTCGCCATGGTCTTCGTGACCCAGGAACCGAACGGCCTCGTCGCCAAGGTCCTGAGCTTCATCCCGCTGTTCACGCCGTTCACCATGATGAACCGCGCCGGTGGCCCCCCCGAAGTGTGGGAGTATGTTGCCACGTCCATCCTGCTCGTGGTGTCGATCTGGATCGCCTTCCGCGCCGCTGGCAAGATCTTCCGGATCGGTGTGCTGATGACCGGCAACCCGCCGAAGCTGCGCGAGATCCTGACCTGGCTGCGGGAGAAGTAACCCCCCATGGTCGGCTCGGACCAGCTCCTGATCGTCGGCGGTGGCCAGGGCATCGGGGCCGCGATCGCGGCCGAACACGGCCCGAGGGCCACCGTCTGGACGCGGACCGCAGGTGCCGACGCCACCGACCCGGAATCACTGCGCACCGCCTTCGCGGCGTTCCAGCAGGCCCACGGTGCCCCCGCGGCGCTGATCCACTGCATCGGCGACTTCGCCGAACAACCGCTGCTCGGCACCGACCTGGCAACCTACCGCCACCTGTTCGCAAGCAACGTCGACAGCGTGTTCCACACGATCCAGGCCGTGGTGCCGGCCATGGTGGCCGCCGCGCGACCCGGCCGCGTGATCCTGTTCGCGGCGGCCGGCGCGGACAAGCAGAAGGGCATGCTGCGCGCCCCCGTCTACTTCGCGGCGAAAGCCGCCGTCGTGCAGCTCGCCCGGTCGCTGGCGGCCGAACTGGCTCCGCACCGCATCACCGTGAACGTGATCGCGCCGGGCCTCATCCACCACCCCCACAGCCACCAGGAAAGCCAGCAGCGTTTGCTCGCCCGCGTGCCCATGGGACGGCTTGGTGCCGTCGCGGATGTGCTCGGCGCAGTGCGGTATCTCCTGTCGCCGGCGGCCGATTACGTGACCGGCCAGGTGCTCACGGTCGACGGCGGCCTGCAGGGCTGATTCACGTCTTCGTCCGGTCTACCGCAGAAACTGGTTGCCGCGGGGCCATGGGAAGGAGTAAATCAAGTCTTTCCATCTATCCCCATTTCTAGGGATTACGACGATCGAACCGACGATCCTGTCCCCGACTGGTGCCGACCTGTCGAAGCTCGACGCCGATGCGGTGCGAGCGACGCAGCGACTCATTGCACGGGGTTTCGAAGCTTACCTGGTTGGCGGATGCGTCCGCGACCTGCTCCTCGACCGTACGCCGAAGGACTACGACATCGCTACTGAGGCCCGGCCTCCCCAATGCAAGCGCACGTTCCCCCGGAACTGCCGCATCATCGGCCGCCGCTTCAAGCTCGCGCACCTTCACTTCAACAACAACACCAAGATCCTTGAGGTCTCGACGTTTCGTCGCTCCCCCCCTGCGGAGAGCGGCAATGGCGAAACGGACCTCCTGATCACGCACGACAACGAGTTCGGCACCGCGGAAGAAGACGCATTGCGTCGCGACTTCACCGTGAACGCGCTGTTTCTCGATCCGACGCGTGACGTCATCATCGACTACACGAACGGTCTCGCGGACCTCCGGGCCCGCGTGATCCGTACGATCGGCGACCCACGCGTGCGCTTCCGCGAAGATCCGGTGCGCATCCTGCGCGCCGCGAAGTTTGCAGGGCGCCTTGGCTTCACGATCGAGCCCGAGACGTTCGCGGCCATGGCGGAGACGTCGGGCGACCTCGTGCGTTCGGCCCCGCCCCGCCTGCTCGAAGAGATCCTGCGTCTCCTGCGCGGCGGCCACGCGCTCGACAGCTTCCAGCTGCTGCGCGATGTCGGCGCGCTCAAGTGCCTCGTGCCCGTGCTCGCCGAGTTCCTCGCCACCGCCCGCCACGCCCAGCGCGTCGAGTTCTGGCGCTTGCTCGAAGCGCTCGACCACCAGGTGCTCGACACCGGCCGCGTGCCGCAAAACGGCATCCTGCTCGGCGCACTGCTCGTGTGCCCCGTGCTCGCGAAGGCCGCCGCCAATCCAGGCCGCAGCCCCTCGTCGATCGCCGAAGAACTGCTCGGCCCGCTGAGCCAGTCGCTGCGCCTGCCGCGTCGTGATGCTGGCTGCCTGAAGCGTATCTGTGGCGTGCAACACCGGTTCACGCAGCCCGACAGCATGAAGCGGTTCCGCCTCGCGGGCTTCGTGCACGGCCCCTACTTCGAAGAAGCGTTTGAGCTGTTCGCGCTGCGCATGTCGGCACTCGGCGACGATGCCGATGTCGAGCGCTGGCACGAGATCGCCGATCGACTTGGGCGCCACGCGCCGGCCGATGGCGATTTCTCCGAGGAGCAATTCCACGACGAAGGGGACGCGGATTCCGGTGAGGTCCCAGAGCCTGCCGAACCCGAGCCGGACGACCTGCCAGCCGAAGACCGCCCCGCGGAGGGACTGGCCGAAGACGGGCATGCAGAAGATGCACCGCACCCCGAAGAATCCGCGGTGCGGAGTTCCGCCGACGGTGAACCTGAGCCAGAGAGTGGTGCTGGCCGCCGCAAGCGCCGCCGTCGGCGCCGCGGACGTGGACGCGACAACGACACGGCCCTCGAGGTCGCGTCGGATGTCGGGCCCGAAGCAGAGTCGGCACCAGGCATGCCGGATGCCGTGCATTCCGAAGCGCCAAGGGTGGCTGACGCCTCCAGCGACAGGGTTTCCAGCGGCGGGGTCTCCAGCGGCGGGGTCTCCAGCGACAAAACGGATGGGGCACAGGAAGCCGCGGAGCCCGGGCAAGCCGATTCGGACGGAGCTCGGGCACCCAAGCGGCGTTCGCGCCGCCGCGGCCGCAAGGACACCGTCCGGGACGACGCACGTCCCCCCGCGGGCGAAGTAGAAGCTCACGACGAAGCCGATCTGCCGGAAGTGCCGATCCCCGACGAGGTCGTTGGCGATCTCGCGGATTCCGACCTTGGTCCGATGGAAATCGCCATCGAAACCGACGGGGAAGAGGCGGACGAATCCGCCAACGACTCCGAAGGCGCAGTAGGTCGTGGCGAGTCCGCCGAGGGAACGCCCGACGGGGACGGCCAGCGCCGTCGCCGCCGCCGCCGCCGTCGTCGTCGTGGCACCCGCGACAACAACGCCGAAGGTCGGTTTCCCGCGAGCGATGTGCCCGCCCCGCATGGGGAAGGCACGGATGCGGACTCGGCGCTTCATGAGCCTCTGCCGCAGCACGATGTGCAACCCGACCCCGACGCCCCCGAGCTTGGGAACTTCGAGGGGGACGACTCGCCTGAAGGTGTTGAGGACGGTGCTGGCCTTCCCGGTGCTGGCGGCGACGCTCGCCCAGAAGGGGAGGACGGCGAACGGCGCGGTCGCCGCCGGCGACGCCGGGGCCGTCGCGGTCGCAACCGCGATGAAGAGAGAACCGAAGGTGGGCCACAGCCGCAACAGCGAACCGATGCTGGTCGTGAAGACCCGGCAGCTACTGCTGAGCACCCATCCCAGCAAGCCCCACGGCAGGGACGACCCCAGCAACAGGGCCAACAGCAACAGGGCCAACAACCACAGCGTGGGGACCGCCAACCCCAAGGCCAACGGCAACAGGGTCAACGGCCGCAGGGTCATCAGCAGCAGGGTCATCAGCAACAGGGTCGCCAGCAGCAGGGTCGCCAGCAGCAGGGCAACCGACAGGCTGACAACCAGGGCCAGCCCCAGAGGCAACCTCAGCAGCAAGGTGGCCGCGATCGCCACGAACGCCGCGATGGTCGTCGAGAAGACCGCGGCGAAGGCCGCAATGGTGGCAACCGCCAGGGCGGCCGCGGCGGCAACCGCAACGGTGGCCATGGCCACGGCAGCCCACGCGACGTCGACGTCGTGCCGCGCTACCGCGATCGCCGCGGCAAGGTCGACGTGATCGAGCCGGCGGCGCTCGACCTCACCGCGTTCGACGTCGAACTCGACCCGAAGCGCGTACCGACCTTTGGCAGCATCGTCGAAGGCAAGGGCCGACCGAAGAAGCGCGCGCCGAAGGTTCCTGAGGACGGCATCGATGACTACCGGCCGCCGCCCCCTCCGGGCAGCGATTCGGGGCCAACCGCGCCGCCGCCACCACCACCGAACGACTCCCCGGATACGTTCGGCGACTGGTAGCACTTCGCAGTAGCAGACCCCCGGGGCAGCGCTGAGTCTTCGGCGCAGCCCCGGCGGCTGCTACGGTTCTCCCCCATGAGCACCGCCCGTCCGAAGATCACGACCGCCACGTTGCGCACGATGAAGGCGCAGCGTGAGCGCATCACGGCGCTGACCGCCTACGACCACCTGTTCGCGGGCCTGCTCGACCGCGCCGGCATCGATGTCATCCTCGTCGGTGACTCCGTGGCCACCGTCATGCAGGGCCGCGACACGACGGTGCCCGTGACGATGGACCAGATGGTCTACCACTGCGAGCTCGTCGGTCGGGCCGTGCAGCGGGCCATGGTCATCGGCGACATGCCATTCCTGAGTTACCAGGTCAGCATCGAAGACGCCTTGCGCAACGCCGGCCGCCTGCTCAAGGAAGGCCTCGCCGAGGCCGTCAAACTCGAAGGCGGCGCTGCGTTTGCTCCCACGGTGCAACGCCTCACCGATGCGGGCATCCCGGTCATGGGCCACCTCGGCCTCACGCCGCAGAGCATCCACCAGTTCGGCAGCTACAAGGCGCGCGGCCAGGAAGTCGCCGAGCAGCAGCGCATTCTCGACGACGCGAAGTGCCTGCAGCAGGCCGGCGCGTTTGCCCTGGTGGTCGAGAAGGTGCCCGCCGACCTCGGCAAGAAGCTCGCGAGCACGGTCGAGATTCCCGTGATCGGCATTGGTGCGGGCCCCGACGTCGACGGCCAGATCCTCGTCACGCACGACATGCTGGGCCTGTTCACGCGCTTCCGTCCGCGCTTTGCCCGCCGCTACCTCGAGCTGGCGAAGGACATCGGCACGGCCGTCCAGAGTTACTGCCAGGACGTGCGCGGCGGTTCGTTCCCGAACGCCGAGGAAAGCTACTAAGTTGCCGGCGAATCCGCGGGTTTGACTCGCCTGGGTTGAAGCCGACGCCAAAAGGCGGCGCGGCTCAACGGCGCCTCTGGGCAACTCCGATCCCGACTGGGCGGGAGGCTGGCGAGGGAGGCGCAACGCAGGCTTGCGCCGCCGGCCCGCGACCGGCATCGTGCTCCAATGCAGGCTTGGCGCATCGATGTCCTGGTTCGACCTGAACAGCCGGATCCCGCGGGAACGGCCGCATTGCGTGCTCTTCGTAGCGCAGGTCTAGACGGTGTCACCGAGGTGCGCAGCCGCCGCGGGTATCTGCTCGGTGCCGAACTCAGTGAAGCGCAGGTGCGCGAGTTTACGCGCGCCGTGTTGTGCGACCCCGTGATCGACCTGTTCGTCGTGCATGCCCCCGGCGCCGCGAGCCCGGTGCCGTTGCCCGACACCCACCAGCTCACCATCGTGCCGCGCCCCGGCGTCACCGATCCGGTTGCGCACTCGGTGCAGAAGTCGCTCGTCGACTCGGGGCTGCCGGCGGTTGCCACGGGCACCTACCGCGCCTTCGACGTGAAGGGCCGTGTCGGGGGCCCGCAGCTCGCCCAACTCGGCAAGAAGGTGCTCGCCAACGACGTCGTGCAGGAAGTGCTGCTCGATGCGTTGCCCGAAGGACTGCCCGCCGCGGCCGGCAAAGCCGACCTCGCGGTGCATCCGATCCCACTCGCGCACCTCGATCGGAAGGGCCTCGAAGGACTGTCGAAGGCGGGTGGCCTCGCGCTCGACGGGCTCGAGATGCAGACGATCCAGGCCCATTTCGCCACACTCGGCCGCGCACCGTCGCGTTTGGAGCTCGAGACGCTCGCGCAGACCTGGAGCGAACACTGCAAGCACAAGACGCTGACCGGCAACGTGACGTTTGAAGGTCGGCAGATCAAGAACCTGCTGAAGAGCACGATCGCGCACGTCACGCACACGCTCGCGCGCGACTTCTGCGTCAGTGTGTTCGTCGACAACGCCGGCATCATCAAGTTCGACGACGAAGACTCGGTCTGCATCAAGGTCGAGACGCACAACCGGCCGTCGGCGATCGAACCCTTCGGCGGGGCCGGCACCGGCGTCGGCGGCGTGATCCGCGACGTGCTCGGCACCGGCCTCGGCGCGCGCCCGATCGCCAATACCGACGTGTTCTGCTTTGCGCCGCCGAACATGCCGGCCGAGCAGATCCCGCAGGGTTGCCTGCACCCGCTCAACGTGATGAAGGGCGTGGTCAGCGGCGTGCGCGACTACGGCAACCCGATGGGCATTCCGACCGTGAACGGCAGCGTGCACTTCGACGAGAACTTCGTCGGCAACCCGCTCGTCTACGTCGGCAACATCGGCATCCTGCCAACCGCACGCGCGCAGAAGAAGGCCAACCCCGGCGACGTCGTCGTGGCCCTCGGCGGGCGCACGGGCCGCGATGGCATCCACGGCGCCACGTTCAGCTCGCTCGAACTGCACACCGAGAGCGAGAAGGTCAGTTCGGGTGCCGTGCAGATCGGCGATCCGATCACCGAGCGCAAGGCCATGGACGCGGTGATGCGCTGCGCCGACGAGGACCTGTTCTCGTCGATCACGGACTGCGGCGCGGGAGGTTTCAGCTCGGCGATCGGCGAGATGTCCGAGGGCCTCGGCGCCGTCATCGAACTGCAGGCCGCCCCGCTCAAGTACCAGGGCCTCGCCCCGTGGGAAGTCTGGATCAGCGAAGCGCAGGAACGCATGGTGCTCGCCGTGCCGCCGGCCAGACTCGACCGCCTGCTGCAGGTCTGCCGCGAAGAAGCGTGCGAAGCGACCGTGCTCGGCCACTTCACGACCGACAACCGGCTCGTCGTCAAGTTTGATGGCACGGTGCACGCCGACCTCGACCTGCACTTCCTGCACAAGGGCCTGCCCGCGCGCGAACTGGAGGCCGTCTACGTGCCCCCGACGCTGCAAGAACCCAACCTGCCGCCCGAGACGGACTGCAGTGCAGCGCTGCTCGCGGTCATGGGCGACTACGGCATCTGCAGCAAGGAGTGGATCGTGCGCCAGTACGACCACGAAGTGCAGGCAGGCTCGGCCGGCAAACCACTGTGCGGCCTGCGCGAAGACGGCCCCAGCGATGCCGCGGTGCTCGCGCCCAAACTCGGCTCGTGGCGCGGTGTCGTGCTCAGCAACGGCCTGAACCCGCGCTACAGCAAGATCGACCCGGCCTCGATGTCGGAGTGTTCGCTCGACGAAGCGATGCGCAACAGCGTCGCCGCCGGCGGTGATCCGGACTACACCGCGGTACTCGACAACTACTGTTGGGGCAATACGCGGGATCCGCAGGCCTTCGGCGAACTCGTGCGCGCCACGGAAGCGCTGTGCGCGCTGGCCACGACCTACCGGACGCCATTCGTGTCGGGCAAGGATTCGCTGCACAACGAGTTCCGCGCCGGCGACCGCACGATCCGCATTCCCGGCTGCATCCTCGTCACCGCGATGTCGGTGATCCCCGACGTGCGCCGCACGATGACGAGCGACAACAAGCGCGCGGGCTCGCTGCTCGTGCTCGTCGGCATCACCAAGGACGAACTCGGCGGCTCGGTCTACTACAAGACCAAGGGTCACCTCGGCAAGAACGCGCCGCGCGTCGACCACGCGCTCGGCAAGGCCGTGCTGCACGGTTGCCACCGCGCGATCGCGTCGGGCTGCGTGCTTGCGGCGCACGACCTCAGCGAAGGTGGCCTTGGTGCAGCGGTCACCGAGATGGCGATCGGCGGCAAGGTTGGCGCGCGCGTCGACCTCGCCAAGGTGGTGGTGCAAGGTTCCCTGCGCCCCGAGCAGATCCTGTTCAGTGAATCGCAGAGCCGTCTGCTGCTCGAGATACCACCGGATCGACTCGCCGACCTGCAGGCAAACCTGCACCAGGTGCCGTTCGCAGTGATCGGCGAAGTGACGAAGGCCACCGACCTCGTGTTCCTGCACGGCACCACCCACGTCGCCAAGGTGCCTCTCGCCACCGCCGAACACGCCTGGAATCGCCCGCTCGACCTCGACGCCGTGATGACGAAGGAGGTGACCAAGTGAGCTCCCCCAAGATCCTCGTTCTGCGCGCGCCCGGCATCAACTGCGAACGCGAGACGCTGCACGCGTTCGCGCGCGCGGGTGGCGCCCCGGAGTTTGTGCACATCCAACAGCTGCTCGAAAAGCCGGCGCTGCTCGACCAGTTCCAGGGCATCGCGGTGCCCGGCGGTTTTGCCTACGGCGACGACATCAGCTCCGGCCGCGTGCTCGCGCAGGAGATGAAGCACAAGCTCGGCGACCGCATCCTGAAGTTCGTCGACCGCGGCGGCCTCGTGCTCGGCATCTGCAACGGTTTCCAGGTGCTCGTGCGCCTCGGCCTGCTGCCGTGCACGCAACACAAGCTCGAAGAGGAAGTGACGCTGACACACAACCTCAGCAACCACTACGAATGCCGCTGGGTGACGCTGCAGACGCAGAAGTCGCGATGCGCGTTCCTGCCGGCGGGCCTCAAGCTGCGCTGGCCGGCCGCGCACGGAGAAGGTCGCCTCATCGCGCGCGACGCCGCGCTGCAGAATCTGCTGCTGCAGGAAGGCTACGCCGCACTGCTCTACGTCGACGAGCAGGGCAAAGCGACCGAGCAGTATCCGCAGAACCCCAACGGCGCACCGCTCGGGTTTGCCGGCCTCACGAACAAGACCGGCCGCGTGCTCGGCGTGATGCCGCACCCCGATCGCAGCTATCTGCCGACCCACATGCCAAACTGGCGCCGCACGCAACTCGAACGCGGCGCCCTGCCCGAAGACGGCGACGGCATGGTGGTGTTCCGCGAGATGGTGAAGGTCGCCAAGGCCGAGGCCTGAGGCTCTTCCCGTGAACCTCAACGACAGCTCTCCCGGCCAGGCGCCACGTTGGGGCAAAGCGACGCGCGATCCCGCCGAACGGCGCTTCCTCGACGGCCCGCGTGGCCGCTTTGCCGAGTTCCTGCGCGCCTTCCGCATCTTCGGCGAGTTCATCAAGGGTTTCCGCGCGCTGCACTTCCTGCCGCCATGCGTGACGGTGTTCGGCTCGGCGCGCTTCAAGGAAGACAACCGCTGGTACCAGCTCGCGCGGGAAGTCTCCGCCGAACTGTCGCGCGCGGGTTTCACGATCATGACGGGCGGCGGGCCTGGCATCATGGAAGCCGGCAACCGCGGCGCGCGCGATGCGGGCGGGCTCTCGGTCGGCTGCAACATCACGCTGCCACACGAACAGGAACCCAATCCGTACGTCGATCGTTTCGTCGAGTTCCGCTACTTCTTCGTGCGCAAGGTCATGCTGGTCAAATACAGCTACGCCTTCGTCGTGATGCCGGGTGGGTTCGGCACGATGGATGAGTTCTTCGAAGCGGCGACGCTGATCCAGACGAAGAAGATCGAAGACTTCCCGCTCGTGCTCATGGGCGTCGAGTATTGGCAGCCCCTAATCGACTTCGTGCGCACCACGATGGTCCGCGAAGGCACGATCGATCCAGCCGACATCGACCGTATCCTGCTCACCGACGATGTCGCGACCGCGGTCGCCCACATCCGCGCTGGCGCCGAACGCCACCTCAGCAAGCGCACGAAGGCCACCCCGAAGCCCAATGTGCTGCTTGGCGAACGGTTGCCGAGTTCGGGCTCCAAATCGCCAACAAGTCCCTGATCGCTACTCGCGGAAGTCGCTGCTGCGCACACCGTACTTCTGCATGAGCTTCTGGAACGCACTGCGCGACATGCCCGCTTCTTCGCTGCAGTGCGTGACGTTGCCGCGGTGCTTCTTGAGCAGCCCTTCGAGATAACTCTTCTCCATGGCCGCGATGCGTCGCGCCTTCATCTCCGCAAACGTGCCCTGCCCGCCGTCGCCCGCGTCGATCGGCATCACGGCCTCCTGCTCACGCACCTCGGGCGCGAGGTCCTCCATGCGCAGTTCCGGCCCCTGGCCGAGGGCGCAAGCCCGCTCGATGACGTTGCGCAGCTGACGCACGTTGCCGGGCCAGTGAAACCCACGCAGCACCGCCGAGACCTCGGAGGCCACGCGCGTGATGCCGAGCGGGCGCCCAAACCGCTGCAGGAAGTGCGCGACCAGCACATCGACATCTTCGAGCCGATCGCGCAGCGGCGGCACGGCGATGCGCACCACATCGAGGCGATAGAACAGATCGGCGCGGAAACGGCCTTCGTCGACCTCCTTCTGCAGGTTGCGATTGGTCGCCGCCACGATGCGCACATCGATCGGAACCTGCTCGCTGCTACCGACCGGGCGCACCGAACGTTCCTGGATCGCGCGCAGCAGCTTGGCCTGGAAGGCCAACGGCAGCTCGCCGAGTTCGTCGAGAAACAACGTGCCGCCATCGGCCACCTGGAACAGGCCCAGCTTGTGGTTCGCCGCGCCCGTGAAGGCTCCCTTCACGTGCCCGAACAACTCGCTCTCGATGAGTTCGGCCGGAATCGAAGCGCAATCGACGGGCACGAAGGGTTTCTCGGCGCGGACACTGACATCGTGCAGGTGATGCGCGAGCAACTCCTTGCCCGTGCCACTTTCCCCGAGCAGCAGCACCGAAGCATCGGTGCGCCCGGCCCGTTCGAGCATCGCCACGGTCGCCGCGAACACCGAGGAACGATGGATCAGCTGGCGCCCAGCCACCCCCGAACGCAATCGCTCCTTCAGGCCCTCGTTCTGGTCCTTCATGCGCCGGTGGGCGATCGCTTTCGCCACGCGCTCCATGAGGTCCTTCTCGCCATACGGCTTGGCGAGGTAATCGAACGCGCCCTGCTTGATCGCGCTCACGGCCATCTGCAGATCCGGGTAACCCGTGATGAGCAGGACTTCGATGTCCGGATCGTGCTGCTTGATCGCCGCCAGCAGCTCCATGCCATTCATGCGCGGCATGCGCACGTCGCTGATGACGAGCGCAAACGGCTCCTGCTCCATGCGCGCAAGGGCCATCGGCCCCGAGGTGGCGGTCTCCGCGGCATAACCGCCGCGATCGAGGAAGAACGCGCAGGATTCGGCCAGATCCGGTTCGTCATCGACGACCAGGACGCGCTCACGACTCAAGGGGCAGTCCCCCGACGGCGCTGGCAGTCGCGGCACGAGCCGTAGATGCGCAGGCTGTGGCGTTCGATGCGGAAACCGATGCGCTTCGCGGCGGCTTCCTGGCGACGTTCGAGTTCATCATCGTGGAACTCAAAGATCGACCCACAGCCACCACAGACCATGTGGTCGTGATGCTTGTGGCCAATCACGTGCTCGAACTTGCGCCCACCGTCGCCAGTGTCGAGCCCTTCGACGAAACCGGCTTCTTCGAGCACGAGCAAGGTCCGGTAGACCGTGGCGCGCGAAACCCGTGGGTCGACTTTGCGGCAGAGCAGCAGCAGTTCTTCGGCCGTGAAGTGATCGTGCGTCGACAGGGCCGTGCGCACGATGAGGGCCCGCTGGTTGGTCCAACGGAACCCGCTCTTGCGCAGGTGCGCTTCCACGATGCTCAGTTCCTGCTCGGGCTTCACCGGGTTTGACCTCGTCTGTGTCGCACCATAGCGGCCAGCGGGCCCCGGCTCACGTCCGGAGGCCGATGTCCTTGCGATAGTGCATGCCCTGGAACTCGATCAACTGCAGCGCCGCGTAGGCGCGGTCGCGCGCCGCCCCGATATCGGCGCCGAGCGCCGTCACGGCCAGCACGCGCCCACCCGCCGTGGTCAGGTCGCCACCGAGCTTGCGTGACGTTCCGGCATGGAACACCTGCAGGTCCGGCCCGGTGACCACGCGGTCGAGGCCGAAGATCGGGACGCCCTTCTTGAAGTCGCCGGGATACCCGCCACTGCAGGCCACGACGCACACCGCCACACGCGGGTCCCACACGGGCGCTTCCATCGTATCGAGCTTGCCCTCGGCCGTGGCTAGCAGCAGCGGCACGAGATCACTCTGCAGACGCATGAGCAGCGGCTGCGTCTCCGGATCCCCGAGACGGCAGTTGTATTCGAGCACGCGCGGCCCCTGGTTCGTCAGCATGAGGCCGGCGTAGAGGAAACCCTGGTAGCGACGACCTTCACGATTCATCGCGTGCACGGTCGGAAAGATGATCTGGCTCTCGATCTGCGAACGCATTCGCGGCATCACGGCGACCGGCGTCACCACCCCCATGCCGCCCGTGTTCGGGCCCTTGTCGCCATCGAACACCGCTTTGTGATCCCGCGCGGGCTCCAGCGGCATGATCGTCTGGCCATCGGTCAACGTGATCACCGATAGCTCCGGGCCTTCGAGGCATTCTTCGAGCACCACCGTGCCCCCGGCTTCGCCAAAGCGCCGCTTCTCGAGGCACTCGGCCACGGCCACCTTCGCTTCCTCGGAACTCTTGCAGACCGTGACGCCCTTGCCCGCCGCGAGGCCCGAGGCCTTCACGACGATCGGGCCCGCCTCGCGGTTGTCGAGAAACGACTTCGCCTGCTGATGGTCGTCGAAGGCCCAGAAGTTCGGCCCCGGAATGCGGTGGCGGCGGCAGACCTCGCGCGAGAAGGCTTTGCTGCCTTCGAGTTCGGCCGCAGCTTTGTTGGGGCCAAAGCAGAGTAGCTTCTGCTTCTGGAACTCATCGACGATGCCGGCGCACAGCGGGCCCTCGGGTCCGACGACCGTGAGGTCGATCTTCTCCGCCGCCGCGAACGCGACCAGCTTCCCGATATCGTCGCTGCTGATGTCCACGTTGTCGGCGATCGCCGCCGTACCGGGGTTGCCCGGGGCGCAGTACAGCTTGGTGACCAGCGGGGATTGCCGGATCTTCCAGCACAACGCGTGTTCGCGGCCACCCGAACCGATGACGAGGACTTTCATGAGCGAATTGGCAGAGGTCGAAGGGCGAGAAGGCTACGGACCAAGGGCCCCGGGCGAAAGCCCGATGTTGCCCTCTGGCACCAAGACCCTCGCCCCTTCACGATAGGGCCATGGACACGATCGTCGTCATCAACCAGGACCAGATGGGCCACGGGGACCGCGCCCTGGGCCAGAAGATCCTCGGCACGTTCCTCAAGAAGTCGATCGCCCTACCAGGGTTCACCGCGATCGTCTTCTACAACGCGGGCGTCAAGCTGGTCGGCCCCGAGTCCCCCGTGCTGGCGGAGTTGCGGGCACTCGAAGAACGCGGCGTCGACCTCGTGCCCTGCGGCACCTGCCTGTCCCACTTCGGGGTCGCCCCCAGCGTCGGCAAGGTCGCGGACATGGATACGATCCTGCAGGAGATCGGCCGCGCCAAGAAGGTCGTCACTCTCTAGCCCGCCAGAAGTCCGCCGATGCGCCCACCGAATCTCTGGCTCCGCCGCCTGCTCTCCCTCTGTCCGGTGCTGATCGGCCTGCTCTGGGTCGCCGGCATCAGCAATTTCCGCGGTTACACCCTGAACGGCCGCGAGTGGGCCGTCCTGCTGGCCGCCGCGCTGGCCCTGCATGCGATCACGACGATGCTGCAGCGGCGGCGGCCCGCCCCCGTCCTGCCGGAAGGCACCAATCCGGTCAAGGTGAGCCTGCTGGCCGCGGCCATGCTCGCCGCGCTCGCGGCGATCGGCGGCGCCGTGCTCGAATCGGTCGCCGACCATTACCAGCCTTCGGAAGTCGCCCTGCCCTGGCGCGCCACCTGGCACGCGGCCTGCACGTTCGCGGCCACCTATTGCGGCTTTCTGCAGCGCCTCGTGCTCGGGCCCATAGCCCGCACCAAACGGTAACGCGGGGCGCTACTCGGCGAGCAGCGTCATGCCGCCCTGGGCCACGCCAAACTGGCTCGACGCGCCCGTCCGCCGCAACAGGCCATCCGCATCGAGCTTGCCCGCGAGCAGTTCGCGCCAGGCGGTGAGCACGCGCGCCACTTCGGCTTTGCCTTCGCGCACGAACTCGACACGAAACCGCCGCACGCCCCCGCGCACGAGCTTCTCCGCCCACTGCGAACTCTGCTGCGGCGCGTGGTGGAAGACGGTATTGCGGCACCCGACGTCGACAATGACGGGATGTTCGCGGCCGAGATGATCACGCAAGGCGACCTGGTGCCGTTCACACGGCCGCCCGCAGGAATGGAAATCGCGGCCATTGCTGAGCAGGTGCGAATAGACGCAGTGTTCGGTGTGGAACGTCGGAATACGATGGTGCGCGATCACCGCCAGCCGCCCCGCCGGCACCTGCTGGATCATCGCCAGCAACTGCTGCTCGTCGAGGTCAAACGACGCGGTCACCGTGTCGAGGCCGAGCTGCAACAGATGCCGCGTCGTCAGCGAATTGGCCGCGTTCAGCGAGAAATCGCCGTGTAGCGCCATACGTTCGCCTTCAGCCCGGAAACGCAGAAAGCGCATCATGGCGCCGAAATGCCGCACCAACACACCATCGGGTTGCAGCTTGCGGATGCGTTCGATCAGCGGCTCCTCACCAGGCTTACCGATGCGCGTCGTTGCGATCACCACGCGCACACCGCGGGACCGCGCGTGCTCGACGGCCTTGCCGAGCCCCGTGAACTCCATCCAGTCGAGTTCCACTTCGGGGCAACCCACATCGATCGCGGCATCGAGTTGTTCGTCGGTGCGCACGAGCGGCACGAGTTCTGGCTGTTCGAAGCCGCGCGTGGCCACGGTCGCGAGCTCATCGCGCACGCGCCGGATCGCGGGCCGTGCATCGAGGGTGCGCACGGGGCCACGTTCGATCTGCGGCAACAGTTCCGCGACGAGCTGCCGCCGGAGCTCTTTGAGCTCGCTCGCCGGCACATGCAGGCCACGGCCCAGCCCCTTCTCGTCGAGCTCCAAAAGGCCAAATGGAGTGCCACCAAACGCGCCGAGCTTGTCCTTGAGCAACGCGGCATCGAGTCCCGCACCGCGCGCCGGCTGCAGCGGCGAACTGCCGCGAACGGTCGCCGCAAACGCGCCGCTGCGCGCCGTCACCGTCAATGGTTCGCCAAGCGCCCCAGTCACCACGAGAGCGACGGGATTACGACCGTCCGGCTCGAGCGCATCATCGCGAACGATCAGCGCGAGCAGCGCCGGATCGCTCGTCGCAAACACGCGATCGCCAGCACGAATGCGCTGCAGATCCGGCCCCCGATCGCCAAAACCGAGCCGCAGTTCGCTGCCTTTCTGGTCGACGTAGTAGACCGCGCCACCGGGCTCGTTCTTGTCCTCGGGATCGCCCTGGTCGAACACCACCCCCATGCCGGGTTTCAGCACCAGCGGGGCTGCATCGCCAACGGCGGGCAACTTCGTGGTGCGTTCGCCGGTGGGCCCTTCGGGTCGTTCGTCGACGCCAAGCGCCCCGGTCCATGGCCGCCCTTCGGCATCCGGCTTCACGAACACGCCATCACCAACGATGCGCGAAACCGTGCCGACAAACACACCGCGGTGCTTGGGAAAACGCCCTTCGACGAGCGTCTGGTGGTCACTGCCGCCAAAGAAGCCATCCGAGAAGCCGCGTGTGTACGACAGCGACATCGCGAGCAGATCGTTCGCCAGCTGCCGCTCCGCGGCCTTGCGATCGCCGCCGCCGGCCAACGCGTCGACCCAGCGACGGTAACCACCAACCGCTGTCGCCACATACTGCGGCCCCTTCTGGCGCCCTTCGATCTTCAAGCCGTGCACCGAAGGCACGCTGAGCAGGTCGGGCACCGCACGCGCGCCCGCGAGGTCCTTGGGACTCAGCAGGTAGTTCACGTCCCCGAGCGGCTTGCTTTCGCCATCGACGACGAGTTCGTACGGCATGCGGCAACTTTGCGCACACTGCCCGCGATTCGCCGAACGGCCGCCCCACGCTTCGCTCGTGAGACACTGGCCGCTCCACGACACGCACAGCGCCCCGTGTACAAACACTTCGAGTTCGACGTCGGTACCGGCCGCAAACGTGCGGATCTCATCGACCGACAGTTCGCGCGGCACGACGACCCGCGAACAACCGAGTCCAACCGCAAACGGCACCGCCGCCGCCTCCGCGATCGTCATCTGCGTGCTCGCGTGCAGTTCGAGTTCTGGGCACACCGCGCGCGCGAGCAGGCATACGGCGGGATCCTGCACGATCAGCGCATCGACGCCCGCCGCCGCGATGCCACGCAGCACGTGCTCCAGCGCCGGCAACTCCGGCTCGAACACGAGCGTATTGAGCGTCACGTAGGCCCGCGCGCCGGCGCGATGAATGCGCGCGCACAGTTCGGGCAGATTCGCCAACGCGAAGTTCGCCGCGCGTGCCCGCGCGTTGAAGCCATCCTGCAGCCCGAAGTAGACCGCGTCCGCACCGTGCTGGAGTGCCGCGAGCAGGGAGGGCATCGAGCCAGCCGGGGCGAGCACTTCGGGTTTGCGCGGACGATCGATCATCGGGCCGAGTAGTATCGCCACAGAACCCCCACCCGCAATGGAAGCCAGCCAGGAACTCGAAACGCTGCGCCAGCAGATGGACGCGATCAACGGTCGCCTCGCCACGATCCTGCACGAACGCGCCGCACTCGCCCATCGCATCGGTGCCATCAAGCGCCGTCACGGCCTGCCGCTCGCCGACCCGTCGCGCGAGACCCAGATGCAGGCCCAAATGCGGCAACTCGGCGCCCCGAACGGTGTCGATCCCGATGCCATGGCGCGGATCTTCGCCGCCGTGCTCGCCGAGTCGCGGGCCATCGTCGAACGCGGCTAGCCGCGTCTGGCAGCTGCGAATCGGCACGGCAGGTGACAGCCTGGCCAGGTGCTGTACCATGTGCACCACCCATGCTGCGCACCCACCTGAGATCCTCGCTGGCCGCCCAACTGGCCGCCTCGCTGGCCGTGACGTTCGGCGCTTCGTTGGCCGCCCAGGAAGTCCTGTTCTACCGCGCCAACAACCTCGCCGCCGTGCCGCCGCTGCACACCTCGGTGGATACGGCGATCCGACACCTGTGCGCCGGCCCCGATGCCACCGAACTCGCGGCGGGTTACTCGACCCAGCTCCCCGCCGGCACGCGCCTGCTGCACAGCCGCATCATCGGCCAAAAGCTCGAACTCGTGTTCTCAGAGGATCTGCTGCGCGCCGGCACCGGCTGCTCGCTCGAAAGCGCGCTCGAACAGATCAACAAGACCGCACTGAACGCACCCGGCATCACCGACGTGCGCCTCTCGATCCGTTTCGCGCATGGCAGCGAACAGGATCTCGGCGACCTGCTCGGCCACCCACTCGCCAACCTGCCGCAACCCCCTTCACCGCCACCCATCACCTCGTTGACTGGCCTGCCGGGTGCACTCGCCGGCAAGCGCATCGCGGTGTCGCCCGGTCATGGCTACTACTGGCACAGCACGCTTGGATGGACGACGCAACGCGGCGTGATCGATGGCCTCACCGAAGACATTCATACGGCCGAGATCTGCAATCAGTACCTGATCCCGTTCCTGCAGAACCTCGGCGCCGATGTCGTGATGACGCGCGAACACGGCGAAGAGAACTTCGACAACCTCGTCGACAACGACGTCGGCGCACCCAACTACACGGAAACAGGCGGTTGGAGCACTTCCGCTTCCTCGGGCTACAACGGCGGCGGCTATCGCTTCGCCAGCACCGGCGCCACCGAGACCGCGACCGCCACGTGGCAGATTCCCGTCGCGCGCGACGGCTTCTACCCCGTCTTCGTGTGGCTGCGCGCGAGCAGCAATCGTACGCCACAAGCCAACTACCGCATCCACCACACGGGTGGAGTCACCACTGCGCAACTCGACCAGACGCGCGACACCCTGACCTGGGCGCACCTCGGCAACTACTGGTTCTCGGCCGCGCAGGGTGCGCGCATCGTGCTCAGCAACCAATCGGCGGCGAGCGGCGTCATCATCGCCGACACCGTTCGCCTCGGTGGCGGACTCGGTTCGCTCGTGCGCGGTGGCACGACAAGCAACCGACTGCGGTGGCAGGAATGCGCACGCTACTGGGCGCAGTTCTCGGGCGCGCCGAGCACGGTCTACGACTCGATCGCGGGCGGCCAGGACAACGATGACGATGTGACCGCGCGGCCTCGATTCGCCGAATGGCGCACGGCGGACGCCTACCTCGCGCTGCACACGAACGCAGGCGGCGGTGCTGGCACCGATACATTCATCTACTCGGGCACGCCCACGCCCGGCAGCGCCGCCCTCAGCAACGCAGTGCACACGCAGATCGTGAACGACCTGCGCGCCTTCTACAACCCGGCGTGGGTCGATCGTGGCCAGCAGAGTGCCAACTTCGGCGAAGTGCGCCTGCTGAGCACGATGCCAGGAATCCTGGTCGAACTCGCCTTCCACGACACGGCGGGCTCCACGGACCACACAGCACTGCACCAGCCCGAGTTCCGCTACTTCGCGGCACGTGCCTACGCGCGCGGAGTGCTGCGCTACTTCTTCCCGACCGCGGCCTTTCCGCCCGAGCCCCCGACGGCCCTGCGCGTCACGCAGGATGGCGCCCGCGGCCTGCGCGTGGCCTTTGACGCGGTCGCCGGTGCGACGAGTTACTCGATCGAACAGAGCAACGACGGCAAGGGTTTCGTGCAGGTCGGCACGAC
>JADZDL010000474.1 GCA_020851075.1 Planctomycetota bacterium | reverse complement strand
TTGTTCGTTGGAGCCTTCCGCGCATGAGCTACTTGCGTCCACGAATCCAGCAGAAGCTGGACGGCATGGTGGCACGGGTCCAGGAACTGCTTGCGCAGTCCGCGGACCCGAAGCTGCTCGAAAAGCCCGAACGACTGGCTTCGCTGCAGCGCGAGCTCGGTATGACCACACCCGTCGTGGAGCGCTACCGGGTCTACCAGCGCTGCCTCGAGGACCTCGCCGGCCATCGGGCCTTGCTCGACGGCGGCGACCGCGAACTCGCGGAACTGGCGCGCCTCGAGCTGCCCGGACTCGAGCAGCAGGGGCAGCAACTCGCCGAGCAGCTCGTCGACGACCTGCTCGCCGACCAGGGCGATGACCGCCGCGACTGCATCGTGGAAATCCGCGCCGGCACCGGTGGCGAAGAGGCCGGTCTGTTTGCGCGCGACCTCTGCACGATCTACCAGCGGTACGCGGCCCGGCGCGGTTGGGCGTTTGAGCCGATGCACAGCACGCCGACCGAGCAGGGTGGCTTCAAGGAGATCGTGTTCGCATTGCGCGGGCGCAGCGTCTTCTACGCGATGCAGTTTGAATCGGGCGGACACCGCGTGCAGCGCGTGCCCGAGACCGAAGCCAAGGGGCGGGTGCACACGTCCGCGGCGACCGTGGCGGTGTTGCCCGAAGTCGAAGAGGTCGAGATCGAGATCCGCAGCGAGGACCTCAAAGTCGACACCTTCCGGGCCTCTGGCGCCGGTGGCCAGCACGTCAACAAGACCGAATCGGCCGTGCGACTCACGCACATCCCGACCGGCACCGTCGTGGCGTGCCAGGAAGAGCGCAGCCAGCTGAAGAACAAGCAGCGGGCGTTGGCGTTGTTGCGGGCCCGCATCTACGAAGCGCAGAAGCGCGCCGTCGATGCCGCCCGCGCGGCCGAGCGCAAGGAGCAGGTCGGTAGCGGCGACCGCAGCGACCGTATCCGCACCTACAACTTCCCGCAGGACCGTTTGACGGACCACCGCCTCAATCGCAACTTCTCGCTGACGCAGATCCTCGAAGGCAAACTCGAGATCGTCATCGAGGCGTTGCAGTTCCACGAGCGCGAACGTCGCATCGAGGCCCTGTGATGTTGGCCCCGGCAGTGTTGGCCCCTGCAGTGCTGCCCCCGGCAGTGTTGGCCCGGGCTGGCCTGGTGGGGCGATGCCCGGTCCACTTCCCGCTCGATTCCCAACCTGTTTCGTGGTGACTCGCGCCCGCGTTGGCGCCACGATCCGTAGCTCTCCCCAAACCCCTCTCCCTGTCCGACCGAACTGGAGCTTCGACCGATGACCAATCCTGGTGACCTCGCCTCCCTCGAACCTCTCGAGCCGCTCGACACCGGCGCCACCGATGGCGCGGGTGTTGTTACGAACGAGGATGCGTTGCTGCAGGCGGCGCGTTCGGGGCTGCCTTGCCCCGCCTTCAACCCCTACTGCCGCGACAAGAGCAACTACAAGTTCTTGTTTGCCGGCGTGATGATGATGGTCGGCTGCATGATGCCGTTCAGCGCCAACACGGCGATGGCTGGCTACCAGACGATGAGCGGCGGGTTCTACCTGCTCATTGCGATCGGCATGGTCTGGACCTGGTGGGGCGCCATCGCGAGCAACCGCTCGACGAGCGCGAGCTTGAAGTGGTTGCTGTTCTGCGTCTTCCCGCTCGTCGCCGTGATCATGAACATGACGGCGTTCGATCCCAAGGCAGCGCATGAGGTGGCGGCCGCGCGCGGCTGGCTGCCGACCGACGCGACGTTCTCGGAGAGCTGGAAGGCTCTGTTTGGCGATATCGGCTCGGCGCTCGGCAAGAGCCAGGAAGCGGCGACCCGCGTCGAGAACTTCTGGCGCCTGTTTGGCACCGGCCAGTTCTTCGTGTTCTTGGGCGCGCTGATGGCCGAACTCGGCTTCTTCGGTGGTGTGCTCGGTGGCGCGAAGAAGAACAAGATGGACATGCAGGCCAAGCAGATGGCCGCCGCGGAGCGCAAGCGCCGCTGAGAGTCCGGGACGATCATGATCCAGGCTCTCAGATTGCCCTTGGTGGCTGCCTGCGCGGCCACGCAGAGGGTGAGAGGCCGGTTGTTTCTCACTCTCTGAGTTCCAGCGCTGCCCGCCATGTCGACGCCTGACGTTCCGCAGCAGCCGCAGGGCCACACCGTGCTCAGCGTGCTGCGCGGGGCGGAAGATTGGTTGCTGCGGCGTGGCGTCGAAGCGCCCAAGCGCAGCGCCGAGTTGCTGCTCGGCAAGGTGCTGGGCCTCGGTCGCCTGCAGTTGTACCTCGCGCATGATCGGCCGCTGGACGAACCAGAGCGCGCGGCCATGCGCGGCCTGTTGGTCCGTCGTGGTCAGGGCGAACCCGTGGCCTACCTGCTCGGCAGCTGGAGTTTCCGTGGTCATGAACTGGCGGTGTCGCCAGCCGTCCTGATCCCGCGCCCCGAGACCGAGGAACTCGTCTCGCTTGCGCTCGAGCACGCACCGCAAGGGGCCCGCGTGATCGACCTCGGCACCGGCAGTGGCGCGATGGCGATCGCGCTCGCCGTCGAACGTCCCGACCTGCACGTGAGCGCCGTCGAACTCAGCAAGAACGCAATGGCGTTGGCGCAGGCGAATGCGGTTCGCCACGGGGTGGCGGATCGCATCACCTTCCATGCGGGTTCGTGGTGGGAGCCCGTGCCTGTTGGCGAGTGCTACGACCTCGTCGTGAGCAATCCGCCCTACATCGATCCCGGTGCGCCCGAAGGCCTCGCGGCGGATGTGAGAGCACACGAGCCACCGTTGGCTCTGTTCTCGTCACCCGGCGACGCCGCGTCCTGCTACCGCGCCATCGTGCAGCCGATTGCGGCAAGGTTGCGTCCAGGTGGTTGGCTTCTCGTGGAGACGGGAGGCGGTGCCGTGGCGCCGACGCGCGCGCTGTTCGAACGATGCGAGGAACTCCAGAGCGTCGTCGTGCGGCAGGACTTCGCCGGCCTCGACCGCTACGTCGAAGCGCAGCGGCGCAGCTGACCGGCGCCGTCAGGGACCCGGCGAAATCAGGGACCCGGCGAAATCAGGGACCCGGCGAAATCAGGGACCCGGCGAAATCAGGGACCCGGCGAAATCAGGGACCCAGCGCCGTCAGGGACCCAGCGCGGTCAGGGCGCTTTCTTCGCCTTGCCGACGTAGCCGCGCAGCGCCGCGCGCGTCACCGGGGTCATCTCGGTGAAGTAGATCGCCATGTCGAAACGGCCGCGGCTCTTCGGCAGCGCTTCGCAGCGAACGACGGCGCCCTTCACGTGGTGCACTTCGCTCGCGCCTGGCAGCGAGAAGTCGATGCCGACGAGCGTCATCTCGTCGATCGACTCCGGGGAGACGCAGGCCAGACCGATCTCGGAGATGTCGCGCAGGATCGCAGGCTCGGTGCCTTTCCCTTCCGAAAGACGGACGGGAAAGTCGGCGAGTGCGCGCACGGCGCGACGACGTTCTGACTGGGGAGAGGGCGTTGCCACGGCGCCACCTTAGCGAGCCGCGGTGGGCGGCGCCAGCAAGCTGAGTTCTCTTGGATCCTGGGCCCGGGCGTCTAGGATGCGCGCAGCGGGCCGCGCCTCTTCGCATCGAATCGGCGGACCCTTCGTTCCTACAGACAAGCACGAATCCGCATGGCCAACTTCAACAAAGTCATCCTGCTCGGCAACCTGACCCGCGACATCGAACTCCGTCACACCCAGGGTGGCATGGCGCTCGCGAAGTTCGGCATGGCGATCAATCGCAAGTGGTCGCAGAACGGCGAGCAGAAGGAGTCGACGTGCTTCGTCGACCTCACCGCCTTCGGCCGCCAGGCCGAGGTGCTGAGCCAGTATGTGAAGAAGGGAAGCCAGCTGTTTGTCGAAGGCCGCCTCGAATACTCGACGTGGGAGGCCAAGGACGGCGGAGGCAAGCGCAGCAAGCTCGATGTCGTCGTCGAGAACTTCCAGTTCGTCGGTGCCGGTGCCGGTGGTGGGCGCGGGGCTGGTGGTGGAGGGCCCGGTGGCGAGGACGCAGCGCCGCGGCGCAGTGGCGGTGGCCGCTCGTCGGCGCCGAGTGGCGGGGAAGCCCAGGCGGGTGGTGGGGACGTCGACTACGGCGACATCCCGTTCTAGCCGGTATTCGGTCGGCCCTAATTCACGGCCGGATTCGCTGTGTTGTGCACGGGGCCCAATGCGCTGTCGGCTCCTTGCCATGGCCGGTTGCGAGCTGCGTCCCGACTCGGGACGTCGGCGCTTGCACTTTGGGTGTGGTGCCGCGAGGCATACGATCTCGGGGTAGGCTTCTGCGTCAGGTTGCGGTGTAGCTGCGATCAAGAAAGCCCCAGCAACCGGGCTTCTTCCCTCCTTCTAGAACTAGACGGTCCGCCGCGATTGGGCATTGCGTAGAGGCACCTGCTGCGTACCTTGTTTCGCCACGCATCTTGCCCAAGCCCCTCGAGCTCCTCGCCATTCCATGTTGCTGCCTCGCACCCTAGCTCCGCTGCTCGCGCTTTCGTTAGCCGCTTTGGCGGTTGCCCAGAATCCGCCCACTGGATTTACCTACCAGACGTTGGTCAGTGGCCCATTGAATGGCGCCACGGCGATGGCGTTTCTGCCGGATGGTCGGTTGTTTCTCACGGAGCGCACGACGGGCCAGATCCGGGTCTTTGCAAATGGAGTGCTCCAGGCGGCGCCCTGGGCGACTGTGCCGGTCTTTGGTGGCGGAAGCTACGCGGAGCAGGGGTTGATCGGCATCGCGGTCGATCCGGGCTTCCTCACCAACCACTACGTCTACGTGTTCTACACGGACGCTTCGGGCATCGAGAATCGCATCGGGCGGCTGCAGGAAGTGAATGGAGTCGGCACCAACCTCACGGTTCTGTCGCCCAACGGGGCTTTGGACTCGCGCACGCTGCACAATGGCGGACCGCTGCTGTTTGGCAATGACGGCAAGCTGTTCGTGGCGACGGGCGACTTCCAGGATTTCACGCGCCCCCAGGACCTCAATAGCTGGAACGGCAAGATCCTGCGGTTTGACGTGCCGAACCTGACGGTGCCGGCGAACAACCCGTTCCCAGGTAACGCCGTCTACTCCTACGGCCACCGCAACCAGTTTGGTCTCGCGATCCATCCGGTCACCGGCGATCTGTTCCAGACCGAGAACGGCGGCGCGCTCATGGACGAGATCAACCGCATCGTGCCGGGCGGCAACTACGGTTGGCCTACCGTCGAAGGTCGGGAACTCACGCCAAACGCGAGCTACGTCGACCCGTTGTCCTGGTACCAGCCAACGACGGCACCGACGGGCACCTGCTTCTACTCGGGGGAGAACTATCCCGCCCAGTACCAGAACGTCTGGTTCTGGACGGACTGGAATCAAAACCGGGTGCACGCGGTCACGCTCAACGCCACCGGCCAGAGCGTGCTGAGCCAGGTGCAGTTCGACAACCCGCCCGGGGCTGGTTACGGCATTGTGATGGGGCCGGATGGCAATCTCTGGTTCCTCACCAACGACAACGGTGGTTACGGCGGCAACGAGATTGGTCGTTACGTGCACCAGAATGAGCCGATGCCTTCCGCGCACATGATGGCGGTGTCCAACCGTTCGCTCGGCGGCGCCGTGACGATCGGTGTGCACGCCCAAACTGGCAACCTGGTGCTGCCGTGGGTCTCGACGCAGCGGTATTCGACGCCCGTGCCGACCCAGTTTGGCAACCAGTGGGTGCCCGTGGACGCCGTGATGTCGCTTCTGTTCGTGACCGGTGACGAGCGCTGCTACCAGGGTTTCACCGTCCCGAACGACCTCTCCTTCGTCGGCACGACGCTCCACATGCAGGCTCTGGTCCTCGATCCGACGACCGGGCAGTTTTCGGCAACGAACCCGGCGCGGCACGTCCTGCGCGGGTGAGAATGCGTTGGTGTTCGAGGTTCGCCCCGCCTCGGGCGGGCCGGTATCCTGACTGCCCGTGAGTTCCGCCGATCCTTCGTCGCCCGCAGCCGCCTTTTCGCAGCGCGCCCAGCACACCATCGAGTTCCTCGAGTCCGTGCTCGTGGACCAGACCCAGTTGCTGCATCTGGAGGAGCCGATGCGCGCGCGCCTGCTCGAAGTGGCGGGGCGATTGGTGCGGCCCGATCCGCTGCAGAAGCGGGCGTTCGTGCGCGCGGCCCGCAAGCAGAAGCTCGAACGCAAACGCGAGCGCGACGAGCAACAGCTCAATGCAACGGGCATTCGCAAGCTGCGCAGCGAGGCCGTGTTTGTGACGCCGCCAGCGTTGCCGGCGCCGGTTGGGCCGTGCGTGGACATCGACGCGGAGCTGAAGCCGGCCGAACCCAAGGCCGTGCAGGACGAACGTACGTGTTATGTCTGCAAGGTGACGTTCACCGAACTGCACCACTTCTACGACTCGATGTGCCGACGCTGCGCGGACTTCAACTTCAGCAAGCGTTCGCAGACCGCCGACCTCACCGGCCGCGTGGCCGTGATCACAGGCGCGCGCGTGAAGATCGGCTACCAGGCGAGCATCCTCATGCTGCGCGCGGGGTGCCGCGTGATCGTGACGACGCGGTTCCCGCACGACGCCGCGCTGCGCTACGCGCGCGAAGCGGATTTTGCCGTGTGGGGCGATCGTCTGCAGATCCACGGGCTCGACCTGCGGCACACGCCGAGTGTGGAAGCGTTCACGCGGCACTGCAACCACACGCTCGATCGCCTCGATTTCCTCATCAACAACGCCTGCCAGACGGTGCGGCGGCCGGCTGGGTTCTATGGCCACCTCATGGCCGCAGAACGTGAACCACTCGCGGCCTTGCCGGCGGCAGCGCAGAGCCTGCTGCGTTCGCACGAAGCGCTGCGCCACGGCGGGGTGGTGCCCGCGCTCGGCGATTCGGTGTTGCCCGCAGCGCCGGATACGCTGCGTGTGCACGACGCCCCGGAACTATCGCAGAAGGTGCTGCTCGACGAGGACCTCGTGCGCAGCGAAGCGATCTTCCCGCACGGTCACCTCGACCAGGATCTGCAGCAGATCGACCTGCGCAAGATCAACACGTGGCGCCTGCCGCTCGCCGAGGTGGCCACGATCGAACTGCTCGAAGTGCAGCTCGTGAACGCGGTGGCGCCGTTTGTGCTCAACGCGCGCTTGAAGCCCCTGATGCTGCGCGTGCCGACCCGTGACAAACACATCGTCAACGTGTCGGCGATGGAGGGGCAGTTCTACCGCAGCTTCAAGACCGACAAACACCCGCACACGAACATGGCAAAGGCAGCGCTCAACATGATGACGCGCACGTCCGCCAAGGACTACGTGAAGGACGGCATCCACATGAACAGCGTGGATACCGGTTGGGTGACCGATGAGGATCCGGCCGAGATCGCGCAGCGGAAGACGGCGGAGCACGGTTTCCATCCGCCGCTCGACATCGTCGATGGTGCCGCGCGCATCGTCGACCCGATCTTCGCGGGCTTCAACACAGGCGAGCACGTGTGGGGGCAGTTTTTGAAGGACTACGCACCCACGCACTGGTAAGCCCGCCGGTCGGTCGCCTGATCAGCGCATCTTCGCGGGTTCGCCCATGCGCACCGACTTCGGCTTGCTAGCATCGCGCTTCTGCTGGTCGGCGGCCGCCTTCTCGAGCGTGGCCGCATCGACGACGACGCCGGCCTTGGCGAGCGCACCTTCGAGCAGCACTTCGCCGGCGATGTACCCATCGACGACCGCCGCGACCTTGCCATCCTTGCCGATCACGAACTGCTGCGGGATGCCGGCTACGCCGTAGAGCTTGCGCGAGGCGCGTTCGGGGCCCTTCTCGGCGGGATCGTGGTGGAACACGATGTCGGGGTAGTCGCCCTGGTTCTGCTGCAGCCACGCTTCGAATGCCTTGCGCGTGTCGCTCGTGCAGTTGGCCAGCACGACGACGTCTTGGTCCTTGTAGTGCCGCGCCACTTCCTGCGTGTGCGGCAACGACGCCTTGCACGGGCCGCACCAGGTCGCCCAGAAGTCGAGCACGATGACCTTGCCGCGGTAGTCGGAGAGTTTGATGGGCTTGCCGGCGAGGTCCTGGCCTTCGAAGTCTGGCGCCATCGCGCCGATTGCGAGCCGCTCGACCTTGGCCTCGGGGGCGGGCGGTGGCGCGATCACGAAGTCCTCGGCCGAGGCGACCTTGCTCGGCATGTCGGCGGCGTCCAGTTGGATCCCGGCGCGCAGCAGCAGGTTGCCGAGGCCTTCCTGCAGTTCGTTGCCCAGGCGGAACCCGCCGACAAACCGGCCTTCGGCGTCGATCACGAGGCCGATCGGCATGGCGGGATAGCCGCCACCGCCAAAGATCTTGCCGACAACGGTCGCGCGGTGGTGGGCCATGCGCGCATCGTTGTCGGTGGCTTCCCCCTGGTAGGTGCCGAGCGGGTCGCAGCCGATGCGGAACGTGCAGTCACTGCCGTGTTCCTTGCTCCAGGTATCGAAATCGCTGGGCTTGGTGAACACCATCGCCGCCGTGGTCTCGACCCCGTAGTGCCGATAGTGCTGGCTCAATTCATTGAGCTTCTGCCAGGGCATGATGTCGTGCCAGGCCATCGCGAGGATCGTGACCTTGCCGCGCATCGACGCGAGCGAGAACTCCTTGCCGTCGGCGCCAACCAACGTGGCGTCCGGCATGGCGGCGCCGGACTTGAGGCCACCAAGCTGCTTCATGAACGGCAGCGGTGGGTTGGCGGCCAGGGCCGCCGCGCGCGCAGCATCTTCCTTCGCGGCCTTCTGGGCCTGGGCTTCGCCGCGCGCCGCGAGCTCCGCGTCGATCGTCACACCGGCGCGCGCGAGGCCGGCTTCGAGCCGCGCGTCACCTTCTTCGCTGCCGACGATCGCCGCCGTGATCTTGCCGTCCTTGCCGACCACGAACTTCGTCGGCAGGCCCGAGACGTGGTACAGGCTGGACGAGGCGCGTTCTTCAAACTGCTTGCTGCCGCGGTCGAACGGGTCACAGGTGAACACGATGTCGGGATACTTCGCCGCGTTGTCCTTCATCCACGCTTCGTAGCGAACGCGCGAATCGCTCGTGCAGACCGCGAGCACGACGACGCCGTGGTCCTTCTGCTCCTTCGCGACTTCCTGCACGTGCGGCAAGGACTGGATGCAGGGGCCGCACCAGGTGGCCCAGAAGTCGAGCACGACGACCTTGCCGGCGTAGTTGGCGAGGCGGATTTCGGTTCCGGCGAGGTCCTTGGAGACGAAGTCGGGAGCAACTGCGCCGGCTTGCAGCAGGGCGGGGGCTTTTTGGGCAGAGAGGCTGGGAGCAAGCGCCAGCAGCGCGGTGGCGAGCGCGGTGCGAGCGAAGAGGGAGAGGGGCATCATGGTGGAGCGAGCCTGGGTTTGGGTGAGGAGGCCGGGTGTTGCGTGCAGAACGAGGGGCCAAGGCAGACCCCGGGCGAGACTAAACTACTTCTTGCCGCCGCCCTTCGGCTGGTCCTTCGTGGCGGCCCCCTTCTGTGCCTTGTAACCGTCCTTCAGCGTGACCGTGCGGTGGAACACCGGCACGCCGGGCTGGCTGTCCTGGTGGTCGCAGTAGAAGTAGGCGAGCCGTTCAAACTGGAAACGTTCGCCGCCCTTGGCGTCCTTGAGGCTCGGTTCGAGTTTGCCGCGCACGATGCGTAGGCTGTTCGGGTTGAGCACCGTGAGGAAGTTGTCGGCGTCGATGCTGGCCGGATCCGTGACCGTGAACAGATGGTCATAGAGCCGCACCTCGGCATCGAGCGCGTGCGCGCAGGATACCCAGTGCATCGTCGCCTTGACTTTGCGGCCGTCGGGCGCGTTGCCGCCCTTCGTCGCGGGATCGTAGGTGCAACGCACCGCCGTGATGTTGCCCGCAGCGTCCTTGTCGACGCCCGTGCAGGTGACGAAGAAACCCGAACGCAGGCGCACTTCGCGGCCTGGTGCGAGGCGGAAGAAGTCCTTGGGCGGGTTCTCGAGGAAGTCGTCGCGCTCGATCCAGAGTTCACCCGAGAACGGCACGAGGCGCGTGCCCGCCGCGGGATCTTCGGGGTTGTTCTGCGCTTCGACGAGTTCCGTATGCCCGGCGGGCCAGTTCTCGATCACGAGTTTGAGCGGGTCGAGCACGGCCATGCGGCGCTGTGCGTGCTTGTTGAGGTGGTCGCGCACGTAGAACTCGAGCAAGCCGTATTCGTGCGTGCTGTTGAACTTGGCGACGCCGACGTGTTTGCAGAAGGCGACCAGCGCTTCGGGCGGGAAACCGCGCCGACGCAGGCCACGCAAGGTCGGCATTCGCGGATCGTCCCAGCCCTTCACGTGGCTGCCTTCGACGAGTTGCAGCAGGCGCCGCTTGCTCGTCAGCAGGTATTCGACGTTGAGCCGCGCGAACTCGATCTGCTGCGGCTTGTAGATGCCGAGCGAATCGCAGAACCAATCGTAGAGCGGCCGATGGTGCTCGAATTCGAGCGTGCACAGCGAATGCGTGATGCCCTCGATCGAGTCACACTGGCCGTGGGCCCAGTCGTACATCGGATAGATGCACCACTTGTCGCCGGTGCGCTGGTGGTGCATGTGGCGGATGCGGTACATGACCGGATCGCGCAGGTTGAGGTTGGCGTGCGCCATGTCGATCTTGGCGCGCAGCACCTTCTCGCCATCGCCATAACTGCCGGCCTTCATCGCGCGCAGCAGCAGCAGGTTCTCGGCCGGCGTGCGGTTGCGGAACGGGCTGTTGGTGCCGGGGGTGGTCACGGTGCCGCGCGTGGCCGCGATCTGCTCGGCGTTCTGGTCGTCGACGTAAGCGAGGCCCTTCTCGACGAGCAGCTCGGCCCACGCGTAGATCTGGTCGAAGTAGTCGGCCGCGTAGAGCAGCGCATCCCATTCAAAGCCAAGCCAGCGTACGTCGTCCTTGATCGCCTCGACGTATTCCTGGTCCTCCTTCGCCGGGTTGGTGTCGTCCATGCGCAGGTTGCAGCGCCCGCCAAATTCCTTGGCGACCGAGAACGACAGCGTGATGGCCTTGGCGTGGCCGATGTGCAGGTAACCGTTCGGTTCCGGCGGGAAGCGCGTCTGCACCGCCTGCACCTTGCCACTCTGCAGGTCCGCACGGATGCGGTCGCGGATGAAGTCGGAGGCGGGGGCGGAGTCGGGTGCGTTGGTCATCGTCGGAACAGGAGTTTCGTGGCGTAGAAGATTGCGGCGCAAGGCCATGGAATGCAAACGCGGCGTCGGCGGGGGCGTTCGATATGCTGCTCCCTCCAATGACGTCGTCCCGGCCACCTGCAGAACCCCCCGCGCCGCCCGCGGCGCCCACCCCGGTGCGCGATGTGTTTGCGTCGGTGCCACGGCAAGACCGCCACAAGCCGAAGGGGGGGCCGGTCCGCAAGTCCAAGGCGTCACGCTGGCGCGCTGGGGTGCTCTTCCTGGTGCACCTCGCGATCGGCATTCACATCTTGCAGTGGTTCGTGAGTGACAGTGGCAAGACCCTGTCGCCCGTCGAGCCCAGCGAAGCGATGCAGGGGCTCGAGAACGGTCAGATCAATGCCGGCTTCGTGTTCTTCGCGGCGGCCATCCTGGTCACCTTCCTGCTCGGGCGCTGGGTGTGTGGCTGGGCGTGCCACCTGGTCGCGCTGCAGGACCTCTGCGCCTGGCTGCTCGAACGTGTGGGCCTGCGTCCGCGGCCCGTACGTTCGCGTTTGTTGATCTACGGCCCGTTCGTGGTCGGTGGGTACATGTTCGTGTGGCCGCAGATCATGCACTGGTTCGTGCCCGATGCTCCGCAGCGGGTGGGCATGGCGAACTGGGAACTGAGCCTCTACACGGACGATCTGTGGCGCACGTTCCCCGGTTGGGTGATGGCGCCGCTGTCGATTCTCGTGGTTGGTTTCCTCATCGTCTGGTGGCTCGGCGCGAAGGGCTTCTGCACGCACGGCTGTCCGTACGGGGCGTTCTTCGCGATTGCCGACCGTTTCGCCGTGGGCCGCATTCGCGTTACCGATGCGTGTGAGCACTGCGGGCACTGCACGTCGGTGTGCACGAGCAACGTGCGCGTGCACGAAGAGGTCGCCAAACACGGCATGGTGGTCGACCCGGGCTGCATGAAGTGCATGGACTGCGTATCCGTGTGCCCGAAGGACGCACTGTTCTTCGGCGTGGGTGCCATCAAGCCGTTTGCCGTTAGCCAGCAGCGCATTGCGGCGCGCGCCGACTTCGGGTGGGGCGAGGAGATCGCGCTCGCGCTCCTCATGATCGGCAGCTTCTACGCGCTGCGTGGGGCCTGGTTTGGCGAGTCGATTCCACTGCTGCTGGCGGTCGGACTCGGCGCGATCACGGCGGTACTGGGCCTGGTGGGCTGGCGACTGCTGCGGCGGCCGAACGTCGTGTTCCAACACTCCGTGCTCAAGGATGCGGGGCGCCTCACGCGGCGCGGCAAATGGGTGCTGGGCCTCGTGTTGCTCTGGGGGGGCTTCACCGTGCACACGGGGTTCCTCCACCACGCGGGCGAAGCCGCGTTCCGCGATGCCTGGGAGTTGTTGCGCCAGCAGCGCGCGACCCACGC
The DNA here is from genome assembly GCA_020851075.1 of Planctomycetota bacterium. Classification (GTDB taxonomy): domain Bacteria; phylum Planctomycetota; class UBA1135; order UBA1135; family UBA2386; genus JADZDL01. The sequence goes on along the minus strand of JADZDL010000474.1, from coordinate 472 downwards.
CGTGACCGCGGGGCAGTTCGAGGCCGTGGAGCAGCGTCTGGCGGCGGTCGATCGCTGGTCTCTGCTCACGCCGCCGATCGTGCTCGGGGCGCATGGGCTCGTGCTGCGCGAAATGATCGGGCGCGTGCCGCTGGACAAGCACGCGCCGGCGATCCGGCAACTCGAACGCATGAACTCCCACCAACGGTTTGACCGGGCCCGTCTGCCGCCCGCGGACCTCGCGCTGGCCACCTACTACCTGGGCCTGCAGCGGCCGCAGGAGGCAGGGGCGCTTGCCCAGAAGGTGCTGGAGATCATGCCCGAGGACCTCACAGCGAAGGCGATCCTGCAGCAGGCCGGGATTCCGAAGTAGATTCTGGAAAGCAGTTTACGGCAGGTGCATTCAAGTAAGCAGGTGGGGGCTACCCCCAGCAACGAACGCGCCCCGCGGCCACCGGAGTGGGCGCGGGGCGCGTGGGGAACCGCCGCGGCG
>JADZDL010000473.1 GCA_020851075.1 Planctomycetota bacterium | reverse complement strand
TGATCGGGTCGAGGTGAGTGCTCGTAGCTGGTACGTGCGAGGGCTGCGAGGGTGGGGCGACGCTGATCGGCTCAGGAATTGCGTCGCTGCGGGCGGCGTGGCGCAACGGGGCGGGAACCCGCGGCGTGGGCAGCGACGCGGCGCCGAAGAGGGTTGCTCAGTTCAGCGTCTGATCGAAGCCGAGCCCCGGGTCGTGCTGAGCGCGAGCGCGTGGGGCCAGCACGGGCGGAGTGAGCGGTTCGCGGAGATGCGCGAGGATCCTGCGGATTCAGGCGGGATCGGTGAGCAAGGCGATCAGGCGCATCGGAGCCTGGCAGTGCGGGCAGGCGAGCCGTTCGCTGGCGAAGGCGGGTCGGGCGCAGTAGCGCAGCAGCCGTTCGAGGCCGGCACGATCCTCGGCCTCGATGCGCACGGCGTCGTGTAGTGAGAACCCGCCGCCGTGACCCCAGCGGGCGAGTTCGGCGGCGACTTCCGGGGTGAGATCGCCATGGGATTCCGCTGCAGGCTCATCGGGTCGCCTCCGACGGCGACGTGCAGGACGCGGCCGGCCGCGGCGCCGAGATCATGGGCATCGGTGCCGAAGGGTCGCTCGTGCTGCGACCCGATGGCGTCGGCCTGTCGGCGGCGGCGTGAATGCCGTGTCGGGCGTGCCCCGCGTGGGGCACGTCCTCAGGGGCGGCTACCGTCTTCGCTCGCGCGCTTCCAGCCGCGATCGCGCGCCCGGGCTTCGCCCGCCGCGTCGAGCGGTTCGCCGGCGATGCGCGACTCCACGGCCCGCAGCACCTGCGGTGGCAGGGCGCTCGCCGCCTGGCGATAGTCGCCGCGCGCGCCCGGCGACTCGTCGATGGGCTCGAGGACGGGAATGCGCCACGTGTCCTGTTCCCGGCAGGCGAGCCCCGCAACGGTGTGCTGGTCCTGCGGGGCGATGAAGGTGCGGCAGTACTCGCCGGATTTCGCGACGAAGCTGATGCCGGGCCGTACCCGACCGGCAGCCGGCTCCGCCGCCAGCCGCAGCGACAGCGCCTCGGCAAGCCCGCCGCCCGCGATCCAGTTCGGATCGGCGGCCACGAGGTTCGGTGCGTCGTGGGCCAGTCGCAGCAGTCGCTGTAGCACGAGCACGGCCACGACGAGACTGGCCGCGGCCGCGAACCAGGCCATCGCGCGCGGAAGCCGCGTGCGGCTAATCTCAGGCCGCCCGACTGAGCGTCAACCTGAATCCGAGGGCCTTCGCAATCCCTTGTACTGTCTGAAGGCCAGACCTGGTATCCGGCGCCAGCGCCTTGTACGGGCCACCTCGTGTCAACCCGGCGTCGCTGGCCAGTTTCATCATGCCGCGTGCCCGCGCGATGATACCCAGTACATGGAGCATGTACGCGGGATCATCGCCGCCTTCCTGTACGGCTGCGTCGAAGTACAACGCAATGTCCTTCTGGCTGTGAAGATGCTCGGCAGAGTCCCACCGCTGGAGCACAGGTTTCCTGGTTCTTGCGCGTTTCCTGGCGGCACCTCCAACGGCCAAGCAGTCGATCTTCGCTTGAATGATGCGTTGCGCCCCGCGGTTGCGGAGGTCTGCGAATCAGCCGGTGAACGCACGCGTCTGGGCGATTTCGATCACGGCCGGAATGTAAACGATCGGAGACAGGATGCAAATGGCGGTTGACGCGACACAGACCTGGCGTCACCGGATATCCCCTGCGATCGAGTCGCAGTGAGAGATACCCGCACGCAGCTTCACATGATGGGAAGTATGGGGCCTGCTCACGGTGCAGAGTGCGCTGCGGAGATTCGGGGGAGTGATGGGGCAGACCTGCATGCGCTGGCGTTTGGGCACCTTGCTCACTCGCAATCGGATTTGGATAAGATACGTGAATCCTGTGGCTCTAATGCGTCGACCAGCGAGGAGCGCGAACACGATGGCAATCGTCTCTGCTCGCGGCGCCCGTCACGGTCAATCATGAAGAGTCGCGCGCACCTGCTCGTGGCGATACTGCTGCTGGCCGGTGCATCGGTCGCCGGTGCGCAGTCACCCGGCCGCCAGACGGCGAACCGCGCAGTCCACGACCTGAACTTCAGCGAGCAGGAGGAGCATCGACTCGGTGCGGACGTCAGCACCAGGCTGCGCGAACGATACGGTGTCGTTCAGGACGCCGCAGTGCATCGCTATGTCACGCTGGTAGGAAGCGTGGTCGCCGCCGGCAGTGCGCGTGCGGATCTGCCGTGGACGTTCATCGTGCTCGACACGGAAGGCGTGAACGCCTTCTCCGCGCCGGGCGGATTCGTGCACATCACGCGCGGTGCGCTGGCGCTCATCGGCAATGAATCGGAACTGGCCGGCGTGCTCGCGCACGAGGTGGGCCACGTGATGGCGCGACACACGATTCGCATGATCCAGAAGACGCGGGTAGAAGGCGGGCTCGCCAATGCCGCGACGCGGGGCGCTTTCCTCGAGCAGGTGGGGAAGCGGCTCTATGCCGTCACGCTCGCGAGCCCGTTCGATCGGAGTGACGAAATGGAGGCCGATCACATCGGTGTCGCACTGGCGAACCATGCCGGCTACGCACCCGCCGGAGTCGGCGGGTTTCTGGCGAAGCTTGCGGAGCGCAACGCGGCCACGCTGGAGCGCAGCGGCATGTTCGCGTCCCATGCCGATACACGAGTGCGTCTCGACCGTCTGGCGAGCGAGATACGCAAGTACAATTTCGAGGCGACGGCCGCGGGGCAGGCGCGCTACGCAGCCGCGATCACATACACGCCCATCGCAATCGATGCCGTCAGAGCCGGCGCGCCGGGCAGCGCGAATCCCGATCGGGATGCCCGCGGCGGTTCGAACCAGGCCGCCGTCGTCGTCACGGTCACCGCGGCCGAGATCGCGGAATTCAGGAGGGGCCTGTCATGGCGACCATGATTCGTATTGCAGTGGTGCTGGCGAGTGTCGTGATTGGAGGCATCGGCACATCCGGCGGGGTTGCGCTCGCGCAGACTGAGCGCGTTCCGGACGCCGCGGTCGTCAATGGCGTGCCGCAGGGTCTGTTCGTCGGTCGCAGTCTGCTGACCGGCCGCGCAGTCTGTCTGCTCTTCCTGTCCGGTGGGCGCATTACGCGTGCGATTCCAGCCGGCGGCCTCGAGCAATTCGACTGGGCGCGGCACAGCGCGGCGCACGCGGGCGACAGCGGAGTCTGGCAGATGAGCGGCACCCGGCTCATCGTCCAGTGGAGTGATGGCGGCGTGCACGAAGGGATCGTCGCTGTGCATCCCGACGGAATCGAGTTCCATGGCAAGCGGTACGCGAGGCCGGGCACCGCGAACGTCGCGGCCATTGCCGGCCGCTGGGAAGCGACACGCGGGACCGCGATCGCCGGCGGGCCGGGCATCAATCGCACGACCGAGCTCATCATCCAGGCCGACGGTCGCTACCAGCGGCGTGGCACGATCGGCGGCGTCGTCGCCGGGCGCGCGGCTGCGGGCAGTGAGGCAGCGTCCGGCCGGGTCA
>JADZDL010000472.1 GCA_020851075.1 Planctomycetota bacterium | reverse complement strand
TCCTTCGCCGTCTGCACGAGCTTCGCCACTTCGCGAACCGCTCCACCGGGACCAGTTCCGCCTGCACCCGGTCCGCCCGAACCCGGCCCCGGCCCACGCGGTGGCAGCCCACCATCCGCCGTACGATCGGCCAACCTCGCGAGCAGGAAGTGCGCCTGCGCACGCTCAAACTGGAGCGCCCGCCCATCGCGCTGATGCTCGTTCTCCAACAGATTGAGCGCGCGCTGGAAACGTTGTTGGGCCCCCTGCCGATTGCCCTGCCGCAACACGAGTTGCCCGTATTCGACCTGCACCGCGGCGATCTCGCGCGTGACGTCCTTCTCAGTGACGTCGTCGAGCAAGCGCAAGGCCTGGTCGTAGGCCTTCGCCGCGCGACCGAGGTTCTCGGGGCGGCCGAGCCGGGCGTGGATCGCGCCGACCCGCCGATACGCGCGCGCCGTCTCAAAGCGCAGCGACTGGTTCTCCGCGTTCTGGGCCGTGAACTCGCCGAGGAAGTCGAGCATCTTCTGCAGCAGGTCGATGCTCTTTGGATCGACGACCGTGCGCGCGATGACCGTCTGCTCGCCGGTATCCGGGTCTTCGTCAATCGCCAGCATCGGGTCACGTCCGACCAACGTGTCGAAGACATCGCCAAACGCCGCCAGGGCAAGGCGCACATTCGCATCGGCCCGCGTCTTCTCCTGCGCAACAGCAATGCGCCCGGCCTCCGCCTTGGCGAGCGCTTCATTGCTGACCACGTAAGCAACCCACCCGAGGATTCCGGCCCCCACCATGGCGAACAACGTGCTCGCCGCCAAGGTCGCCATCGCGCGATTGTGCCGACACCACCGCAGCACGAGCGCCAGGGCGCTCTGCCGCCGCGCCGCGATCGGGCGATCTTCGAGGAACGCCTGCAGATCCTGTTCGAGTTCGTGCGCATCGCGGTACCGATCCGCGGGATCGCGCGCCATCGCCCGCTCGATCACGATCGCGAGATCCTCGGGCACATCAGGCCGCAACCGCCGCAGGCTGTCGGGGCGCTGCGTGCGAATGCGCTCCATGAGTTCGCTGCGCGTCTTCGCCGCAAACGCCGGCCGCAGCACGAGCAGCTCGTAGAGCGTGACGCCCAGCGCATAGACCTCACTGCGCGCGTCGTAGTGGCCCGTGAACTGCTCGGGCGCCATGTACTGCAGCGTGCCCAGCAGGTCGCCGGAATGCGTGAGCCCCTCGGCTTCGAGCGCCTTCGCGAGCCCGAAGTCGGTCACCCACAGGTGTTCGTTGTCTTCGAGCAGCAGGTTGCCGGGTTTCACGTCCCGGTGCAGCGTGCCCTGGCTGTGCGCGTAGTGCAGCGCACTGGCCGCCTGCACGCCGATGCGAGCGACGAAACGAGCGCGGCTGCGCCACGCTCCACTGCCCTGCGGCGGTTGTTCGGCCTGCAGCGTGCGCCAGCGATCGAGGCTCTGGCCCGCGATGTGCTGCATCGCATACCAGTGGTACCCATCGCTCTCACCACTGCCAAACACCGGCACGATGTTGCTGTGGTGCAACTGTGCCGCGATCTGCGCCTCGCGCAGGAACCGCTGCAGCTGACTGCCCGTGAGCAGCGAAGCCTGCGGCAGCACCTTGAGGGCGACCTTGCGACCCAGCGACTCCTGCACGGCTTCAAACACCACGCCCATGCCGCCGCGGCCCAGTTCGCCCACGATCTTGAAGTCGCCGAGCTGCTGCATCGCCGGCAACGACACCCGCGCGCGTTTGCCGCCCGTCGATTCCTTCTCGCGCTTCACCTGTTCGAGCGCCAGCAACGTCGGCAGCAGCTCGCGCAGTTCGGTCGCGTGCGCCGGGTGCGCTGCGGCGAACGCCTCGACGTCCAGGACCTCGCCCTGGCGTTTGCGCCCGAGGAACTCCTCGACCAGGAGGTCCAGCGGATCACGTTCCGTCGATTCGTCGCTCGCGCTCATGGGTTCACCCGTCGCCAAAACCAGTCAATAGGCCCTTGAGGCGCCCCAACGCGCGCACATACCGATTGCTCGCGGCGTTTTCCTGGATCCCGAGAACCTCCGCGGTCTCCTTGTTGGAGAGCTCTTCGAAGTGGCGCAGCACGAGCACTTCGCGGTCGATCTCGTCCATGTTCTCGAGCGCAGCTTCGATCTTCACGCGCAGCTCTTCGCGCATCACGGCATGGCTCGGCGACGTGAAGTGCCCGACGAAGAAACCCGACATCGTCGCACTCGCCGGCGCATGCACTTCGCGCCCAGCACTGCGCATCTTCGCACCGAGGTGCTTACGATGCAGGTCGATCATCGTCTGCTGCGTGATCAGGCGCATCCACACGAAGAACGGTTTCGTATCGTCGCGGAAGGCCTGCAGGCGCTTGCCGGCTTCGAGGTAGGACTCCTGCAGCACGTCCTCGGCGTCGATGCGCCCGACCAGGCGGGGATCGAGGCGGAAGTGCACCATGCGCTGCAGCCGCTCGCGGTACAGCTCAAACAACGGCGCCAGCTTGTCGTCTTCGCCCGCGCGCAGGGCCCGCTCCAGCGGCTCATCGGTAAGTTCCATCCCGGTGGAGGATAGCCGAACGACCGCCCCTCGCGCCGTCCCGTATTCGTCGCCGGCCCCGAACGGCACGCCGCGCGCGGCCCCAACGTCAGACCGGCAAGGCCACGCGCTCGGACGCCGCCGTGCCGGCGAGGAAGCCGCGCAGTTCTTCGCCGCCAAGGGTCGCCTGCGTGAACCACCGGACCTGCGCTTGCGCCTGCGCCAAGAACATCTCGACACCCGGGATCGGCCGTCCACCAGCCTCGGCGACATCGCGCAACCAGCGCGTCATGTGCGGCTGGTAGACCATGTCGAGCGCAAACGTGCCCGGCTTGCAGCGCCACGCCGGCAGTGGCCGTTCGTCCACGAGGCGCCCGAGGCTGCCCAACGGCGTCGCATTCACGACCACGACGGGCTCGAGGCCCTCGGGCAGGTTGGCGCCGAGGCTGCCGAGCTTCGCCGCATGCGTGCGCGCAAACTCGCGCGCCGGTTCGAGCGACCGGCCGAGCATCGTCACGACAAACCCCAAGGACTGCAGCGCAATCACCGCCGCGCGCGCCGCGCCCCCCGTACCGAGCACCACGGCATCCCGCCGAGCCCCGACCTCCTGGCTGGCACCGGGCCCCACCGTCGTGTCCCGCATCGCATTCCACACCGCTTCGCGCACGCCAAACACGTCGGTGTTGTGGCCCACGAGCTGGCCGTGCGCCTCGTCGATGAGGGTGTTGACGACGCCGGTCGCCGCCGCCGCTTCGCCGAGGCGGTGGCAAACCGAGGACAACGTCGCCTTGTAGGGCGCCGTCACCGACAATCCGCGCAATTGGCGGCGCGGCAACATCGCCAACACCGCTTCGGGGCGCGAAGTCTCGAACGGCAGGTAGATCGCATCGAGCCCAAGGCGCCGGAAGACCCGGTTGTGCAACCACGGGCCCAGCGACTGCAGTGCCGGATTGCCGAGCAGACCGTAGATGCCCGTTGCCGTGCCGAGCGAACGCACGCGGTAGAGCCCCGCCAGCATCGCAATCGGCAACTGCCCGACGGCCGTCTCTTCGCCGGGTTCGATGCAGCCATACACGTACGGGGCCCCCAGCGCACACGCGAGCACCCGCGTCGGCCACGCCGTTCGCCCCATGGCGAACGCCACGGTCGGACTGGCTCGCTGGTCCGTCGTCTGCAGCAGGTCGAGCACCGGAGCGGCATCGGCGAGGTCGTGCGCCGTCACCACGATCTTGGCGACCGTGCCGGGCTGCGCATGCAACTTCGCCTGGATCGCCGGCAGCTCCTTTGGCACCCCGGTGAAGCTGTGGAACGAACGCATGAAGAGGCGCAGCCGCGTGCGCGTGACCGGCGGCGACCAGGTCTCCGCCAGTTCAAGGTCGAGGCCCTGGGCGCCGTGCGCAAGCGCGTGGCCGAGCAGTTCGCGGCGTTCGATGAGCGTGCCGCGAAAGTGGCCACCATCCTCGGGCGTGCGGCACGCGACGAGCACGGGCAACTTCACCGCGGCCAGTGCCGGGGCCAGATCGAGGCCGAGCGGCCAGCGGTCGAGCCGCAGTTCGAGCCAGTCGGCCCCCGCCATGGCCGCTTTCGCAGCCCGGCTCACCACCTGCTCGGGCGACTCGGCAAATACGCTCGCGATGATCTGCGCCATGGACGGGCCCTACTAGTCGCCGGAGCGCGGCTGGACACCAGGATCCGGCCCGGATGGGGCCCGCGACAGCGCGTTCTGCACCGCGTCGGCGGCCGCTTGCGGCAGACCGCGGGCCACGGCAAGGGCCAGCGCCGCCTGCATCAACGCCACGTAGGTGTCCCGGACTGCGGGCACGGACGCCTCGAGCGAGCGCAGATGGGCCACGACCGTGCCAGCGTCCCCACGCAGCACCGGCCCCGACAACGCCGCCTGCGGCCCCAGCGCGGCACAACTGCGCAGCGCGCTGCCCATCAAGGCCTCGGCAAGGCGCGCGGCATCCGCCCGGTCAAGCCCACCGGCACCCGCGAACACGGCGTCGACCTGGCTACGCAGCGCCGTGAGGCCGTTGGCGGCCAGGGCGCAGGCAGCGTGGTAGAGCACCCGATCGCCGGCCCGATCCTGGATCGGCACGAGGCCGAGCAGATGGCAGAGGCGCACGAGCAGACGTTCGCTGCGCGCCTCGCCAAGCCAGACCCCGGGCGCTCCCGGCAGGTTTCGGAAGCCCTGCTCCGCGTCCGGAAAAGGCGCCACCGGATGCAGCGCACCCAGGCGGACCTGAGGCTGCCCGGTTTCACGGTGGAGACCCGCGTCCCGAAAGACCTCCAGCCCAAAGCGCCCACTCGTGTGCAGCCAGAGGGCACACGACCGCTGCGCCGAAGCGGCCACGGCGGCCGCCACCGCGGTCGCAAGATCCGCATCGCCAACCGCGAAGATCACGACGTGCGCAGCGCGCAGGTCCGCCCACTGCAGAACCCGACCCTGTCCGGCCCACGCGCAGGCCCTGGTCGCAGCCGCTTCGTTTCGGCCCACGAAACCCAACAGTTCCACGCGCGGCCCACGCAACTGCCGACCCAACGCGCTGCCAACGCGACCCGGCCCGACGATGGCTACGCGGAGAACCACACGCCCTCAGCCTGCCCCGCCGGCGGCCATACCATCGCGGCCGACCGCCGCTTCGCGATCGAGTTGCCGGCGCCGTTCGCGCTCTTCCTGCCGGCGCTCGAGCTCTTCGAGGTATTCATCATCGATCGAGTCGCTGAGCACATCGAGATCGTCGAACGTCTTCGGGCGGTACGCTTCCCCAGCGGCGCGGGCGGCTTCGATTTCTTCCGCATACGCGCGCACCACGGCCTTGTGCAGTTCGATGCGAGTCTGGCTGTTGATCGGATGGGCAAGGTCGGCGTGCAATCGGGCGCGACCGCGACTGTCGCGCGGGGCCCGGTCCGGGTCGAGCTTGCTGCCACACTGGTTGCAGAAGCATGCGCGCAGGTGGTTCTTGTGGTGGCACCGTTGGCAATGATCGGCGAGTTTGCGGCTCGGCATGGCCACGAACGGGCCCTTGTTGCCTTCGATGATCTTGAGGTCGCGCACGACGAACGCATCATCGATCGTCACGCTGCAGTAGGCCTTCAACTTGTTGCGCGGATCGTCCGTCAACTTCACGCGCACCTCGGTCACCAGGAACCGGGTTGCACCATTGGTATTGCTGGTATTGCCGCTGCCGCTGTCACTTTCGTTCTGCATCACCGCAGCCTCCCTAGCCCGTGAGGATCGCCACCGCCGTCAAACCAACGTGCCCCCAGACTCGCCTGGCACAGGCCAGGGCGCAGGCTGCAGCGCATCAAGCTGCGGCATTGCGCTGCGCGTGACCACGAGGCGAACGCCCTCGTCACGCAGCTTGCCGAGATCCCGAGCGCACTGCTCCGCCGCTGCCGCCTCCGCGAACGCGACAAACAGCGTCGACCCGCTGCCGGTCATGCGCACCGCCGAATGACCAAGGTCCGCGACCCGCTGCCGCAATACGGCTAACGCGGGGCGGACTCGTTCGGCGGCAGGCTCCAAATCGTTGCGGAAACCAATGCGCACGGCGGAATCCCTGTTGTTGGGGACCGTTACAGACGAGACGCTAACTTGCGGCGGACCGCCGATCCATAGCGCTGCATGGTTTTTGTACACGTCGACCGTCGGACAGCCAAACGGTGGCAGCACGAGCACGAAGTGCAACGGCGGCACCTCGGCGGGTTCGAGCTCGTCGCCAATGCCGCGCCCCCATTGGCTGCCCCCGCGCAGGAAGAATGGCACATCGGCACCGAGCGAGACTGCCACCCGGTGCAGGGCCAGGTCGTCGAGGGGACGGTCGAGCAGGTGGTTGGCAAGGCGCAGGGCCGCCGCGGCATCGCTGCTGCCGCCACCCAGGCCCCCACCATGCGGAATACGCTTGTGCAGCAGCGCCGCAAACCCGTGCCCACAGCCGGCGGCCTCGACGAGCCGCTGTAGCGCCCGCACGACGAGGTTGTCGGGCCCACCGGGCACCAACAGGTGCGGCTGCTCGGCGCGGACTTCGAGTTCACACCCGGACGCACGGCGCGCGAGCCAGAGGTCATCGTGCAGGTCGAGCGTGTGGAACAGGGTCTCCAGCAGATGGTACCCATCCGCGCGCCGGCCAACGATGCGCAGCACGAGGTTGAGCTTGGCGCGCGCGGGGCAGTAGAGCGCGTTCACGCGAGATCGGCGCCTTCCCGCAGCGACAGGTTGTCGAGCAGACGGACGGGCCGGGCGCCATCGCGGAACTTCGCCGCGACCAGCAGGCGACCACCGTCCACGGGCCCGGGCGGCAGCTCCGCGAGTGCCCCTTCGCTGCGCAACTCGACGTAGTCCACCTCCGCGCGCGGCTCCGTAGCGAGCACGGCGCGCACACGCGCGAGCAGGGCATCACGGTCGCGTTCGCCGCGCACGAAGGCGCCTTGGGCGCTGCGCAGCGCGCGATGCAGGATCGTGCTGGCGGCGCGATCGGCGGCCCCCAGATAGACGTTGCGGCTCGAACGCGCGAGACCATCGGCCTCGCGCACGATCGGACAACCGACGATCCGGATCGGAAATCCGAGATCGCGCGTCATCCGTCGGATCACGGCGAGCTGCTGGGCATCCTTCTCGCCAAAGTAGGCGCGGTGTGGCCGGGCGATCGCAAACAACCGCGCCACCACGGTCGCGACACCACCGAAGTGATCCTTGCGCAATGCGCCTTCCATGCCCTGCGCCGCCGCACCGACCGCAACATGGCTGCAGAACTCGGGGTCGTACATCTGGGCCACGGTCGGCGCAAACACCGCATCCACGCCGGCCTCCGCGCAGATCGCCAGATCGCCGGTCAGGTCGCGCGGATAGGCGGCAAAGTCCTCGTTGGGCCCAAACTGCAGCGGATTCACGAAGATCGTCGCGGCAACCCGGTCGCATTCGCGGCGCGCGATCGCCATGAGACTGCGATGCCCCGCGTGCAACGCCCCCATGGTCGGCACGAGGCCCACCACGCAGCCGCCGGCCAGCCACTCGCTACATTGGGCCGCAAACTCGATGGGCGGCTCGTAGACGCGCGGTGCAACGTGGCGCGGACTCGCGTCGAGATCGACACCCAGTTCGCGCAGCGGCTCGCAAACGAACTCACGTTCGTGCCAGCGCGGATGCGGCACGACCAGTTCGCGCGTGTCGATGCGTTCCTGGCCGTAGAAGATCAGGTCGAGATCGAGCGGCCGCGGGTGGTTGCGCGGCGCGGGCAAACGCCGGCCAGCCATGCCCTCCAGCGCCTTGCAGACGCCGAGCAACGCCAGGGCCGACAGCGTCGTGCGCAACTGTACGACCCCGTTCAAGAACGCACCCTGCGCCGGCCCATGCCCTTGCAGGGTGGACTCGCGCAATTGCGAAGTACGCACGACAACGATGCCCGGCGTAGCACCGAGCCGCTGCAGCGCCGTGCGCAGATGCTGCTCCCGATCGCCTTCGTTGCTGCCAAAGGCGACGAACACGAGCGTCTCTCCCACCGTCATGCCGGAGTCGGTCAAGGGCCCTCAGTTGCGACTTGGAAGCGGGCGGGGCGATTCGTCGTCATCTTCGCCGTCGTCCCCACCGCGCCGGAAAGCGGCCCGCCACAAACCGAGCACCACGCCGGAGACGACGTAACCCAGCGTGCAGGCGGCGAGCGCAAACTGCCACTCCACGGCGGCGATCACGATCAAGACGACGAGCCCCGCCAGGAAGGGCAGGCTGTGCCGCTTGCGCAGGATCCAGTGCATGGCATGCGGGTAGGGCACGCGGCTCACCATGAGCAATCCGAGCAACACGAGCACGCCAGGCATCGCCATGACGATCCAATCGAAGCGCTCCGGCGTGAGCAACAGGTGGCTCAGCGAACCCAGCCGCGACTCGGGGTCATTGCGCGTGCAGAACAACGCGATGAGCGCACAGACGACCGAAGCGGCCGCCGGCGATGGCAAGCCCTTGAACTCGCGATGATCCTCTTCGTCCGAACCGGTCTCGACGTTGAAGCGCGCCAACCGCAGTGCAGCACACAGCACGTAGACCGCGGCGGCTGCGTAGAACAGCTTCGGGTGCATCGGCAGCAGATGGTTGTCGTCGCCCTGCGCATGCCAGTCGACGAGCACCTTGGCGAGAAACGCCGGCGCCGTGCCGAACGTGACCATGTCTGCGAGGCTATCGAGCTGGGCACCAAACGGCGTCGTCTGCCCGGTCATGCGTGCCACGCGGCCATCGAGCGCGTCGCAGACCATCGCCACGAAGATCAGCACTGAGGCCGTCGCAAACAGCTCCACGACGGAGCTGAAGGGCTCGCCAGGCTTCACCTGCCGCAGGGCATCGGCGACCTTCGCAATGGCGAGGAACCCGAAGAACAGATTGCCGAGCGTAATGAGGCTCGGCAACACCGGCACGTCCTTCAGGCGGCGCAGGCCGCGGCGGGTGCGCAGCGGCGGAAGGTCTTCGAGGCGGGGCGAAGTCATCGTCCCGCCATCGTAGACGGTCGCCGGCACCGCGTCGACAAGAACGCTGCCGCTGGCCGGCCGCGTTCCGCCCTACCACTCCCCCGGCGACCGCCGCCGGGGGGCGCGGTCGCCCGGCGGCTTAGAGGCCGATCATCATGGCGGCAGCGTCCGACAGGACCGCGCCCAGCGCGTTGAAGCCCGGATCGAGCACCAGGGCCTGGTTGAACATCCGCACACCGACCACACCGGGGTTGTTCGGGATGTTGAAGTTCCAGGTCGCACTGTTGGAAGCGCCGAACACGAACAACGAAGCCTCGGTGCTCACGCGAGCGAAGCAGCCCGGCGCGCCGTAGGGCGTCGTGCTGAGCGGCAACGGTCCAAAGATCGAGCCCGTGTTGCTGAAGCCCGTCAGCATGATCGCGGCCGAAGACGGCAGGTTGTTCAAGGTGACGGCGAGCGACGAGCCGAGGGCAGGCCTGCCGTTCGGCGACAGGTTCGTGATGCCCTGCGAACCCGCGCAGCCGGCCGCGAAGAAGCCGTAACCGGCGAGGTCACCGTTGCCGAGCACGCTGTAGTGGAACGTGCCGTTGAAGCCGCGGGGGTTGTTGGCCGTCGCATTGAACGGTGCGCCCTTGCCGTTGCCGACAATGATGTCGAAGTCCGTGCCCGGGTAGGTCGTCTGCGCAGTGAGCGTCGTGTAAGCAACGCCGCAACCAGTCGTCATGTGCACGGCCATGCCATACGTGCCCGCGGGCAGGTAGATCGGATTCGAGAGCGTCATGGGCACCGGAATCGGCGCGCCAAACGTGCCACCCGCAAACGTGCCCGTGCCCGTGGCAACCTGCCGCCAGACCGCCGCGTTCGTGTGGTTGCTGAGGTAACCGCCAACGGCGTCCGTGACCCAGATCGTGCAGCCAAGCGGCGTGCCGACAACCGGCGTCACCATGTAGGGACACATGGTGATCGCACAGATCGCGACACCATTCGGGTTGGTGACCTGGATGTCGAACGTGTTGCCCGAGCCCACCGCCGACAAGCCGTTGCCACCCGTCAGCAAGGTCGTGGTCGCCAGCGGCGACAGCACGATCGACTGGGTCATGCTCCACGGACCGCCGCAAGCGCTGCTCACGGTGAGGCTCACGGAAACCGCGGCACAAGCCTGCGAGAAGGCCCACACCGGATTCTGGGCCGTCGAGTCGATGATGTTGTCGCCGTCAAAGTCCCAGGCCCAAGTGGTCGGCGTCGGGCTCGAGGTGTCCGTGAACTGGAACACACCCGGCGCGATCGACGCAAAGGAGAACGAAGGCGTGATCGGCGGCAACAACACGAGGTTCTGCGACGTGCTCCACGGGCCGGCGCACAAGTTCGAGACGTTCAAGGTCACCGTCGCGTTGGACGTGCACGCCCCGTAAGCCCAAACCGGGTTCTGCACCGTCGAGTCGACGAGGTTGTCGCCATCGAGATCCCAGGCCCACGACGCCGGCGTCGGTGACGAGGTGTCCGTGAACTGGTAGGCACCACCACCGAGGGCCGCAAACGTGAACGACGGGGTGATCGTCGAAGTGCCGACCTGGATGTAACCCGTGCGGGTCAGCGTGTTCGCGGGATGCGATGCGTCCGTCACCGTCAGCGAGACGTTGTAGTTGCCGCACGCGCCGTAGGTGAACGTCGGGTTCTGGACCGTCGAGTCGATGACGCTGTCCCCGTTGAGATCCCAGGCCCACGACAGCACGCCAAGTGGATCACTCGAGTAGGAGGCGTCCGTGAAGTTCACGGTCCCGCCGACCGGAACACTCGGCGTATTCGTCGTGAAACCGGCAAACAACCCGTTCGCTGGCAGGTACGTCACTTCGACGACGACACCGTGGTTCAGCGTCACGCCGAGACCGGTCGCGTTGGGCCCACCATTGACGTAGCCGGTGCTCAGGTAGACGCGGCTCGCGAGCGGCGCCGTGCCGTGCACGTCGAGCTGCGGAGCACCCCCCGTGAAGGTCTGGATCGGCAGGTCACACTCGATGTTGAGGTCGCCGAGGTTCGGGTCGTAGAGGAAGTTGTTCTGGAACGGCACATCGATGCCGAACGGCGTCGGGCCAGTCTGGGCAGCCTGCGCGTTCCAGGAGACCACGCCCGAGTAGCAGGTCTGCAGGTCCGCGCCCTGGTTGGCGGCAAACGTGAGGCTAGCAGCGCTCTGGTCGACGGGTGACGTCGACAGCTGCACCGTGCAGCCGGCCGTGTAACTCGACGCGGAGAGTGCGACGTTGGTGTTCGGACGCCACTTCAGCCCCGTGATGATGATCGGGGTGCTCACGCCTTGCAGCGTGAAGTTCTGGCTGTCATAGATCGTCTGCAGGCGAAGGCCGGTACCGCCGCGACCCCAAGGGAACGCATTGGACGTGCTGCCTTCGGCGGCGGCCATGCCATTGGGGATGACCAGGGTGAATTGCGCGGTGGCGGTTGCCGCCAACGCGAGAATGCCAAGGAACGAGGATAGGCGCTGCATGGGTAGTACCAGAGACTGGTTTGCTTGAGACTGGGCCGTTGCCGGCCGAGGTGAGAAGAACACACGGACGAGGCGCCACCCATCGGGCATGATGAAAACGGGCGGGCCAACCACGTGGAGTCTAAGTTGGTCGCGGTGTCTGACAAGCCCCAACGGCAACCCGGCCGAAGGGCCGGCCGCAGCCAGGATCGCCATGCCACCAGCCGAAGCGCCCCCCGATCCACGAGCGTATGCGTGCCCACCGCGGCATCCGCCTCTACCATCGCCCAGGTGAACATCCTGCTGCTCCAGCCCGAGGAGGTCGACCCGGAAGGCAAAGCTCGCCTCACCGGACGGCGCGCCGTCCATGCGCACACCGTGCTGCGGGCGGAAGTCGGTCAAGAACTTGCCGCCGGCTTGCTGGGTGGAGGGCTCGGCAAAGCCGTCATCCTGGCGATGGGGCCAGAAGAGCTCGTCGTAGCCACGCACTTCGCCCCTCCCGCGCCATCGCCAGAAGACGTGCTGCTGCTCGCGGTGCCCCGCCCCAAGGTGCTGCTGCGCATGCTCGCCCACGCCGCCGCGCTGGGATTTGGCCGCATCGTTCTGTTCCGTAGCTGGCGCACGGAAAAGAGCCACCTCGCAAGCACCGCCATGGACCCCACAGTCCAGCGCGAACATCTGCTACTCGGGCTCGAACAGGCCGGGCGGACCTGCCTGCCGACCGTGCAGTTCTTCCCGCTCTTCAAGCCCATGGTCGAGGACTCCCTGGACCAGCTGGAACTGCCGGCGCAGCGGTTCCTCGCCCACCCGCGGGCTCTGGTGCCAACCCATTCGCTCCGGCTGGCAGCGCGGGCCCCCGTGGCCCTGGCGTTGGGCCCCGACGGCGGTTTTCTACCCTACGAAGTCGAACAGCTGCAGGCGCACGGTTTTTTCGCGGTGCACTGCGGCAGCCACCCATTGCGCACCGAGTCCGCCCTCAGCGTGTTGTGGGGCCAACTGGATCTGCTGCGCCAACGCGGTAGCCTGCCACAGTGACGACGTTGCGGGCTGGCATCTCCGGCAGTGGCAAGCAGGCGTTGGCTGCCGTCGTGCAGGTTCGCAGCCACGAATCCTGTGACATCGTGGCGGCCCACGATCCCGATCCCGCGGCGCGGGCGCACTTCCGTCGCACCACCGGGATCGGCGTCGTCGTGCCCACGTTCGAAGAACTGCTGGCGACAGGCATCGACTTCGTCATCCTCGCGGGCCCATGCGGCGTGCGCAGAGAACAGGTCCAGCTGGCTGCCGAACAGGGGGTACACGTGCTCCTACACGCGCCGATGGCCATCGACCTCGCGGCCGCCAAGGCGATGGTCACCACCTGCGAGCAAGCCCAGGTGAAACTCGGGGTCGCGGCGTGGGGCCAGGCCGACCCCGTGCTCGAGCAGGTGCGGCGCATGATCGCGAGCGACTGGCTCGGTGGCCCGGTCTGCGTACAGGGCATCTGGGCCGAAGACGATCTGCTCACGAATCCGCCTCAGGCTGGCGATTGGCGTTTGTCGCCGACGTTGGCCGGCAGCGAACCACTGCTGCAACTCGCATCGCATCATGTGCACCTTGCAGCGTGGTTGCTCGGGCGTTCGGCGTTGCAGGTGACTGCCCAATCCGTGCGCGGTTTCCTGCCCCTGCCCAGCGATGGCACGGTCGCCACGGCATTACTGCGCGGCAATGTGCTCTGCACGTTCGCCGCGAGCCACCTCGCGCGCGTGCGCGTGTTTGCGATCCATGGCACCGACGGCGGCGTGCGACTCGCTGGTGACCGCCTCTGGTTGCAGGGGCAACGCGAGTTCCGCGGCGAAGTCTTCGACTACCTGACGCCGGGCCACGAACGCATCTTCACACGCGACGAACTCGCGCCGGCACTCGCGGCGCGCGCGCCCGAATTTGAACTGCACGGGCGCTTTGCGCGCTGGCTCGACGATCGTGATGACTTTCCGTGTCCTGGCGAACAGGCCGTGCTGGACATGCAGGTGCTCGATGCTTTTGCGCGCGCGGCCCGCAGTGGCCGAATGGAGCAGGTTTGATGCGGGTGTCCTTGTATGTCACGTGCATGGTCGACCAGTGCTGGCCCGCGGTCGGCCTGGCCGCCGCGGCCCTGCTCGAACACTGCGACTGCGAAGTGCTCTACGACCCACAGCAGACCTGCTGCGGGCAGCCGTTCTGCAACAGCGGCTATCCGGCCGCGGCGGTGCCGCTCGCGCAGAAGGTCATCACCGAGTTGGAACAGAGTGGTGCCGAAGCCCTCGTTGCGCCGTCCGGCTCGTGCGCGGCCCAACTGCACCACTACCCGGACCTGTTCCAGAACGACGCCGGTTGGCGGGCGCGCGCCGAACACCTCGCCGAGCGCACCTTCGAACTGAGCCAGTTCCTCGTGCGGCGAGGCATGAGCAAAGCGCCAGGCCAGTTCCAAGGCCGCGTCGGCTGGCACGATGGCTGCCACGGCCTGCGCGACCTCGGTGTGCGCGAACAACCGCGGCAACTGCTGCGTTCGATGCCCGGCGTGCAGTTTGTCGAACTTGCCGCCGCGGACGCGTGCTGCGGTTTTGGCGGCACGTTCTCGGTCAAACTGCCCGAACTCTCGGTCGCCATCGCCGACCACAAACTCGACGCCGTGCAGAAGGCTTCGATCGACGTGCTCGCGAGCGGCGACACGAGTTGCCTGCTGCATCTGCGCGGCCGCCTCGAACGCCGCGCCATCCCCGTTCGCACGATGCACCTCGCCGAAGTGCTCGCGCACGGCCTGCCCGGAGTGACCGGCTGATGGGCGAACACCTGCCGATGGAGCAGTTTCCTGCCAACGCGCGCGCGGCGTTGCAGAACGACGTGCAACGACACGCCCTGCGCGCCGCCGCCAACGTGTTTGACGAACGCCGCCGCACGACGGTCTCGACCACGCCCGATTGGCAGCTCTGGCGCGAAACGGCGCGCGCGGTGAAGGAGCATACGCTGCTGCACCTCGACCACTACCTCGTCGAGTTCGAACGCAATGCGATCGCGCGCGGTGCCCAAGTCCATTGGGCCGCGGATGCCGCGGATGCCGTGCGAATCCTGCTCGACCTCGCCAGGCGCTGTGGCTTTGGCATCTGCGTGAAGAGCAAGAGCATGACCACCGAAGAGGTGCGGCTCAACGAAGCGCTCGAGCACGCCGGCATCGAAGCGGTCGAGACCGACCTCGGCGAGTGGATCCAGCAACTGGCGGGCGAAGTCCCGTTCCACATCGTGGTGCCCGCGATCCACAAGACGCGCGGCCAGATCGCCGAGCTGTTTGCCGAGAAGGTTGGCACGCCCAAGGACTCCGACGCGGCGACACTCACCGCGGCGGCCCGCGAAAAACTGCGCGCCAAGTTCGCGACGGCCGGGCTTGGCATCAGCGGCGCCAACTTCGCGATCGCGGAGACGGGTTCGCTGCTGATCCTCGAAAACGAAGGCAACGTGCGCCTCACGACTTCGGTACCGAAGGTGCATGTCGCCCTCGTCGGCATCGAAAAGGTGCTGCCTCGCGTTGCCGACCTCGACGTGTTCCTGCGCCTGCTGCCGCGTTCGGGCACCGGCCAGGCGCTGACGACCTACCAGTCGCTGCTCACCGGCCCCAAGCAGAAGGGGACCGACGAAGGCCCCGGCGAAATGCACATCGTGCTGCTCGACAACGGCCGCGCGAAGATGCTCGGCGAAGAGGTCACCCGCCAATCCCTCGCCTGCATCCGCTGCGGCGCGTGCCTCAACGTCTGCCCGGTCTACCAGCAGGTCGGTGGTCACGCATACGGTTCGGTCTACCCGGGCCCCATCGGCGCCGTCGTGACGCCACAACTCGTGCCACTCGCACGCGCGGCCCAATTGCCGTTTGCGAGTTCGCTCTGCGGTGCCTGCCGCGACGTCTGCCCGGTCAAGATCGATATCCCGAGGCTGCTGCTGCACCTGCGCGCCGCCGTGCGCGAAGGATCCCCCGGCAAACCGGCGGCGCAGGCCCGCTTCTTCGAACGTTGCACGATGCGCCTCGCAGCCTTCGTGATGGCGCGGCCGCGGCTCTACCGTTTCGCGTCCGGCGGTGCGCGCCTTGCGGACCGGCTGTTCGGGCCGTTGTTGCAGCGTTTGCCGCCGTTGTCGAAGTGGCGCAAGGGGCGCACGGTGCCACGACTTGCCCACCGCAACTTCCGCACCTTGTGGCAGCAACGAGGCAAACCATGAACGCGCGCGATCGCATCCTGCAGGCCGTGCGCGGACACCTCGGTCGCACCGATGGCGCGGCGGCACCACCACCGCCACCCGTGCCGCTGCTCGGCCGCGTCGACCTCGACGCCGGCGAGAAGCTGAAGCAGTTCGGCGAACGCCTGGTGGCCGTCGGTGGGCACCTCCACATCGGCATGCAGGACGGTGGCCTCACGGTCGTGCGCGAACTGCTGGCCCGCTACGCGCCATTGACGATCGCTCGCAGTGATGCACCAACGGTCACCGCGCTCTGCGAACACGACTCGCTGCGCCAGCACGGTTGGCTCTCCCCCGCTGCCAGCAAAGCCGAATTGTTCGCTGCCGACCTCGGCATCACCGCCGCGCAATGGGCGATCGCCGAGACGGGCACGCTCGTGCTCGACATGCAGCAGGAACGGCACCGTTTCGCGTCGTTGCTGCCGCCCGTGCACATCGCGCTGTTGCCACACGCGCGCCTGCTCGCCAACCTCGGCGAAGCACTGAAGACGCTGCCGCGACCACTGCCGCCGACCGTGACGTTCGTCACCGGGCCATCGCGCACCGCCGACATCGAACTGCAGCTCGTCGTCGGCGTACACGGACCGCGCGAACTGCACGTGGTCGTGATCTAGGGAGCGACTACCGCGCGCCGTACTGCTGCTGGTAGTACGCCTGGTACGCCCCGCTGCGCACCCGCTCCCACCACGGCTTGTTCGTCACATACCAATCGACCGTC
>JADZDL010000471.1 GCA_020851075.1 Planctomycetota bacterium | reverse complement strand
TGCCGAAGCCCGAGAAGATTGCGCCCGCGACGAAGTACGGCGGGAAGATCGTCGTGGGCCAGCCAGGCAGCAACGACACGGCGAAGTCGAACGAAACGATCGAGTGCACCGAGAGCACGAGCGGCGTGCTCAACGCGGCGAGGATCAGGTAGGCCTTCTCGTAGTGGATCCAGTGGCGGTTGCTACCGTGCCAGCCGAATGCAAACACGCCGTAGGCGCGCGCGGCGATCGTGCGGCCGGCCTTCATGGCGCGGTCGCGGAACGTCGCGAGGTCCGGAATCAGGCCGACGAACCAGAACAACGCCGAGATCGTGAAGTAGGTGCTGACCGCGAACACGTCCCAGAGCAGCGGGCTCTTGAAGTTCGGCCACAGCGCCATCTGGTTCGGCAGCGGGAACACCCAGTAGATGACCCAGATACGGCCGACGTGGATGGCCGGGAAGATACCGGCGGCCATCACGGCGAAGATGGTCATGGCTTCCGAGGCGCGGTTGATCGACGTGCGCCACTTCTGCCGGAACAGGAAGAGGATCGCGCTGATCAACGTGCCAGCGTGGCCGATGCCGATCCAGAACACGAAGTTCACGATTGGCCAGCCCCAGCCGACTGGGACGTTGTTGCCCCAGACGCCGATGCCGTTGAACACCAGGTAGCCGATCATCGCCCCGAGGTTCAGCAGCAGCGCGATGGCTACGCCGAACATCAGGTACCAGCCCTTGGGAGTCTTGTTCTCGGCTACGCGCGCGATGATGTTGGTCACCGACGCGAAGTCGTTGGTGCCTTCGACCAGCGGCGCACGGCGCAGCGGGTTTTCCGGCTCGTCGACAACAGTGATTGCGGTCATCGGATCAGGCCAGCTCAGGGTTGGGGTTGCGCACGCGGCCGAGGTAGGTGGTCCGCGGTTTGGTGTTCAGGTCGGACAGCAAGCCGTAGTTGAGATCGAGCGCCTTCAGGCGAGCGACCTTGCTCGACGTGTCGAGGATGTTGCCGAAGGTGATCGCCTGCGTCGGGCAAGCCTGGGCGCAGGCCGTGGTGACCTGTACGTCGTCCTTGCCATCGCCGACCTTCTTGCCGGTGAGCTTGGCTTGGATGCGCCCACCGTTGATGCGCTGCACGCAGTAGGTGCACTTCTCCATCACGCCGCGGCTGCGCACGGTGACGTCCGGATTGAACGCCATGCGCTTCGTGTCGGGCACGTTGCCGAGGTAGTCGAGGTAGTTGTAGCGACGGACCTTGTAGGGGCAGTTGTTGCTGCAGTAGCGCGTGCCGATGCAGCGGTTGTAGACCATGTCGTTCAGCCCATCGGGGCTGTGCGTGGTCGCGGCAACCGGGCACACCGACTCGCACGGCGCGTTCTCGCACTGCATGCAAGGCACCGGCATGTTGGCGACCTGCGGATCTTCCGCCATCTCCAACTTGTCGTTGTAGTCGTTGTTCTTCTTCGCTTCGGCGACCGACGTGAAGTAGCGGTCGGTGCGGATCCAGAACATCTCGCGATTGCGCGCGACCTGGATCTTGCCCACCATCGGGATGTTGTTCTCCGCGACGCAGGCGGCGATGCACGCCGTGCAACCGGTGCAGGCGTTGAGGTCGATGACCATGCCCCACTGGTAGGGCGACTTCTTGACCTCGGGGTCGTTGCGACGCGGATCGTAGCGTTCGACCCAGAGCGACTTCGCGACGTCCTTCTCGGTGCCGTGCTCAGGGTCGTGCATGCGCGCGGCCTTGTCGAGCGGCGACATCATCGGCGCCCAACGCGTCGTCTTCGGATCGTCGTTGACGGCCTTCGTGGCTTCGCGAACGAGCGCGCGGCCGACCATCGTGCCGTGTTCCTGCGTGCAGACGAGCGGGTAGTTTTCGCCGGTCTTCGCGACCTGGGCACCCGTGATCACCCACTGCGTCGCGGCCGTGCGCAGCGGATAGGCGTTGAAGCCAGCATCGCGCGCGACCTTGCAGGACTCGGGCATCGAACGGCCCCAGCCGAGGTGGATCGAGATGCTGTCATCGGCGTGGCCGGGCAGGATCCACGCGGGAATGCGCAGCGAAGCACCGTTGGCGCTGATCTGCAGCATGTCGCCATTCTGCACGCCGAGCTGCTTGGCCGTCGCCATGCTGACGAGCGCGGCGTTGTCCCAGCTGAGCTTGGTCAGCGGATCCGGGATCTCCTGCATCCAGGAGTTGTTCGCGTAGCGACCGTCCGCCATCTTCGGGCAGGCGCGCAGCACGACTTCGATGCCGGCGGCCTTGGTCGGCTTCGGCAGGTCGGCAGCGATCGACGCAAAGTTGGGCGTGACGGACTCGGCGTTGAACGCCGAACCCATGACGAGGCCGTCGTGGAGAGCCTTGGGCCACCAGGCGTTGGCGAAATCGGGAGCCCCCGAAGTCGTCTGCCAGTAGGACTTGACGAGCTCGTAGCCAAACACGGCATCCCGCGCGTTGGCGAGACCTTCCCAGTTGGGTTCCTGGTTCAGGAACGCGAGGAACTCCAGCGGGGAGACGCCACCGTGCAGCGGCAGGATGAGCGGTTGCTGGATCGCGACCGTGCCGTCGTGAGCGCGCGAGTCGCCCCAGCATTCGAGCTCGTGGGCGAGCGGCAGATGCCACTGGCACAGGCTCCCGGTTTCGTCGCGATAGGCGCCGACGTGAACCGTGTGCTTGGCCTTCTTCAGCAGGTCGGCAAACTTGAAGTCCGAAGGCGCATCGAGCACCGGGTTGACCCCGAGGCAGACGAGCATTTCGACGCCGTTCGGTTGCTCGAGGGCGGCGCGCAGTTCTTGCACCGACGCGACGCAACTGGCCTGCAGGCCTTCCGGCACGGCCGTGTAGGTCACGGTCTGACCGACATTGCCCAGCCCTTGGTTGATCGCGTGGGCGAGCGCGTGCACGGCAGCCGGCTGACGCGGGCCGGCGATCACGATGCAGCGGCCGCGCGACGCCTGAAGGTCCTTGGCGACGGCTTCGATCCAGTTCTTGCCGTTCTTGACGAACGCTTCGTTGCCGAACGCACCGAGCGCGTTGGCCAACTCGCTGCCGTCGCCGACCTTGAGGGCCTTGGCGAGGGCTCCGGCGACCGCGGGGATCTCGCTCGCACGCGTGCGGAAGCGGTGATCCGCGGCCGTACCCGTGGTGCTGAACACGGCTTCGACGGCGTAGAGGCGCGAGAGCTTCTGGCCGGGCTTCGGCGCGCTGCGGGCTTGGCCCCAGGCGCGCGCGTTGCGCAGGTTGTTGCCTTCGCTGCCGAGGAAGTCGCTGTCGAGCGACACCACGACATCCGCCTTGCTGAAATCGTAGTGCGTCGTGAGCGGGCGACCGAACGCCTTCTGCGCGCCGGCGAGCTCCTGGTCAGCGTGGATCGCGGACCACGTGTGGAAGCGGGCCTTCGGGAAGGTGCCACCCTTGATGCGCGCCACGACTGCCTGCAGCGAGGGCGATGCCGACGGTGGCATCACAATGTGCAGACCTTCACCCTGCTTGTTGAGCAGCTCCTTGCTGAGCGTCTCGCTCCACAGCGTGTAGAACTCGGCCCACGCGTCGGACTCGGCAGCCGCGTGAGCGTGGTCATCTCCGTGACCTTCTTCGGTCGCGGTGTGCGCGTGGCTGTTTGGGCCCACCGCCTTGTGACTGCGACCTGGATCGTAGAGCTGCAGCAGCTCGGCCTGCAGGCGCAGGTCCGAACCACCGAGGCTGCTCGGGTGATCGGGGTTGCCCTCGATCTTCGTCGGACGGCCATCGCTGCTCTTCACGAGCACGCCGATGCCGAAGCCGTCGCGCGTGATCGTCGTCGCGTAGAACGACGGGATGCCCGGCTTGAAGCCCTCAGGCCGCTTGTTGAACGGCAGGATCTTCGTCTCAGGCTTGCGGCAGCTGGTAAGGCCGGCGAGCGCCACGGACGCGGCGATCACACCGAGGAAACCGCGGCGAGAAACCTCGTCCGGCGCTTCGGTAATGCCCTCTGGGAACTCGCGGGCGACGATGTCCTGGAACTCGGGCGAGTTTTCCAGTTCACCGAGACTGCGCCAGTAGGTGGTGCCGTTCGCTTCGACAGCAGGCGCTGCCGTAGGGGGCTGCATGGAGTCGTTCATCGTAGGCACGTGCTGCGAGGAGACTGACGGGGCCAGAACTGTGGTCACCGGAACTGTGGTCATCGGTGGCACGCCGAGCAGTAGGTCGGGGGATTCAACTCGGGCTTGGCATCACCCTGCCACTCGAGCTTCTTCTTGGCGGCGGCGATGCTGACTTCGTCCGCGACCCAGTCCATCTTGGTAACCGACACGCCGGCGGGGCGGATGTGCGGAGTGGGGTCGCGGTGGCAAGTGAGGCACCAGCCCATGCTCAGCGTCTCGACCTGGCGCACGATCTCCATCTCGTCGACGCGACCATGGCAGCTCGTGCAGCCGATCTGCGCGTTGATGTGGACCGCGTGGTTGAAGTAGGCGTAGTCCGGCAGCAGGTGGACCTTCGTCCACGCGATCGCCGGGTTGTCACCCTTGCCGTTGCCGTAAGCCGTGCGCAACGGCTCCAGCATCGGACTCTCCTTCTTCACCTGCGCGTGGCAACCCATGCAGGTATCTGCATCAGGCACCGTCGCGTGCGGTCCGGTCTCAACCAGACGGTGGCAGTAGCGGCAGTCCATACCCAGCGTGCCCGCATGCAGCTTGTGGCTGTATGCGATTGGCTGGTAGGGCTGGTAGCCAACATCCGTGTGCTTTGGCGAGAACCAAAAGGACACGACGAAAACCACGAACAGACCGGCGGAAGCCGCGCCGAGCGCCAGGATGGCGGGCAGCTTGTTGGTCCACTTGGGGAACAGAACGGTCAAGGTGGAGCCCCTCCGCGCAAGCGGATAGGTTTGCGGTCGCTGGGAAACGGGGCCTGACGACGGACGTCGTTCAGGTCACCCGGAACCCCGAGTCCAAGAGCCGTAAAACCGGTTGGCTCAAGACACCCGGGGCTGGGAGAGCACGTGCGGCAGCCCGAGAGGGCGGACCATCTAAAAGATCGATGCCGCTGGGTCAATTTCAGAGTTCTGAGAATCGACCTTGAAAAGTGCGTAGACGAAGCCGGTTGAGTGCTGGGTCGAAGCCCGCAAGCCCTTTCCCTGGGCCGTTTCCTTGGCTCTCCCGAGAGTGTGGAAAGTTGCTGGAGGATTGGCTTTCCGACGATCAAAGGGCGGTGTGACGGCGCACGAATTCGAGCAGTGACGGGACCGCGAGCTGCTGGGCGGTCGGGTTGGGATGCATGTCACCAGGGGTCACCCAAAGATCCTCCTGATTGGTCGACTGCAAGGCTGGCCGCAGGTCGAGGAATGGAATGTCCGCCTTCTCGCAGTCGCTGGCGACCTCGCGGTGAAGGCTATCGAACGGGTAAGTGCGGGCGGGGCCAAGCCCCTGCAAGAATGGCCATAAGACCAACATCAGAGGGATCTTACGTTCTTCGCACCAGGCCTTCATGGCACGCAGGGAGCGCTGCGGCGTGCCCTGCGCCCACATGGCTTCGTAGGGCTTGTCGTCGCCATACATCTTGGCATCCTCACCCGCTTTGCGCGGCAACGACTTGAGCAGGCCAACCCAGTCCTGCTTGGGGTCGAGTTCCAACGGGGTCTTGCCCATGGCGCCCTGGATGAGGTCCAGCAGGCGCAGGCCGGTGTCAGGGGCTGGCCCCTGCACGAACAGTCCGCTGCTCGGGATCAGGTCGTTGAGGCAGATCGTGACGAGCACGGCGTCGGGCTGGAACTTGCCGAAGCGGTTGCGCAGCCCCCACTCGTATTCATCGATGCACAGTGCCCCGGCGGCCCCGCAATTGACGGTGCGGATGTCCTGCCCGCCGGTGCGCAGCCCCGTTTCGAGTTGTCGCGCCCACCCATCTTCGTCGCGCACGCCCCATCCGAACGTAAACGAATCGCCGAGGCAGACGAGGCGGCGTTGCCCGGCGGGTTTGTCGAACGTGATGTCGTCGCGGTCGCGGATGCCGGCGGCGTTGATGTGCACGGGCACGCGGCCCTGTTCATCCATCCAGGGGCGTTGCAGCTTCGCCGCGTCGCTGTAGCACAGGAAGAAGTCGAGACTTGGCCGGAACTTGCCACGCGGTCGGGGGCTGGTCGGCGGCGTCACCATCTGGATGAAGCCAAGCTTGCTTGCTTCGAGGAAGTCGGCAACTGGGGTGCCGTCGCTCGTCTGGTAGCTCACCTGGCCGAGCGGCAGCGCCTTCGACCGGGGCAACAAACGCAGCGCGATCTCGCACAGGCCGAGGCTGAACACGGTCACACCAATGGCCAGGGCGAGCTTCTTCTTCGTGCCGGAGTGTGCCATGGAGTCAGCGTAGCCCGAGGCTGGTGGCGAGGAAGGTGGCGATCGCCGGTGCGACGAGCTCCTGCGCGTGTTCGTTCGGGTGCATGTCGCCAGGGCTCACCCACAGCGACTCCTGCGGCTCGTCCTTGAGCAGCGGCAGCACGTCGTAGAACGCGATGTTCTCCTGTTTGCAGAACTCGGCGACTCGTGCGTGAATGCCTCCAAACGGGTAGTAGCGGCCCTTGCCGAGCCCTTGCAGCAGTGGCCAGATCACAACCGCGAACTGCGCCTTGTTCTGCGCGCACCAGTCGCGCATGCCGCGCAGCGAACGCTGTGGCGCGCCTTTCACCCAGTAGATGTCCGGGGTCTCCCCTTTGTTGCGATACCACAAGTGGTCGGCGGGCAGGTCCATGAGCTCCTGCGTCCAGTCGCGTGTGGGGTCGAGGTCGAGCGCGCTTCTCGCGGCAACGCTCCGGGTCAGGTCCCGCAGCAAGGCCGAGCCCATCCACCAGCGCCGCGCCTCAGGCGGCATCTCGCTGTCGGGCAGCGACTCGGGCCGGTAGTGGCAGAGTTTGCCGTTGGTGATCAGCAGGTCGTTCAGGCACAGCGTGACCACGACGAGGTCCGGGCCGAAGCGGCCATGACGGTGGCGCAAGGCCAGCTCATACTCATCGACGTAGGCCGATCCGGTGCCACCACCGTTGATCACCTGCACCTTGGGCCATTGTCGGCGCAGTTCCTGTTCGGCGAGCACCGGCCAGTTGTGCTCCTGGCGCACCCCCCAGCCCAGAGTGAAGGAGTCGCCGAGGCAGACGATGCGCTGGGTTCCGGCCGGTTTTTGCAGCGCGAGGTCCTCCCGGTCGCGCATGCCAAACCGGTTGAAGTGGTATTCGACGCAGCCGTCCTGATCGAAGTAGGGTTGCTGCAATCCGCTGTAGCAGATGAAAAACTTCGAACCCGGGCGCCAGGTCACGTTGGCGATGGGGTTGTTGCGCGGCATCGCGTAGCCCGTGCCAAACCACTCGCTGGTCTTGCCGACCGCTGGCGTGGTCTCGATGCCGGCGGGGATCGTCGGATTGGGCCAAGGCACCTGAAACTGCAGATGAAATGTCAGCTGGGCGACCGGGTCGTCCGGTCGCAGGTTGCGGCCGGCATCGCGGAAGTGCATCGGACTCTGTGGTGCCCTTCGCACGGTGCGGTACGCAAACTCCGCAAGCGAGCCGACGATTGCCGTCGTGGTTGCCAGAAGGAGCAGGCGCTTGCGGGTTTTCGACATGGCGTTCGGCGGTGCGGCTGGCAGCATACTGCGCCGAGCTATCCTATCTCGCCCCTGATCGCCGCCGCCGCCTTCGGGACTGAATCGCCATGCCGACCTACGTGCTGGGCATCTCTGCCTTCTACCACGACTCCGCCGCAGCGCTGCTGCGCGACGGCGAGATCGTGGCCGCCGCCCAAGAAGAGCGTTTCACGCGCAAGAAGCACGACGCAGCGTTTCCGGCGCGCGCGGTCGAGTTCTGCCTGCAGACGGCGGGCATCGCGGCGAAGGACCTCGACTTCGTCGCGTTCTACGACAAGCCGATCCTGAAGTTCTACCGGCTCATCGAGACCTACCTCGCGTTTGCGCCGATTGGCTTGCGCTCGTTTGCGAAGGCGGTGCCGGTCTGGGTTGGCGACAAGTTGCACATGCGTCGCGGCCTTACCAAGAGCCTCGGCTGCAAGCCGAAGAACCGCTACGTCTTTCCCGAGCACCACGAAAGCCACGCGGCGTCGGCGTTCTACCCGTCGCCCTTCGAGGATGCCGCGATCCTCACGATGGACGGCGTCGGCGAATGGGCGACGACATCGGTCGGTGTCGGCGAGGGCAACAAGGTCCGACTGCTGCAGGAGATCCGTTTTCCGCACTCGATTGGTCTGCTGTATTCGGCGTTCACCTACTACTGCGGCTTCAAGGTCAACAGTGGGGAATACAAGCTCATGGGGCTTGCGCCGTATGGCGAGCCGCGGTTCGAGAAGCAGATCCGCGAGCATCTGATCGACCTGCGCGAAGACGGCAGCTATCGCCTCGATCTGTCGTACTTCAACTATTGCCAGGGCCTGACGATGACGAGCGCGAAGTTCCACGCGCTGTTCGGCGCGCCGCCGCGCCAGAGTGAGTCGCAGCTCGAGCAGTTCCACATGGATCTCGCGGCATCGATCCAGAAGGTGACCGAAGATGTGATGCTGCGCACGGCGCGTTTTGCCCACAAGCTCACGGGCAAGAAGAACCTCTGCCTCGCCGGCGGTGTAGCCCTGAATTGCGTCGGCAATGGCGTGATCCTGCGCGAAAGCCCATTCGAGAGGATCTGGATCCAGCCCGCTGCCGGTGACGCCGGCGGTGCGCTCGGTGCGGCGCAGTTCGTCTGGCACAACCTGCTCGACAAGCCGCGCAAGGTGATGCCCAACGACTCGCAGCGCGGCAGTTTGCTTGGTCCGCGTTACGAATCGAAGGACGTGAAGTCGTTCCTCGATGGCGAGAACATCATCTACGAGGAGTGCACGACGGAGCCTCAACTTGCCGATCGCGTCGCGGAACTCATCGAACAGGAGAACGTGATCGGTTGGTTCCAGGGGCCAATGGAGTTCGGCCCGCGGGCTCTCGGCTCGCGCAGCATCATCGGCGATGCGCGTTCGCCGAAGATGCAGAGCGTGATGAACCTGAAGATCAAGTTCCGCGAATCGTTCCGGCCGTTTGCGCCGATCGTGCTGCGCGAACACGCGAGTGAGTACTTCGATATCGCGCCGCAGCATGACAGTCCGTACATGCTCATCGTGGCGCCGGTTCGCGACGAGAAGCGCAAGAGTGTGGATGCCTCGGCCAAGGGCCTCGACAAGTTGAAGCAACTGCGCTCTGTGATCCCCGCGGTCACGCACGTCGATTACTCGGCGCGTCTGCAGACGGTGGACGGCGAACGCAATCCGCGGCTTGCCAACCTCATGCGCAGTTTCAAAGCGCGCACTGGCAGCCCCGTGCTCATCAACACGAGTTTCAACGTGCGCGGCGAACCGATCGTCTGCACGCCACAGGATGCGCTGCGCTGTTTCCTCGGCACCGAGATGGATGTGCTCGTCGTGGAAAACTTCGTGATCCGCCGCGCGGCCCAGAAGAACCTGCCCACCATCGACCGCGAGAAGTACCTCTCGACGTTCTCCCTGGATTGATCCAACGAAGTGCGCCCATGCTCAAGCTCGACCTGAATCCAAAGCCGAACGTCCTCAGTCAGTTCGCCTACTTCGCGGTAATCGGCGTGCCGGGCATCACTTTTGCGGTGCTACGGATGTGTGGCGTTTGGTCCTTCACGCATCCGGCGTTCCTTGTGGTCGTTGCGGTTGCCGTGCTGCAACTCGCCTTGTTCTTGCTGGGCGTCAAGGTGGTCACGCGCTGGGTCTTCGTTGGCCTGATGGTCCTGGCGTTCCCGATCGGTTTCGTGCTGTCCCAGGTGTTGATGGCGGCCATCTACTACCTCGTCATGACGCCCATCGGGCTCGTGTTCCGGCTGATCGGGCGCGATGTCATGGGGCGTAAGCTCGACCCGAAGATGGCCTCGTATTGGCACGATCGCGGCCCACAACGCAGCCCTGCAAACTACTTCAAGCTATACTGAGGCAGTCATGGAACAACCTACCGACAGCGCTCCCAAGAAGGTCGACGAGTTCCTGCAGGCTGCGACCCAGGAAGAGCGTGGGCTCGTCGCCGAGTTCCTGGCTTTCATGTCCGAGAACAAGGTGTGGTGGCTGACGCCGATCCTCGTCGTGTTCGGCCTGCTGGGTGTGCTCCTGCTGCTCGGCGCCACGGGCGTCGCCCCGTTCATCTACACGCTGTTCTAACGGCACGTGCTGATGACCGATCGCGCGTTTGCGGCACCTGCCTCACCAGCCCCTGTGGCCAAAGCC
>JADZDL010000470.1 GCA_020851075.1 Planctomycetota bacterium | reverse complement strand
TCGCCGCGGCCTTCTTGGCGAGGATGCCGGCGCCGAGCATCACCGACGGGTTGCTGGTGTTGGTGCACGACGTGATCGCCGCGATGACGACGGCGCCGTGGCCGACCTTGCTCTGCCTGCCGTCGGCGATGGTCGCGGTCGCCGCGAGGGCCGCTTCCGGCAGCGCGAAGCCGCGCTCCTTCACGTCCTTCTGCAGTGCTCCGCGGAACTCCTTCTTCATCGCCGAGAGCGCCACGCGGTCCTGCGGGCGCTTCGGGCCGGCGAGGCTCGGCACGACGGTCGCGAGGTCGAGCTTCAGCGTCGAGCTGAACTCGGGCACCGGCGCGTCGGCGGTCCAGTAGAGACCCTGCGCCTTGCAGTAGGCCTCGACCAGCGCCACCTGCTCCTGGCTGCGTCCGGTCTTCTGCAGGAAGCGGCAGGTCTCGGCGTCGACCGGGAAGAAGCCCATCGTCGCGCCGTACTCGGGCGCCATGTTGGCGATCGTCGCGCGGTCGGCGAGCGACATGGTCGCCACACCCTTGCCGTAGAACTCGACGAACTTGCCGACGACGCCGTGCTTGCGCAGCATCTGCGTGATGACGAGCACGAGGTCGGTCGCGGTCGCACCCTCCGGCAGCGTGCCGGTGAGTTCCATGCCGACGACCTCGGGCAGCAGCATGTAGGTCGGTTGGCCGAGCATGACGGCTTCGGCCTCGATGCCGCCGACGCCCCAGCCGAGCACGCCGAGGCCGTTGATCATCGTCGTGTGCGAGTCGGTGCCGACGACGGTGTCGGGGAAGGCGAGCGTGTCCGCGCCTTCCTTCTTGGTCAGCACGGCGCTGGCCAGGTACTCGAGGTTGACCTGGTGCACGATGCCCATGCCCGGCGGCACGGCGCGGAAGTTCGTGAGCGACTGCTGGCCCCACTTCAAGAACTCATAGCGCTCACGATTGCGCTGGAACTCGAGCGTGAGGTTCTCCTGCTCGGCGGTCTTGCTCGCGAACGCGTCGACCTGCACCGAGTGGTCGATGACGAGGTCGCACGGCACCAGCGGGTTGATCTGCTTTGGATTGCCACCGAGGCGCTTCATCGCGGCGCGCATGGCGGCGAGGTCGACGACGCACGGCACGCCCGTGAAGTCCTGCAGCACGACGCGACCCGGCAAGAACGGGATCTCGACCTGGCCCGCCGTGGCGGGGCCCCAGGCGGCGATGTTCTGCACGTCCTTGCTTTGCACCACATACTCGTCGAGGTTGCGCAGCGCCTGCTCGAGCAGGATGCGGATCGAGTACGGCAGCCGCGACAGTTGCGCGATGCCGGCCTTCTCGAGAGCTTGCAGCGAGAAGTAGGTGTAGGTCTGCTTGCCGACCTTCAGGGTGGAACGGGACGAGAACGGATTCCTGGCTGCCATTGGCGTGGGGTGGCACCGCTGACCGGCGGCGCATTTGGGCAAAGGTTCTATCCGGATCGTGCCCTGGGGGCAAAAGACGCCGGGAGAACCCGGCCAGAACTGCTGGCCCGCGGCCAGGAACCGCCCCCGAATCAAGTTCCCTGGCGATCTTGCCGATGGCATGGGCACGATGACTTCCCCCCGCAAGGCCGTCCCCGCGGCCATGGTTGTGTGCCTCGGCCTGTTCGTCAGCGCCTGTTCGACCTCCTCGCGAGTCGTCGACTTTGCGCGCAACGAACAGCTCTACGTCGATGTGCCGTTCCAGACCAAGGCCCCCGGCGACCGCCCGGTGTTCGTGGCGCCGGTCGCGGACGTCCGCACGGCCAAGGACCTGCCGCGTCAGGATCGTGGTTTTCCGATCACCTACGGCACCGATGAGGTCTGGGAGCGCCCCGTCACCGAGATGGTCGGCGAAGTGCTGCAGCGTCAGTTCCAGAACAGCGGCCTGTTCCCTGCCGTGGTGGACGCGCCAACCCCCGACGCGCTCGTGATCAAGCCGATTCTCGTGTCCTTCCTCGAAGGGGAAGCGGCGGCCATCGCGGGCACCAGCGCCTTCGCCGAAGTCGCATTGAAGGTGCAGGTGTTTGGTCCCGCCGACGCCTCCGGCAAGCGCGCGATCCTGCACGAAGAGACCTACGGCAACCGTCAGGCAAGCGAGCCGAGTCTGAAGCCGATCAGTGCGTACCGGCTCGTCGCGCGCGCCCTGCAGGTCAGTGTTGGCAAGACCCTGATGGGGCTCGACAGCAGCAATTGCAGCCGCAGCCAGGTGCCGGTGGCTGTGCCGCTGGATGTGGCGGTGCCGGCAAAGTAGTTGCTGAGGAAACCCGGTTGGCGAGCCGTCAGTTCCAGCGCGCGTTGCGGCCGAAAGTCAGCATGGCCAGCACGAACAAGCCGTAGAAGCCACCGATCACGAGCGGCGGACCACCAGCGATGAGCACGGCGAGGCCCGTATAGCCGCCCAGTTGCAGCGCGAGGCTCGAGACCAGCATCGCCCCCAAGGCGAACAGGAGTTTGCGCACGGTGGCGCCAGAACTGGAGCCGCGCAGCGAGTTCTTGAGCGTGAGGCCCAGCAGGTAGAGCACACAGCCGCCATCGACGATCCACGCGAGCAGCAGCCACCACGCCGACATCGGGACGGTCACGGCAGGCGGCGCGCCCTGGACCGCCACGGTCGCCGTGGACGGCGTGACCATCGTGGCGAAGATTGCGCCGGCGGCGAGCAGCGTCCACACGGTGCCCGAGACGAGCGCGATGCCCTTCAGCTGGCCGCGTCCCAGCGTATAGCCCCATGGCAACAACCAGCCGGCGAGGCGATTGCGCCAGGTGATCTGGCCGACTGCGCAGTTGTGCAGCAGCAAGGCTCCCGCGAGGCTCAGGGCCGCCGCGAGGAGGGCCGCAGTGAGCAGGGCAAGCCAGTAGGGCAGGCTCTGGATCAGGGCCCAGCCGACGAGCAGCGGGAGGATCACCGAGAGGGCTCGGCGCAGCAGGTAGAGGTAGTACACGGCAGGTTGATCCGGAGAACGGGCCCGCTGTGGCCGACAATCGTGGGAAGTCCACAAGCCATGGATGCACCGCGGAGGCGTTGCCCCGGGAATGCCGCTTGCAGTAAGGTCCCTTTTCATGGCAATCATCGTCACCCACAAGGAAAAGGGCGGCCGTTTTGCGGTGCTGGGGGCCAATTTCGACCAGTGGAAGACCGCGCGCGGGGATGCATTGTTCGGCAATCTGTTCCCGGTAGAGCGCGAAGGCGCGGTTCGGGTGGTGACCGTGTGCGGCGCCGACGGTGTCATCCAGTTTGCGGACGCGGACAAGTTCCGGGTGCTGTCGATCGACGGCAAGACGCCGCAGGAACTGCTCGGGGAGGGCGCTGCGCACGAGGTGTGATCTGGCGTCCAGGAGCGTCTGGGAACTCGTGCTCCTCGC
This sequence comes from Planctomycetota bacterium, assembly GCA_020851075.1. Taxonomy (GTDB): domain Bacteria; phylum Planctomycetota; class UBA1135; order UBA1135; family UBA2386; genus JADZDL01. The sequence continues at coordinate 13,944 of JADZDL010000470.1, read as the reverse complement.
GGTGATGTCGGCCAAGTTGTCCGCTGTGCGTTTGGTCGCGCGCCGCAGCGTGGTTAGGCTCCTGCCCGTGACGACTGGACAACCTACGCCTCCAGACCGGGAGGTTGCTCGTGCCGCGACTCGCCTCGCGGCGGATCTGCAACGTTGGATGTGGAACCCGCAGATGCGGGCCGCCCTCAATGAGGTCGGGTTGCATCTCACGCGAGCCCACTTCTATTCCTCGATTCCGTCGGTGCGCGAGATCACTTCGTCGTTTGAGTATCAGGAAGGGCCGCCGCCGTATGCCGACAGCCCGATCTTCGATGCGCCGTTCCTGCGCAGTTTCCTCAGCGAACTGATGCCGTTTGCGGCGGAGTTTTCGCCGCCTGTGCAGGGTGATGCGCAGAATCCGGCCGGGTTCTTCTGGAGCAACCCGGCGTTCGGTTTCAGCGATGCGATGGCGTACTGGTGCATGCTGCGCCGCTTTCAGCCCGAGGTCGTGCTCGAAGTTGGCAGCGGCTACTCGACGTGGATCGCAACGGCCGCGGTGCGAGCGAACGGGCGCGGCCGCGTTGTCTGCGTCGAGCCGTTTCCAAAGCCGTTCCTCCACCAGTTAGACATCGAACTCGTACAGAAACCCGTGCAGGAGTTGCCGCTCGAGTTCTTCAACGAGCGCCTGACCAGAGGCAGCGTGCTGTTTCTCGATTCGACGCACACGGTGAAGACCGGCTCCGACTGCCTCCATCTGTACCTGCGCATCCTGCCGCGTCTGCGGCAGCAGTTGTATGTGCATGCGCACGACATCTTCCTGCCGGATGGTTATCCGCAGAGTTGGCTGTTGGAGAAGGACCTGCACTGGACGGAGCAGTATCTGCTGCTGGCCCTGCTCGAGGGCAATCCGAATTTCCGCATGCTGTTTGGCAGCCGTTACCACCATCTCTACCACCGGACCGAACTCGAGGCCTTGATGGGTGGGAAGGCGGGCACGGGGGGCGGCAGTTTCTGGTTTGAGAGGATCGGCTAGACCACAAGCGCGTTGATTGGCCGCGCGCCTTGCTTTTGATTCGGGCCGAACCGCCGCTGCGTCGATGTGGCCGGTATGGGTCGATCAAAGCAGGGATTGCTCTCGGCGGTGTTGTTCTCTGTCGGTGCGGTGGCGCAGGAAGCGGTCTGGTCCGAGCCCGCGGCTGTGCCGATGAAGCCGGGGACTGCAACTGGCCCCATTGTCGTCGATGGCAATCGCGCGTTCTTCACCGGGAACTCTGGCACGGGTAACGAACTGCATGTGACGGATGGCACCGTCGCTGGCACGCATCGTCTCTTCGACCTCGCAACTGGTCCCGCGGATGGTGTGCGGCAGGTCGTGGCGATGGTGGGCGGTAGCTTGTTGTTCGAGGGCACGACCCCCTCGTATCCATGGACCGACTACTGGATCACGGACGGCACGCTGGCTGGCACGGTGCGCCGGCTCGGACTGCCAACGGTGACGAAGGTGCTCGGGCCGGTGAATGGTCGCCTTCTGTCTGTGTCTGGTTTGCAGGGCAATGGACAGACGGTATCGATCGACGCCACTGGACAGATGGAGGTGCTCACGCAAGAGGTCGCCTCGCTGTTGGCCGGCAATGGGGTGACCTACCTGAATGTCGGCAGCTCTCTGCTCACAACGGATGGCACTGCGGCCGGCACGCAGCTGTTTGCGACTTCGTTCCCGAACGCGGTGTGGTCGCAGGGCCGCCTATGGTCGGTGCGCAGTGGACAGTTCCCATTTATCGAGCTCGTGACGATGGACCCAGCCACGGGCATCGTCGGTGCTCCTTTGTGGAATTTGGTCCCGCCCGTGCCGTCGCTTGTGCCAACTCCCCAGGGTGTTCTGCTGCTCCCGTCAAGTCTGCCACGTCGGCTAGTGAGCAGTGACGGAACGGTCGCCGGAACTCACATCGTGGTAGCGGGGTTTCTCGATCCCCTGCAGGTGCATCGTTGGCGGGATCGCGCGTTGGTCATCGCCCACGATCCCGTGCACGACGTTGAGCCTTGGATTTCCGACGGCTCGACCAACGGCACGTACCTGCTCGCCGACCTCGCCCCAGGGCCTTCCAATCCGTGGCAGTTCGTGGCCACCCAGCATGGGACCTACGTACAGACGAACAATACGACTCCTTCGCACCTGGTGTTCACCGATGGTACGAGCGGAGGCACTCGCACACTATCCGTGGCTGGCCCGACCCAGATGGTCGCCATGGGCGAGCAGGTTCTCTTTCTCGAAGAGATCGGCAACCAACGGTCGCAGATTTGTGTAACGGACGCCGCGGGTACCACAACGCAACCACTGCTCTCACCGTATCCCGTCGGTGTCGACCTGCGCGGTTACTTGGAACCCGCCGTAAACAACGGGCAGATCGTGTGGACGTGCAACACTGCGATTCGCAGCGGCGGCCAGGTGTCGTCCACCGCTGCTTTGGCGAATACGGTCCCCGCCAGCCATTTCTGGACACGGCGGCCGATGTCGGCGACGGCAGACGATGCAGTGCTGATTCCTGGACGGACAGCGACAGGGGTGGACCTCGTTCGTTGGGATAGTGTCTCCGGTGTGCTCTCGCAGGTGAACCTGCCAGGCAACGCGACGCTCAGCTATGTCAACATGGTCATGGGCCAGGGTGACATTGCCTATGCATTTGGCGACTCGATCATCATCACCAACGGAACCGATGGGGGGACACTGGTCTACGCCCCTCCTTTTCCCTGGGTGACGCAGGCTGACTCCGCCGTGGCGCTGGGGGATCGGGTGCTGGCTACCTTCGGAGAGCTCTACAGCCTTGAGGTTGCCACAGGTGTCTGGACGCCCCTCGGGTTCAGCGGGCAATTGCTGGGCCGAGTCGGGGCTCGAGCCTTGTTGCGCGAGTTTGGGCTGCAAGTTGTCGCCACCGATGGCGTAACGACGGAGCTGCTGGGGATCACGGCAAACTTGTCTGGGCCAAGCCGTCTATTCGAATGGCAAGGAAGCTACTGGGTGATGGGGGCCGTGCTCTACGCGACGGATGGCACCGCGGCCGGAACGCGCAACACGAATGGGCCTTCGGGCGTCACGTTCTCCTCGGCAGCACCCGCAGAGGACGGCATCTATCTGGTTGGCCAGGATGACGTGCACGGTCGCGAACTGTGGAAGTTCGATGGCACGACCTACACGCGCATCACGGACCTCGTGGTAGGAGTTGGCGATGGGGTGCTCTCCGTGGCGTCGTGCGGCAATCGACTGTTTCTCGCGGCGAGTGACGGTAGCGATGGCCTCGAGCCTTACGTCAGTGATGGCACTGTGGCCGGAACGTTCCGTATTGCCGACTTGATGCCCGGAGAACTCTCGTCGATGCCGGAGTTTGTGCGCGTTGCCGGTGACTACGCGTACTTCACCGCGCAGACCCCGGGGCAGGGCCACCTGATGGCGGTTCCGCTCGCGTCGCTGGGCGTAGCGCACAGCGAGCGCCTTGGGCAAGGTTGTGTGGGGCGCAATGGCATCCCGCAGTTGGCGACTTCGCACGCGCCGCGACTTGGTGATGGTTCGTTCCGGTATGAGCTCACGCACGGCGCGCCGTTTGCACCGGTGTTGTTTGCCTTGGACACGACAACGATCCGCCAAGAAGTGGGACCTTGTCGGCTTCGCTGTGCAGGAGGCCTTGGTAGCGTGTTGCGCACGACGAACCCATCAGGCGGGGCCAGCTGGAATCTGCCGTTGCCCAATACTCCGCAGCTGCTTGGCCTGCACCTCACCGCCCAGGCGGCCGTGTTCGATTCGTTGGCGGCTGGTCCCGGTTTCGCCGTGTCGACGGCGCTGGGGAGCGTCGTCGGTGCACAGTGAGATGGTGAGGGAGGGGTGTTGGCGCCGGTTCCTCGCGGCGGGAGCTCGCGCCGGAAGCAGAATCTCGAAAATGGCGTAGCGGGTCATCGCCAGCGGCGGAAGTGGGGACGTCACACCCAGCAACCGCTGGACTTCGAGATCCCCATGAGAAACCGCTTCTTGCTCGCGTTCCTGCTGCCACTTGCGTCGGCCCTGGTTGCCCAGACCTACGTGGTGGACGCCGCCAATGGCCCCGGTAGCCAGTTCACGGACCTCCCGACGGCGGTGGCCGCTGTGCCTGATGGCGCCACGCTGCTGGTGCGGCCGGGGGCCTACGGACCGATCGACTTGAATGGCAAGGGAATGACGATCGTTGGCGGACCCGGCGTCATGCTCAACGGCCTCCTGGCTCCCGCCATTCAGGTGAAGAACCTCGCGGTGCACCAATCGTTTTCCTTGCGTGGGGCGCACATGGGGTGGGGGACTTCCATGTGGCAAGTGCACCTGTCGAACAACGCGGGGCACGTGCTGTTGCAGGAGTTTCAGTACTCCAACTCGACTTCGCCGTACCTTGCCGGGTTTGGTGTTCCGCCGCCAAGTGCAATCCGCGTCGACAACTGCGCGCAGGTGCTCTTGCATGGGTGCTCGATTCGCGCCAACAACGCCGTCGATGCGGTCGGAAGCAGTCTGGATATTGATGGTTGTACGCTGGCTGGAACTGGCACGACGACCATCATCTATCACAATCCCGCATTTGCGGGTACCCCCGGACTCAGGCTTGCGAACTGCAGTGTCCGGCTCGCGGCCAGCAGTGTGACGGGTGGCCCGGGTGCGTTGCCGACGCTGCCGCCGTCCGTGGCCGTGCAGATGAGCGGTTCGCTGGTGTTCCTTGGAGCAAACTCGACCCTGACGGCAGGGACCCCGATCGGGTTCTCGGCGTCGGTCGCCGCCATGAGCGGTTCGGGAACCCTCGTACGCGACCCCCAGTCGACCCTGGTGGCCGCCGGTGGGGCCAACGTGGTGTCCGGCTCGATTGCCAGTTCGCAGCGCCCGTGGCCGTCGGTGACCAGCGATGGTGGGCGCGTGGGCATGAATGCGCAGGCAACCGTACGCGGCGCGGTTGGCGAACTCGCGATGCTGTTTGTTTCGTTCCCGGCGGCGGCCACGAGCTACCCGCAGGTGCAGGGCCCGATCTGGCTCGAGGGTGGCAACCTGCAATTGGTGGCCCTTGGCGTGCAGAGCAGCACGGTGCCGGTGGCGTTCAACGCCAACATGCCAAACCTCGCGGCGCTCGCCGGGCGGCCGCGCGCCTGGCAGGCGGTGTCCTGGAGCTCGCAGCATGGCCTGCAGGCCTCCAACACCTCGATGTTCGTGCTGCTGCCGTGAAGTGTGGTGGGGTGGCTTCTTTGGTCGAAGCCGCTCGAGGCACTGCGGGGGCGTTATGCTGGCGGCGCCGCCCGCCTCGAACCACTCCCGCTCAGCAACCCGCCTGGCCAACCTGCTGGGCCCACCATGCGCTACCTCCTCGGCTCTGTACTCTCCCTATTGTTCCTGGTCGCCTGCGCGAGCCTGCGGTTTCTGCGCGAGGGCGAAGCAGAAGGGGAAGCGCCGGACTTCCCCAACGCGGCGTTGCAGTGGCGCGCCGAGCGCCAGCAGGATGAGAACGGCAACATTCCGGCGCAGGCGTGGCAGCAGGCGCTGCAGTCGCGCGCAGCTCTGGTGGCCACGGTTGGCGCGGTCGACGACGGTGGCATCAGTCCGTTGGGGTGGGTGCAGCGCGGGCCGTTCAATGTGGCGGGGCGCAGTCGCACGTTGGCCATCGATCCGCGCGACAGCCGGGTGTTGTGGTCGGGTGGCGTCAGTGGTGGTTTGTGGAAGAGTGTGGATCGCGGAATCACGTGGAACACCATCAGTGACTGGTGGACCAACCTGTCGATCGCGTCGCTCACGCTGGATCCCAACAACCCCGACATCATGTATGTCGGGACCGGCGAAGGGTTCTTCAACGACAACGTCGCGCGCGGCGTCAATCGCAGTGCGATCCGCGGCGCTGGCGTGTTCCAGTCGACGGACGGTGGTGTGCATTGGGCGCAGTTGCCGGCGACGGCAGGTTGGCAGTACACGCAGCGTATTGTCGTGCAGCCAGGCAACTCGAATGTGCTGCTTGCGTCGGTGCGGCCGGGTGGCATCTACCGTTCCATCGACGGCGGCACCTCGTGGACGCAGGTGCGCACCGCGTTCTCGAGTGATCAGGTGCTCTTTGATCCAAACGACGGCAGCAAGGCCGTGGGGCATGTGGTGGATGCGAGCCTCGGCCTCCACGATGTCGTGTGGTCGACGGACGGTGGCGCGACCTGGACGAATGCGCTGTCGGGTCTCGTCGGCCTGAACAGTTACGATGCGCGAGTCGAATTGTGTTATGCGCGCAGCAGTCCGGGGGTCGTCTATGGCAGCACGGGACTGAACGGTGGCACGGTCTGGCGATCTGCGGACGGTGGGCAGAACTGGCTGTTGCGCACGGGGGCGTCGAGCACCGGGGTGTCGTGGTACTTCAATGGCTTCTGGGTCGATCCGACCAACGAGAACGTCATGGTCGCCGCGGGCCTGCATGTGTGGCGCAGTGTGAACGGTGGCGTCTCGTTCTCGCAGATCAGCAATGGCTACATCATGACCGTGGTGCCGCATCTCGATGTGCACAACGTCGTCGCCGATCCTGACTATGATGGCACGACGAGCCGGCGCGTCTATGTGATGACCGATGGTGGTCTGCACGTTGCGGACAACGTGTTTGCCGCGGCGCAGAACAGCGGTTGGCGCGATCTCGACAATGGCATGCCTTCGACACAATTCTATGGTGCGGCGGGTGTGGCCGGCAGCAACCTGCTCGTCGGGGGAGCGCAGGACAATGGCACGCAGCGGCTGCTTGGTGCGTCGACGACGTCCAACATGCCCTTTGGTGGCGATGGTGGTCAGGTGCAGATCGATCCCACCAACAACAACTACATCTACGGGGAGTATGTCTGGGCGCAGGTGCACCGTTCGAGCAACGGCGGCAGCTCTTCCAACTTCATCACCGGCAATATCTCGGAGACCACGGCTGCCACCGCCAACTTCATCACGCCGCTGTTGCTCGATCCCACGAACGCGACGCGGTTGTATGTCGGCGCATCGAGCCTCTGGCGGACCAACAACTCACGCGCTTCGTCGATGGCATGGTCCATCGTAAAACCCGCGACCACGAGCAAGATCAGCGCGTTGGCGATTGCGGCGAGCGACGGCAATACGATGTGGGTGGCGCACAACGACGGGCGCCTGTATCGCAGCAGCAACGCGACGGCGGCGACGCCCACCTGGGTGGCGGTGGACGACAACGCTGGCCTCGATCCACTGCCCAATCGGTATATCACGCGCCTCGCCATCGACCCGACCAACCACAGTGTGGTGTGGGCCACGATGGGTGGGTTTGCGAGCGGCAACGTGCGCGTCACCCGCGATGGTGGCCTTGGCTGGAGTGATGCCAGTGGTGTGGGGTCCAGACGGTTGCCCGACGCGCCCGTGAACTGCATCGTGCTGCACCCCGACGATCCGAACGTGCTCTACGTGGCGACCGAGGTCGGCGTGTTCGCCAGCGACGATGCGGGGCAGAGCTGGTCGGCCAACAACGACGGTCCAAACAACGCGCCGGTGGAACAGGTCGTCTTCGAGCAAGGCAGCCGCAAGCTCATTGCGGCGACCCTGGGCCGGGGGTTGTGGACGTGCGATGTGCATCGACCGTCGGCTGTCGCGTTCGGCGCGCCCTGCACCGGGGACAACAACCCGCCGACCATCGAGGTTGATCCGCAGGCACCGGCGCGCATCGGCCAGACGATGCAGTGGGTGGGGCACACGATGCACCCGAACGGCGTCGGGTTCCTGGCCGTTGGTTTCTCGGATACCGCCTGGAGTGGTGGTTCGTTGCCCTCGGATCTAGGTCCCGTGGGCATGCCCGGCTGCTCGCTGCTGGTGAGCCCGGACGTCTTCACCCTCTCGTTTGCGGACGGCAGCGGCGTTACGCGTGTGCCCCTGACGTTGCCCGGCTCCACGGGCTTCGTGGGGTTGGTGCTGTTCGGGCAGTGGGCCGTTCAGGATCCGCCCCGCAATGCTCTCGGTTTTGCGGTGAGCGCTGGTTTGCGTGTCGTCATCGGCCAGTGACCGCGGGCGGGTGCACAACGCGCCAGGGCCTCAGCGCTTCGCTGCGGCCACCGCGAGCAGGCGCGCCCGCAATCGACTCAGTGTCGGCGCGTGGTAGTCGCCCTTCGTCTCGCGGGCGGCGAAGAACGTCTCGGCTTCGGGGTCGGCTCCCAGGCACAAAAGTCCAAACGCCGCGCCGACGCGCACGTCGAGGATCTCGGTGCCGTCCTGCAGGATCTTGCGCAACAACAGCGCGCTCTGGGTGTCGTGCAGGAGGCCAAGGGCCTGCGTCGAAGCGGCGCGCAGTGCGGTATCGGGGCTCTGCAGGCGCGCGCGAAGGTGCGGCACGGCGGCCTCATAGCCGGCTTCCCCGAGGGTGCGGACCGCGTAGGAACTGGTCAGGGGATCGGCGAGCAGCGGCAGCACCGCATCGCCAGTGGGCAAAGCGCAGGGGCCGAGTTCGGCGAGCACCTGCAAGGCCATCGTGCGCAGGTAGGGCTCGTCGGCGTGCAGGGTGCGCTGCAGGAGTGGCAGCGGCAGTTTGCCACTGCGCGTGATCACGTAGCGCGCATCGTCGATCGGCCGCAGCAGCGTGCTCTGCGTGGTGGCAAGGTGGATCGCGAAGCGCGGTTCCAGTTCGTCGGCCGCCGGCTCCTTCACGCCTGGCCGCGAACCGGCCCCCGTGCGCAACCAGACGGCAGTCAGTTTGCGCAGCGCTTCCTGCAGCTGTGCGTAGGTCGGCGCTTCGGCCAAGGTGACGTTGCGCTCCCGGCAGATCTCGATCGCCATCGTGCCAGCCTGCTGGGCCGTCGCTTCCTGGTTCATCGCGGCATCCAGCCAGGCGAGGCCAGAATCGTTGCCGAGGCGCTGCAACGCATCGGCGACCCACAACACGGCTTCGGGGTCGAGTTCGTACTTGAGGCGCAGCAGCAGCGGCAGTTGCAGGATCGATTGCCCCGATTGGCCGCACAGCCAGGCGGCGCGGCGGCGGGTCGCGATCTCGGTGTGCTGCAGCGCGGGTTCGAGCACGAACGACGCCCGCGGATGCTCGAGCAGGGTGCGTTCGGCGCGCCCGGCCGTGCGTGGGTCGGCGTCCACGAGCTGCAGCGCGATGTCGCCGAGTTCCTTGAGTTCGCGCTGCTCCGCTTCGGTGGGCTGAGGCAGCTTCGCGGCCAGCGCTTCGAGCACGGGCAGGAACTTCTGCAATTGCAGCGGCGGCAAGGCCGGCATCGCGGGTTCCGCCGGCGGCTTCGGGCCGCTGCAGGCGGGCACCGAGAGCAGCCAGATACCGCAATAGGCCAGCAGGGCGAGCGAAGGGAGGGAGCGCTTCATGGCAGTTCCACCCGGCGTTCTTCGAGCAGTGTGCTCAGCGGGCTCTGGTCGTCGCAGAAGGGCGTCAGGCGATACCACATACGCGCTTCGACCGCGATCGCACCTTCGGGAATGGCAATGCGCACCGTCTTCGTGGCGCCGGCCGGCAGTTGCGTGTTTTCCCCGGACGCTGCGCCGGGGCCGACCGGCTCGGCTTCGTCGCGGTAGGGCTGCCGCGCGCGGTGGGCGAGCGTCCACGTGGCCGCGGGGCCGTCCTTGGTGACGAAGCGATACATGAGGTCGACGGCGCGATGGCGTTCTTCGGTCGGGAAGTTGTGGCCGGCGGCGACGTTGGTGAGCGATAGCACGATCTCGTTGCCGTCGCGCACGGCTTCGAACTTGCCGGCTTTCTGCAGGGTTGCCTTGTCGTGCGCGCCAGGCCACACGTGGCCGCGGCCCATGCGCGTGCTCTTGTCGCCGCGTTTGCGTTCGACCTCCGGCATGTGGCACGCGGCGCAGTCGGTGCCAAGTTGCGCAAAATGGCTCGCGCGCCACTGGTCGGTCGTCTGGTGCTGGTTGTGGCACGAAGCGCAGGCGTCGACGGATAGGAACTCCTCACTGCGTTTGGGCTTGCACGGCACTTCGGGGCGGTCGTTGCGGCCGAGGATGCCGCCGTCGGCGCTGAGGTGGCAGCTGATGCAGCTCACGCCTTCATCGAAGTGCGTGCGGCGCGGCAAGGTGCGCTTGCCAAAACCCGTGATCGCAAGCGGGCGCGGCAGGTGGCAATCCATGCACTCTTCCTTGCGGAAGTCGTCGCTGAGCGCGCGCACTTCGGGGTTGGTGAAGGCGATCGCGTGGTGCGAGCTGAGCCACTCCGCGTAGACGTCCTCGTGGCACTGTTTGCACTGGGTCGAGGATTCCCAGCGCGTCGAGGTCTGGGTCAGCGGATGGGCGCTCATGCCGCGAGACAGGAAGGCGATCACGCCACCGAATCCGGCGAGCAGGGTCGCGGCGAGGCCTAGGCGCGAGGACAGTTTCATGGACGGGCGGCGGGGGGCTGGTGGGACCTGCCGCGGTCCCAGGGCAGCAGTCGGGGTGGTCGACGCAACGAAAGTAGGACCCGGGCGCCAACGCGCAATGCCTCGGTGGCGTGGGCGTGCACGATCTGGTCGCCGAGCGCGACGCGGGCGGACCAGCCGTGGTCGCCCGGCAACGTCGCAAGCACCTGGCCGGAGGGGCCTTCGGCGCCCGTGGTGGATGCAGAGGCGGTCGCTTGCACATCGCCGGGCATGAGCACGAGGCGCAGGTCCGAGGAACCCAAGGCCGAGGAATCACGGCTCGTCTGGGGAGGGCGTGCGAACGTGCCAAAGGGGGTGTTCACCCGCTCCCCATCGGCCTGTGTTGGTAGGCATGCCGCGCCGGCCAGGAACGCCGCCGTGAACGCCGCTTGCGGCTCGCGCAGCAGCACCATCGCGGGCCCCTGTTCGACGAGCTGGCCTTCGTGCAGCACGACGAGGTCCGTCGCCAGCGCGAGCGCTTCGTCGCGATCGTGCGTGACGAGGATCGTCGTGAGGTTCTGTTCGTCGGCGAGGCCGCGCAGCAGCAGCACGAGGCCGTCGCGCTGGTGCACGTCGACGGAGCGCAACGGCTCGTCGAGCAGCAGAACGGCGGGTTTCGGGGCAATCGCGCGCACGAGGCCGAGCCGCTGCGCTTCGCCGCCCGACATCGCGCCTGGTTTCCGGTGCGTGAGGTGGGCGAGGCCGGCGCGTTCGAGCAGCGCCTGCGCAGCCTCGACGGAAAGGCCCGGGGCGGCAAAGCGCAGGTGCTGCAGCGCGGTCATGTGCGACCACAGCGCGCCATCCTGGAAGACGAGGCCGATCTGGCGGCGGTCGGGTGGCACGTTGGTCGCGCTGTCGACGACGACCTGCTCGCCGATCCGGATCGAACCGCGCGTCGGGCGTTCGAGGCCGGCGAGGCAACGCAGCAGGGTCGTCTTGCCCGATCCCGAGGGACCCACGATCGCGAGGCGGCCGCCGGCCGGCACGGAGAAGGACACGGGCCCGAGCGCAAACGAGCTGCGCTGGAAGCCGAGATCGGTGACGACGACGGGGAGGGTCACGAGAGGGACGAGAGCCTACGGCCCGCGAGCAAGGAGGGAAGGAGGGGCAGCAGAACGGCGAGACTCAGCAGCAGCAGCGCGATGACGCCGCTCCAGTCTTCGTGTTGGAAGTGCACCGCGTTGGCGAGGCGGCGCACGGCGGTGGCGTTTGCCGCGGGCAACACGACCGCGAGGTCGAGTTCGCGCAAGGCGAGCACGAAGATGAGCACGCCGGAGGACCACAAGGCCGGCAGCAGCGGCGGCAGGTGGATGCGCAGCGAGCGGGCCAGCGGCGAACGCGCGACGAGCGAGGCGGCTTCTTCGGCCGCGACCGATTGACGGCGCACCTGCGCGGCGAGCGTGAGCGCGGCGAACGGCAGGAAGCGCGCGGCGTAACCGCAGATCGCAAAACCCCAGCCCGCATAGAAGTCGCCGCCGAGGGCCTTCAACAGCGGGCTGTCGTGGAAAGCGCGCACGAGGCCGATGCCGAGCAGGATCGCCGGCACGGCGGCTGGCAGCGCACACAAGAGGTCGAGCGAAGGCCAGCGCCGGCCCGATTGGCGCGCGAGTGGGATCGCCAGCAACACGACGAAGGCCGCCACGCCGAGGGCCAGCCACAGCGAGTGCAGCAGGTCCGGCAACCCCTGGTCGACGGCCTTCTGGAAGCTGCGCTGCGCGAACTCGAGCGACATCGGTTCGGCCTTCTGCGCCGAGCCGAGCACCCAGCGCGCGAGCACGACGATGGGCAGCACGATGCCGGCCCCGAGGTAGACGCCTGGCACGAGCAACGCCGGCCAGCGCCAGGCTCCGAGCGGTCGCAGCGGCAGGGGTTTGACGACGCCGCGGTCGGGTGCCTGCGCGCGCAGCCGCAGCGCCAGCCACAGCATGCAGCCGAGGGCCAGCAGGAACGGCAGTGCCGCGACGATGGGACTCTGCAGGTCGGCAAACGTGGTGCCGACCGCACGCCGCGTCCAGCGGCCGAAGATGCCTTCCGCGTAGGTGTGCCAGGTCTTGCCCTTCACGGTCAGGAACTCGGGCACACCGTGGTCGGCCACCGTGAACAAGAACGCGAGCAGGCAGCCGGCGAGCAGTTCGGGCGCGATCGCGCGCAGCAGCCACAGTTCGCTGCGCGCGCGGCCGCGCAGCAGCCACGCCGATTCGTAGGCGCGGCCATCGACGCTGCGCAGTCCGCGCGCGGCGAGCACGGCGACGAACGGCGCGTGCGCGATGCCGAGCAACATGGCGCATGGCCAGAAGCCCGAGACTTCGCCGAGGTCCGCAAAACCCATCGCAATGAAGATCGGCGGCATCACGAGCGGCGCCACGCCGAGCGGGCCGAGCCAGCCAGCACCCGGCAGATCGCGCTGCACGGTGAGCCAGGCGTGGCCGCCGCCGAGCGCAAACGAGATCGCGGTCGCGCAGATGCCGAGTGCTATGGTGGCGAGCAACTGGTCGGTGACGTGCGCATCGGAGAACAGCGCCCGCCACGCTTCGAGCGTGAAACCGTCGGGGCCAAGCACCGTCTGCGCGGCGAGCATGCCAAGTGGCAGCAGCACGAAGACGGCAAGGAAGGTGAACGCCGCGAGCAGCGGCAGTCGGCTCAGCAGCTTGCTCGCGCGAGGATTCACTGGCCGAACCGCTTGCCGAATTCCTGGCTGCAGCGCGAGATGTTGGCCCCGGCCCACTCGAGGTCCCACTGCATCATGCGGAACTGGCCGAGCGACTTGATGGCGGGGTCCTTCGGGCCTGGCACACCTTCGCGCAGCGGGATCTGCGCGCCATCCGCGGCGGCCAGCAGCGCTTCGGTCTCCCGCGAGACGATCTTGTCGACGAGGCGTTTGGCGGCTTCGGGGTTGGGGCAGCCCTTCAGGATGCCGACTGCGTTCGGGATCAGCATCGTGCCGATCTCCCCTTCTCCCTGGTCCGGAAACACGCAGGCGACCTTGAAGCCCTTGGTGTGCGCGACGTGGTAGTCATCGGTGTCGGTGAATGCCCAGGCGACCTTGCCTTCGCGCGTCTCGTTCAACGTGGCGCCATTGCCCGACAGGAACTTCACGTCGTTCTTCTGGATCGCCGTGAAGAACTCGTCGAAGGCCGCATCGCCGAGCACCTTCTTCAGCGCCGTGAAGTGCGTGAGGGTCGTGCCGGTGAGGGGCTTGGCCACCGCGCAGCGCCCTTTCCACTTCGGGTTGGCGAGATCCTTGTAGCTCGTTGGCCAGTCCTTCGGATCGGGCAGCAGCTCGGTATTGACGACGATGATCCGCGCGCGCGCCGCAAAACCGGTCCAACAGCCCTTCGGATCGCGCCACTGGGCCGGAATGTCCTTCGCAGCCGGCGATTCGTACGGCATCAGCATGCCGTCCTGGGCGAGGTTCACCGTGTTGGCGATTTCGTTGTTCCAGAACACATCGCAGCGCGGTGCGGAGCGTTCTTCCTTGAGGCTGCTCACGAGGCCAACCGTCTTCGATGCTTCGGTATCGTAACGTTGTTGGATAGGCAGGTTGAGTTCCTTGCTCCACTGCTGGAGCAGGGGTTGGCTGAACTCCTGGTCGAGGGC
>JADZDL010000469.1 GCA_020851075.1 Planctomycetota bacterium | reverse complement strand
GGCCGTGAAGCACAGCACGAGGACCCACGAACTCGTAGGAGGAGCGAAAGACATGAACCAAATGACGAAGAAGATTCTCGAGAACACCGGCTTCTGTACGGTGCTCGCTCTCACAGCTCTCATGCTTCTGAGCCCCGGCTTCGCCGGCGCGCAGAATCCCGTCTAGCTCGATGACGGCGCGGTGAAGTTCCAGGCCGGCTGGGATCTGCCGGCTCAGGGCACCTGCCCTGCAGACCCGACCAAGACAACACGTTCGCTCTGCGTCGCTCTGCGGCTGAGTCCGCCGAGCTGCGTCGCGCCGAACTATTCCTCCAGCTCTTCTCTCTGCAACGACGTCGATCCCGCAATCGTCGATCAGGCCACGTGCGAAGCCAAGGGTGACCGACTTTGGAACCCCTCGACTCTCAAGTGCGCGATCGTGATGTCGGATGACGATCGCAACGGCGTCGTCTGCGCTCTCCACGGCGGCACCTACCAGGCCGGCTGCACGGGCGCCTGGTTGATGCCGAACGGCAACGCCTATACGCCAGCTCTTCTCACCTCCGCGCCGACTTCCGCGGGCGGCGCTGGCGACCAGTGCCTGCGTTGCCACAACACCAAGACGCAGTACAACGGCCCGCGCGTCCGCGACACCGAAGACACCTTGTTCATGGGTCACAAGAACATGTCGCGCAAGCTGGTCGTCGGTCAGGAGTGGGGCGGTCCGCCGCTCGAGTGTTCGATCCTGCCGCTGGTCTATTTGACTTCCGAAGCCTGCTTCGACGCTGGTGGCAAGTTCGGCCCGGTCGATGCGTATCCGGGGACAGACTCGGGACAGGACTTCAACTGGGTGACCGGCCAGATCGACCTCGATCCGACCGCTGGTACCAACTACAAGAACCTCTACTGGATCTACGCCGACTGGCTCTCCGCCTATCCGCGCGCCATCTATGCCGACGATCCGAACATGACGACCACTCCCCACAGCCCTGGCTCGGCGGGCCGCTATACCTGCGCGCGCTGCCACACCACCGGCTGGTCGAGCAACGCCACGCTGCGCACCGACAAGGAGCCCCACAAGTCGTTCGCAGCCCCGGTCGGCTCGAACCCCTCGACGACCCCCAGCATCGTCTGGAACGGCGTCGACAACGCGGTCTTCGGCCAGGTCAATACCGGCAGCAACGTCACCGGCGACCCGAACAAGATGGCCTCGTGGGATCTCTTCGGCATCACCTGCACGCGCTGCCATGCGTCGGTCGTCGACACCACGACCAACGGCGGCGTTCCGCCGCACACCGCGCCGCTCGGCATGTCGAGCCATCACAACAACCTCACCGTTCCCGACTTCCCGGGCGGTTGCACCGCAACGAGCGCGCAGTGCTCGGGTGGACGCTGCACCAGTTCGAACTGCGCTACAGCGGCAGGCGGCCCCCATTTCTGGTACTACGGCTACTGCACCGACTCGCGGATCCTCGTGGGTAATGGCACGACCCCGGCGGTCGCCAAGACGAACTGCGAAACCGGCGGACTGTTCGCGGCCCCGCCGTCGCCCGGCATGCCGTTCGGCACCTGGATCACCCCCTGCAGCGACAACAACTTCGGCACGCAGACGACCTGCACGACTGGCGGCGGAACCTGGAACCTGCCGACGTCGTCCTGCTCGGTGGCCGGAGTCTGCAGCAAGGGTACCTGCAGCAATCCGGTCTACACCAACTTCGTGAACTGCGAAGAGAGCGGTGCGACCTGGACGCCGATCACGACCCAAACAGCCTGCACCACGGCGCTTGGCCTCTGGGCCGCAGCCTCCGACGTCATCGCTTGCGAAGACGCCGGCGGGCACTGGACCGGCAGCCTGACGCAGCGCGGTCAGATCATCACCAACCTGTGCATGAACTGCCACCGCCAGGAAGCCAGCACCGGTCTGCCGTACGACGCGGCCAACCCGGCGGGCAACCTCAAGGTTGGTCCGTACCACGGCACGGTGCCGTTCCTGTCGCATCCGCACGCCAACCAGTTCCTGAACAGCCCGCACGCCAAGTTCACGGGCACGTTCGCTCAGATCGCCACCGGCAAGTTCCAGTACAACATGTCCGGTGAGTACAAGAGCTTCTTCATGACCGAGGGCGAGGCCGCCAACACCGGCAACGGTTGCACCGGCTGTCACGACGTCCACAACAGCACGGTCAGCGGCGACCTTCCGTTCCGTGAAGAGTGCACCGAGTGCCACAACAAGGATCTGTCGCAGATGATCCACTCGGGTGGCGTCGGAACGCCCCTCGAGCACATGAACACGGACATCCAGGAGGCCTGCGCCTCCTGCCACATGCCGGAAGGCGAGCATCTGTTCCGCATCAACGTCGACGCGGCCTACTCGACCCGGCCGCTGGCGTCGATGACCACGACGCAGAACGCCAACACGGCACCCGATGGCAACTACGCGGGGGCAGTCTGGATCGATCTCGACGGCGCCTGTGGCAAGTGCCACGGCGGCGGCGTCGCGAACGTCGAGACCACCGGCAGCATCACCGCCGGCTCGAAGCTCCTCACCGTGGCCACCGGCCAGGGTGCAAACTTCACCCCCGGGCAGCGTGTCGAGGTCAAGGGCGCCGGCTCGCCGTACTACGACGACGAAGGCAACGCCTCGCTGAACGACGACTTCGAGACCTATGTCGCATCGGTCGCGGGGGACGTCGTGACGCTGGCTGGCGCAGCAACCAAGACGGTCACCAACGCCGCCGTGGCGCAGAACCCGGTCAAGAACAACGCCGCCTACTTCACCAAGACCGAGCTGGCGGTGAAGGCAGCGGGTATCCATAACGACAAGCCGTACGTCAACTTCGGCTACACCCTGACGCCGTCGAACACCCTGCAGCTGAACGTCGACGCCAGCGCCTCC
>JADZDL010000468.1 GCA_020851075.1 Planctomycetota bacterium | reverse complement strand
CCGGGTACTTCGGATCGCGGCTGACGGCCAAGCCCACGGGTCGGTCGTTGTCGATGGTGCCGACAACGCGCAGGTGGCGGGTTGTCTCCACGGCGATGGCGGCGGACTCGGCCACGATCGCGTTGATCGTCTGGTCAACGTCTCGGGCGCGGGGTGGGTAGGTGCTCATGACTTCTCCTTGTCGTGTGCGGGGGTGAGGGGGATGGGCTGCCAGGCGTTGCAGGCGTGGTGGGCTGCAACTTCGATCGCGCCAGACCAGTAGCCGCAGTTCCCCGACTCAGGGGCCGTGCGGTAGCGCTTGAAGTGGCTGCACTCGTCGCAGCGCCGCTTGATGCGCTCTAGGGCGTCGGCTGCTTCCACGCGTGCTTCAGCGGTGAGGCGTGCACCTTCCCCGTAGGCGATCCGGTGAAGGTTCGGGTAGGCGGGGGCGGTCACGGCTGAGCCTTCCAGCAGGTACGGCCGAGCAGGGCCGAGGCCACGCTGACCTTGCCGCACTGCGCCCACGTGTCGGGGCGTTGATCATGAGCAGGACAAACATGGACGTAATCGGGGCCGTGAACGGCCATCTTGGAAAGCAGCGACGCTCGGCGTTCGACTTCCTCGGATTCAGGACCGGACCAGTTCAGTGCCTCATTGCCTCGCACTAGCACCGGGTAGCAAGTCAGGCCAGTCGTCACTTCGGCGGCGGCAATGTTGGCGAGGCGGGCGCGTTCGATGTGCTCGGCGGTGAGTCTCATGACTGCGCCCCATAGGTCGGCAGCCAGCGCTTGATGGCAGGCAGTGAGAACGTCCACCGGTTGCCCTGCTTCACCGCGGGCACCTCTCGGCGCTCACACATGCCCACCAACCGCTCGCGGCTGATCGGGCGACGCCGGCCAGGCTGCTTGGGGCCGTTGATCCGGTCCAGTACCTCCGTGATGGAGAGCACCTGGGGGCCGTTGTCGTCTGCGATCAGGGAGCGCAGGGAGGCGACCACTGCCTCGAGGTCGTCGGTTGCGTCGAGCGTGTTCATCGGCACGCCGCGTCGATGAGGCTGGACACGATCGACCCTGCGCCGTAGCCAGCGAGGAAGTAGCCGACCCAACGGACGATGTTGCGGCCGCTCATGCCGCACCCCGAATCGCTGCCACTTCGGCGCGCTCGGCGTCCGTCATCGGCATACGCCAACGTCCGCGCTCGTCCTGTTCGTAGCCCAGCGTCGCCGGGTCAGCGGGTTCCGTGCCGCCCTTGCTCCACAGGCGGTCGATCACGCTGCGGGCTGCGGTGATGTGCACGCGGCCGTCGGGGAGGGTTGACCACGATGCGCGGGCCACGCAGTGCTGCGTCTCGCCGCTGTAGGTCTGGCCGCAGCCGATACGGCCACAGCGGGGGTTGTCCTTGCAGGTGCTCATACAGCGACTCGCTTGGCTTCGACGGTGGCGCGGTTGAAGATGTGTGCTCCGGTGCGGCCGTGGAGCTTGGCGGCTGTGGGGAGGGTGCCGTTTGCGGCCATGCGGTTGATGGTCGCTACGGACACGCCCAAGATTTCGGCGGCTTCTGCTGCGCCGATCAGGTCCGTTTCCATGCGGGCATCATGCGCCAGCTTGCGCACGGTGTCAAGAGCCAATTTGCGCATTCTTCGGCGGTGGTCATTGCTTCTCTCCTTGAGGTAGGGCGGCGATAGCGCGCAGGGCTTCCTCCACTTCGCGCAACCAGGGCGCGCGGCGCGGCTGGTGGAAGTACAACCGCTGACCCTTCAAGGCGGCGCGCGCCACGTCACGCTGCCAGGGGAGCAGGTCGAACGGTGCGAGCGCGGCGTCGGCCTGCTCGTCCGTCAGGGGCGTGTACTCGTTCACTGCGGCTCTCCTTGAGGTAGGGCGAACAAGGGGGACATCTCGGCCCCGATCACGTTCGCAGCTTTCTGTGCGGCATCACTGAACGCATGAGCGTAGAACGCGAGCAGGGTGTTCACGTCCTGCCCCTGACGGTCCGCGGCGTCGGTCGGGCTGATGCCCTTCGCGAGCATGATCGAGCCGTGCAGGTGGCGTAGCCCGTGGAACTTGTACGGCGGCGTTCCCAGGCTCTTGCACAGCCGCGACCACTCTTGGCCCATCCACCCGGGCGGGTAGCCGCGGGAGGCGGTGAGGTCATCGCGCAGGTTGGCAAGGATCGGCCCCTGTACGGCCGTCTCGCCCGCGTTCGCGCACTGCTCCACCTGCCACGCCCGATGAGCCTCCAGCGCCGCCAGCAGGTCATCCGTGAGGAGGAGCCGCTTCTTCTTGTTGGCCTTCGTGCCCTTCCTGCCCAACGCTTCACCGGGCACCTTGTACGACGATTCCGACACGTACAGCACGCCGTCACGCACGTCGGCCCAGCGGAGCGCTGCGATCTCGCCGGCGCGGCAGCCGGTCGAGGCTGCGATCTGCGCCGCAAGCACAAGGTTCGGGTTCGTGCAGTACGACAGGATCACCGCGAGCGCCTGCACGGTGGGCATGTGGACAGCCTGGTCGACCTGGCGCACCTTCGGCGGCTTCACCTTGTCGGCAGGGTTCGTCGGGATCATCTCCCACCGGTAGCCCTCCTCGAGGATCGTGTGCAGCCAGGCGAGGTACTGGCGGATCGTGGACGGGCCGCGGGTGATGAGCCGTTGACTGTCGCGCTTGTCGCCTTCCTTGCGATAGGGCTTGGCGAGCTTGAGCTTCCACTGGTTGATCGCGAGCGGGGTGATGTTGACCAGCTTCGTGGTGCCGAACTCGGCGCGTATCGCCGCGATCACTGCACGGTTCCGGTAGGCGGTGGTGGGGGAGTGCTCCACGTTGGCGAGCCAGGTGTCTACGAGCTCGTTCATGGTGTCGCGGTAGTCGGCCTGGGCTTCGTGCTCGCGATCCCAGCGCGCGGCCAGTTGCGTGGCGATGCGTGACGCTTCGGTTTGGTTCTTGGCGGTGAACACTGCGGAGCGTTCCCTGCGCCGGCCGTCGGGATAGCTGCCGTAGGGCTTGCGGTACTGCCACTTGCCGTTGGCGCGTTGGCGTAGATTCCCTGCCTTCATCGCGGGAAACAGTCGGGGCAATCGAACGCGGCCCACGAGTCATCGGCGCAGCGCTCGTAGACGAGTCCCATGTCTCCGCAGCGGCGGCATGGGGCGTCGTGCACTGGACAGTCGCGCATGTCGATGATCTCGTCGTCGATGAGGCAGGTGCAGGCCACGGGGGCGCTCATTGCTCGCCTTCCAGTACCCACGCGATGACGGACAGCGGCAGGTTCAAAGCGCGCAGCCATTCGTGCGCAGCGCCGTAGCCGCACTCGCGCACCCGCGTGTCGTACATGTTGCGCAGCGCCTTGCGGATGGCCTGCATCTCCACCGACTCCAGCAGGTGCTCGCCCAGCGCGCGGCCGTCGGGGTAGTCGTCCGTTTCGCCGATGTGCTCGGCGAGTAGGTCGGCCAGGGTGATGCGGTTCAGGTCGTTGGCGCTCATTGTGTAGCCTCCGTCGGCTCCTGTCGCTCAGCGGTTAGAGCAGGCGGCTCATAACCGTTAGGTCGCGGGTTCGACACCCGCCAGGAGCACGAAACGGCGGTCATCGCCCGGCCCGCATTTCGTGGCGGGCCAGTCCGTGGTGGTTGATCCGGTCGAGGATGCGGAGATCCTTGATGCGGCGGCGGCTCGCTTTCCGCATGACGCCGCGCTGCGTGTAAGCAACAACGAGCCAGACGCACGGGTCGCCGGGATACTGGCGGAACGACGTGGGGAACACGCACGACCAACGGCGGCGTGAGAATCGGCGGGTGTCGGACCGCTGGCAATCGAAACCCGTGGAACGGAGGAACCGGAGGTATGCCTCACGTCGAGCTGAACGGTCGGTGATCGCGCTCATTGTGGCGGCTCCGGGGGTGTAGGGGTAGAAGGCATGGAAGGGGTCATCGGGGCGCGTGCCGAAGTTGAAGGCCGACGCCGGCCGAGCGGTGCGTCAGGTCGGGGTTGTCCTGCATCCACTTCTGCACGAACCACAACTGCCCGCACCCGCCACCGATGTCGT
>JADZDL010000467.1 GCA_020851075.1 Planctomycetota bacterium | reverse complement strand
CGGTTTCGACCTCGATCGTGTAGCTGCCGGGCGCGAGATCGAGGCTTGAGCGGAGTGGCCCCATCATCTCGCGAAACAGCACGATCGCTCCGTCGCTGACCCGGCGTACGGTTTGCCGGCGCCAGCCAACCGCCGATGCATCGGCGCTACCGGCAGAGAAGTGGAACGCGACTGTGACCGCAGGCGCGAGTTCGAACTCGATGCGCTGCGTACTGTCGTTCTCAACAAAGACCTCACGCACTTCGGGTGCGATGCCCTCGCCGCCGACTACGACCCACCACGTGCCTGTCGGTACGCGTTCGCACTGCCAGGTGCCGTCGGCGGTGACTTGGGGACGCGGTCCAAAGCTGCCGCCTCCGCGCGTCGATGTCGAACGCAGCCCAACGTAGGCGCCTTTCGCATCGACCTCGTCGGTGCCGCGCAACGTGACGACGAGCGAGCCGCAGCGCGGCAACTGCACGGTACCAAGGTCGCGAATCTCGCCGCTGCTGAGTTCGACCTCGGTGAGCCAGAGCACGACGTTGTCGTGTTCGAGCCTCAGGCGGTAGCGCCCAGGTGCGAGCGAGCCGAGTTCGATCCCATCACCGGCCGCGAGGCCCTGGCCCGTGGCGTGGTCCCCGTTGCCGTCGGAGGTCCACAACGTTGCCCCCGCCGGTGGATTCTCGACGCGACCGCGGATCGATGCCGGTTGCCACAGAGCCGAAGGTGGCAAGCGGTAGTCTCTGGCATTGCCGCTTGTGGGCACGTCGTAGAACGTGTGGCCACCACCCTCGGGTCCCATGGCCACGAGGCTATAACTCGCCCGGGGCAGGTCCTCCCACGCGAACCTCCCGTCGGCGCTCGTCACCATCCGACTGTCCCCGGCCATCTCGTCGCTACGCCGCGCGGCGACGTTCCATTGTGCTGCCGGGCCACCATCGGGCAACAGCAGCCGACCCGCGATCTTGGTACCACCCGGCAACTCGAACTCGACGGTCTGCTCGCCTTCGTGCAGAGTGACAAGGCGGCGCACCGACGTCGATCCAGCGGTGAAGAACACCTCGTGTTTGCCTACCGCAACCCGTTCGGCCCGGAAGCGCCCTTCGCCATCCGTACCGAGGCCACCGCGATAGAACAGGGAGCTGGCCTGATCGAGCATGATGCCCACACCGACTGCAGGCAGCTCGCCGCGCCGCACGACGCCGACGAGCGTCGCCGACTCGCCCAATACGATGGTCTCGATGCGCGTAGCACCGAGGCCCTCCGTCGTGAGCTGCCGCTGCGCCGGCGGATGCGCGCGGTGCACGACCTCGACGGTGTAGCTGTCGGCCGGCACGCCGGCGAACGTCGTCACACCCTCGGCGTCCGTGGTGCCGACGAACGCGCGTGGCGGCTTGGAACGCCAGCCGGTATCGAGGCGCACCGTCGCATCGGCAACCGGCTCGTCGTTGCTGACCACGCGAACCCGCAGCAGATCGCCGCCAAACACGAGCTTCAGCACGAGGCGCCCGCCCCGCGCGTCGGCACCAACGTTCTCGAGATCGGTGATCGTCGCCACCGCGGACTCCATGGTGCCAGCACTCGCCCGCAGCGCAAAGCCGGCCGGCAGCCCGGCGAGCACAAACTCCCCCGCGGCGTCCGAACGGGCGACGACGGCGTCGGCGTAGTAGGGCAGCGCGAGCCGAACGTCGGCGCCCGCAACCGCCTCGCCGGCGGCATCGACGACCTTGCCGGCGACGCGTTGTCCATCGTCGAGTTCCACCTCCAGCGTGCCGGGTTCGTTGGTGACCTCAAGGTTGAAGAACCGACCCGGCATCAGCGGCGTCGTCACGGACACCGGGTAATCGCGCACGCCCTCCTGCCAGTGCCACCCCGGCACCTGGATTGCGAACCGCGCTTGCCCCGAGGGGTCGGTCCACTGCTGGGCCAGGTGGTTGTTGGATTGCACGACCAGCGCGAGTGGCACCCGCGGCGCCGGTTGCCGCGACTGCTTCCAGATCGCGCGCACGGTCACGTCGATGGCGACGACCTCCTCGGCAGCGGCGACCACCGCCGGTTTCTCGAAGTCGGCGGCGGCGGTCCGTTCCGCCGGCAAAGGCTGCGGCGCCGTGATCGCGAGGTCGCCACGCACCGTCGTCATCGGGGCGCTCGAGTTCACGTTCGGCACAGCGACTGCCGGCGGTTCCTGGTGCCACCACAGCGGCAGACTGGCCAGCAACACCAACGCGGCCGCGATCGTAAGTGCGAGCTTCTTCATCGTGATCATTCCCAATATCGAGGCACCGGCCACCGCGAACGTGCCCGCACCAGCCCGCGTCACCACGGCGCCGCGAGTCGCCGCCATGCCGCGCCCCGCCAGCAGCGACACCGCGGTCGCGAACGCGAGGCCCGGCGGCAAGTTCGCCGCGAGCTGCTGCACCCCGCGCCGCAGCCGCGTCTTTACGGTCGCGACCGGAATCGCCAACGCGGCCGCGATGCGACGCGGCTTCATATCGTGCAGCAGTCGCATCGCCACGACGTCGGCATACGTCGTTGGCAACTCGGCAAACGCCGCGTCCATCGCACGGGCCATCTCGTGCCGTGCGGCTTCCTCGGGCGGTTCCGCGACCTCACGCTGGCGAATACGCGCCGGGTCAGGCTCGCCACGCCGGCGCAGCATG
>JADZDL010000466.1 GCA_020851075.1 Planctomycetota bacterium | reverse complement strand
CCGAGGCATGCGCGAAGGCGTTCGCGCCCACCACGGCCTTGTTCGGCTGCACGACGAAGCCGGTGGTCTGGGCCACGAGTCGAGAAGCCGGCACGATCTGCGTGGCGTCGATGCCGAGTTCCAGGCCGAAGTAGTCGCGGCGCGTCTTCACGGCCATCACGATCTCCTCGAGCGAGCAGTTGCCTGCTCGCTCGCCCAGGCCGTTGATCGTGCACTCCACCTGGCGCGCGCCGCCAAGCTTCACGCCGGCCAGCGAGTTGGCCACCGCCATGCCCAGGTCGTTGTGGCAATGCACCGACCAGATCGCCTTGTCGGAGTTCGGCACACGCTCGCGCAGCGTGCGGATGAAGCTGCCGTACAGCTCGGGCACCGCGTAGCCGACGGTGTCGGGGATGTTGATCGTGGTCGCTCCTTCGGCGATCACCGCCTCGAGCACGCGACACAGGAAGTCGGGGTCGGAGCGATAGCCGTCTTCCGGCGAGAACTCGACGTCGGCCGTCAGGTTGCGTGCGAAGCGAACTGCGAGCTTGGCCTGCTCTTGCACCTGATCGGGCGTCATGCGCAGCTTCTTCTCCATGTGCAACGCACTCGTGGCAATGAAGGTGTGGATGCGCGACGAGGCGGCGCCCTTGAGCGCCTCTGCGGCGCGAGAGATGTCTCGGTCATTGGCCCGCGCGAGGGAGCAGATGGTCGATTCGCGGACTTGATCTGCAATCGCCTTCACCGCCTCGAAGTCTCCATTGGACGACGCAGCGAAACCCGCTTCGATCACGTCCACGCGCAGACGCTCGAGTTGCCGCGCGATGCGCAGCTTCTCGTCCTTGGTCATGGAGGCGCCCGGCGATTGCTCGCCGTCGCGCAAGGTGGTGTCGAAGATGATGAGCTTGTCGGCCATGGTGATGCTCCTGGGCGGAAGAGGTGGAAGCCTCGTAGGGTGTTGGAAGGGGCAACCCGCGTATCCGGAAAAGCAAACGGCCCGCTGCGGGTTGCATACGGGCCGTGAGATCGGAAGACGAACAGACGTGAGCGATCAGCGAGCCCGTGAAACTCCTAGAAGAAGCGCTAGCGTGATCGTGGTCGCAAACATCGTGGATGCAGTCTAGCACGGCCGCATCAGCGGTGAAGGCCCTGCTCGTCGGGTTCATCCGTCGAGGTGGCGATGACGCTGACCGGCTTCCCCTTGACCTTGCGGTACACGTACATCGCGTAGCCTGACAGGCCGTAGACGACGAACAACCCGAACAGCACGGTCGGCGGGTGGTAGGCGATCAACGCAAACGCGAGCGCGATGGCCACGATCACGACAAAGGGAACGGATCGCTTCAAGCTCACATCCTTGAAGCTGTAGAACGGCACGTTGGTGACCATCGTCAGCCCGGCGAACAGTGTGAAGCCCAATGCCACCCAGCCGAGCCACGGCCCTTCGCGGAAGCCCTTGTAGCCGTTGTCATCCATCAGCCAGATGAAGCCGATGACCACCGCCGCGGCCGCAGGGCTCGGCAGCCCCTGAAAGAAGCGCTTGTCGACCACGCCGGTGTTGACGTTGAAGCGTGCAAGCCGCAATGCCGCCGCTGCGCAATAGACGAAGGCGGCGATCCAGCCGAGCTTGCCCATGCCCTTGAGCGCCCATTCGTAGACGATGAGAGCCGGTGCCGCACCGAAGGACACCATGTCCGACAGGCTGTCCATCTGCTCGCCGAAGGCACTCTGCGTGTTCGTCATGCGCGCCACGCGGCCGTCGAGGCTGTCGAGCACCATCGCGCAGAAGATGCCGATGGCGGCGTTCTCGAATCGCTGGTTCATCGCCATCACGATGGCGTAGAAGCCGCCGAAGAGCGCCGCCAGCGTGAACAGGTTCGGCAGGATGTAGATGCCCTTGCGGCGCGGACGAGGCGGCGGGTCCGCGTCGTCGGAGCCCAGGTCGGGTGCGTCGTTCATGGTCCGGAGGATACCGCAGCGCCAAGCAGAAGGGCCGCGCGGTTGCCCGTGCGGCCCTCGGATGGCTGGCTGAAGATCAGTTGCGCGACTGGTCGACCAGCCGGTTCTTCTTGATCCACGGCATCATCGCTCGCAGCTTCTCGCCGACGATCTCGATCGAGTGCTCCGAGTTCAGGCGGCGGCGCGACTGCAGCGTCGGCGCACCGGCCCGGTTCTCGAGGATGAAGCTCTTGGCGTACTCGCCGGTCTGGATGTCCTTGAGGACCTGCTTCATGACCTTCTTGGTCTCTTCGGTGACGATGCGCGGGCCCGTCACGTACTCGCCGTACTCGGCGTTGTTCGAGATCGAATAGTTCATGTTCGCGATGCCGCCCTCGTAGATGAGGTCGACGATCAGCTTCAGTTCGTGCAGGCACTCGAAGTAGGCCATCTCGGGCGCGTAGCCGGCCTCCACCAGCGTCTCGTAGCCGGCCTTGATCAGCTCGACCGTGCCACCGCACAGCACCGCCTGCTCGCCGAACAGGTCGGTCTCGGTCTCTTCGCGGAAGTTGGTCTCGATGATGCCGGCCTTGCCGCCACCGTTGGCCACGGCATAGCTCAGCGCCAGGT
>JADZDL010000465.1 GCA_020851075.1 Planctomycetota bacterium | reverse complement strand
TTCCCATGAAGCGCGCCGAATGGAACGGTGTTGTCCTTGCTGAGTCCGACGACGTCGTCGTGGTCGAAGGCAATTGTTACTTCCCGGAGTCCTCCCTGAAGCGGGAGCACTTCGTGCCAAGCAACACCCACACGGAATGCGGCTGGAAGGGCACCGCGAGCTACTACTCGGTCATCGTCGGCGACACGACGAACCAGGACGCGGCGTGGTACTACCCGACCCCCAAAGAGGCGGCGAAGGAGATCGCTGGGCGCGTGGCGTTCTGGAAGGGTGTGTCGGTTGTGGAGGACTGATCCACACAGCAATCCGTCGGCGGCAACGGATTTCGTGACCCACCCGCCCCGTTGCGGTCATCTAGTCGTGTGATCGAAGATCCCGCGGCCCTGGCACGAAGCACGCCCACACCGGCAAGCGCGCTACAGCCCCACTTGCTGCAGCTCACCGCCGAGCTCGTGCAGGCGCACGAAACCTCGCTGTGGCGCTACCTACGGGTTCTCGGCTGCCCCGCAAACGAGGCCCAGGACCTGGCGCAAGAGACGTTCCTCACGCTGCTGCGAACCCAGTTGGAAGACCGGGGCGCAGGCGCCACACGCGTCTGGCTGCGGGCGACGGCACGCAACCTGTACCTGGCGCACTGCCGCCGCAATCGCCGTTCGCCACTCGCGATCGATGCCGAGGCCATCGAAGCCGCTTGGGCCAACTACGAACGCGCGGATGACGGCGAGCGCTACCGCAATGCCCTGCACGAGTGCCTGCAGTCGTTGCCCAAACGACAACACGATCTGCTGCAGCGGCAATTGCGCGAAAGACTGCCCGCGGCCGAACTCAGCGCTGCGACCGGTCTCGCGCCCGAGGGCGCCAGATCGTTGCTGCGCCGCATCAAACAGACCCTTCGTGACTGTGTGACGAGGAAACTCCATGACGCCCCATGAAGACGCGGAACTGGCCGTGCTCGAGATGGCACTCGCCGAAGAACTCGGTGCGGAAGCACCACCCAAACTCTGGCTGAGGCTGCAGCCAGGCGCACCAACCGTGCTGCCGCGGCGTTCTGCGCGGTGGCTCGCGGCGGCCGTGCTGACGGTCGGCGTCGGCATCGTTGCGTCCTTGATGACGTGGGCGCGGCAACCGCTGCGACCGCTCGACGCGCTCGACCAGCACAGCATGACGACCGAGAAGCACGGGCCAAAGACCTTTGCCGAAGCGCTGCAACGCCTCGAATCCACAAAACGCGCGACCGTCGTGGCCAAGGCCGTGCAGTCCACTGCATCGGGCCAATGGTACGCGCTGGACCAACACCCGCTCGAAGACTTCCTGCAGAGTGCGCCCAATCCTCGCGACCTCGATTCGCAGACGTTCGAGATGTTGCTCACGGCCCTGCGCAGCGCCAATTCGATGCCGGTGTCTGGCGACGAAGCGCCGTGGACCCACACGATCGAGCTCGCAGCACCAGTCACCAGAGAACGACGTAACCAAACGGCCCAGCGGCTCGTGCTGCTCGTCGCCAGGCAGGCCAACGGCGGGCAGCAGCTCGCCTTCGCGGGTGCCAACGGCCCCATCCCGGTTACGGCCGCAGCGTTCCCTGCCGCGCAGCTTGCTGAGGTGTTCGACGAAGCCACCGAACTCAAGGTCGTGCGGCGCGGGTTCGTCTTGGGCGACACGGCACTCGCCAACAGTGCACTCGCCAAGGCCGCAACCAAGGCAACCAGATTGCGGTTGTGCGAGGTCGGACCAAACAGCCTGATGTCGCTGCGGCATTTCCCCAAACTCCGCCAAGTCGATCTGTCGGCTTCCCCTGACGTGCACAACGGAAACGCGTTGTCGGCACTTCGTGGGCTGCCCCTTCATACGTTGCAGCTGCGGGCAATGTGGCTCGACGCAGAGGCCTGCGCAGCGATCGCGGGGATCCCGACGCTGCAGGAGCTGTTCCTGAGCAGCCCCTCGGGCATGGCTGGACTGCTCGCCGCAGCCGAAGCGCCGAACACCGACGGAGCGATCCCACCCCCGTGGTTGCATGCGCCGCGCGCCCCGGGGCTAGACGACCAGGCTCTCGCCGCACTTTCGCGCTTGGACCAGCTGAAGGAACTGGCGATCTTTGGTGGCACCTTCGGCGATCGTGGCCTGGCCCAACTCGCACAGCTGCCAAAGCTGCGCCAACTGGCGCTCATCGCATGCCAGCAGATCACGCCGGCAGGATGGAGTGCCCTGGCAGGTCACCCATTGCAAAACCTCGTGCTCACCGGTTGCGGGGCGCAGCAGACCTTCGACCAACGGCTCGCGCTGCTGCCGGATCTACGGGAGCTCATGGTCGGGTCGGCCGAAGCGCCGACCTCCCTGGCGGGTCTCGCCTCCCTGCCGGCGCTCAACAAACTCCGGGTCGTCGGCCGATTCTCCGCCACCGAACTCGCTTCGGTGGCAAACCTCCAGCACCTTAACACTCTGGCCCTGCAAGTGGAGCCCGAACTCACCGCCGTGGATCTGGTGCAGCTCTACTCGGCCACGCAGTTGCGACAGCTGAAGATTGTGGGCACGCGCGTTGGCGACGATGCCATCGAGGCCCTGCGTCAGGCCCTGCCGAAGTGCACGATCCGCCGCGAGGCGTGGTGACCCAACCCGCGCCGGCCGCCTTGACACCGAGCGCTCCCTTGGCGTTCGATGCCGGCCATGACGCATACGCGCGACCTCCTGCGCCGCTGGCACGACGGTGACTCGAACGCGCTCGGCGAGCTCGTCACGCAGGACGCGACCTGGATTGCCGAGCACGTGCACCGCCGCCTCGGCCCGCAGTTGCGCCGCCGCCAGGACACCGGCGACATCGTGCAGCACACACTCCTCGAGGTCCTGAAGACGGGACCTCGGTTTGTCGTCGACGATCGCCAGCATCTGCGCGCGTTGC
>JADZDL010000464.1 GCA_020851075.1 Planctomycetota bacterium | reverse complement strand
GTTGCCAGCGCCCGAACCTGCGCCCGCCGGCGCAAGCGCAGGCAGTGGGCTGGGGCTGGCGGATGACCGACTGACGGCGCTCGTCGGGCGCGTCGGCCGGGCCGCGACGGTGCTGCGGCCGACCGGTGCGATGGAGATCGATGGCGATCGCATCGATGTGGTGACCGAAGGTGAGTTTGTCGAGGCCGAGACGCCGATCCGGGTGCTCTACGTGCAGGGCAACCGCGTCGTGGTCGCCGCGCAACCACCCGTGACCGGCGATCGGGCCGGCGAACGTGGCAATGCAGGCGTCGTGCTGCTGCTGGCGGTGGTGGGGCTCGCGCTGCTGGTCGCCGAAGTCTTCTTCGTGTCGTTTGGCGTCATCGCGACGCTGTCGGGCGTCGCGCTGATCAGTGCCGTCTTCCTCGCCTTCCAGGACTCGGTGGCCTTTGGCTTCACAACGCTCGTCGCGGAAGCGATTGCGGCCCCGCTCGTCGTGATGACGGCGCTGCGCGTGTTGCCGAAGACGAAGTTCGGCAAGATGCTGATCCTGTCCGGGCCCGCCTCCGATCCCCATGCTGCCGCGGCGGACCCGAGTCTCTCGGCGCTCCTGCACCAGACGGGCATCACGCTGTCACCGCTGCGCCCCGCCGGGTTTGCGCGCATCGACGGCAAGAAGGTCGACGTCGTCACGCGCGGCGAGATGCTCGACGCCAACTGTCCCATCAAGGTCCTCGAAGTCACGGGCAACCGCGTCGTCGTCGGCCGTTCCTGAACCTCCAACCCCCCGTTACAACACCATGCTCGCACAAGGTATCTTCGAGGGCTCGCTGAAGTGGGTCATCATCGGTCTGCTGGTCCTGTTGGGCCTGCTCGTCCTGGTCCTGTTGAAGTTCATCAACCTGTGGATCCAGGCCTACATGTCGGGCACGCGCATCGGGCTGTTCCAGCTCGTGGGCATGTGGCTGCGCAAAGTCAATCCGTCGGTCATCGTGCGCGGGGCGATCTCGGCTACGCAGGCTGGCTTGCCGTTGAACGTGCGCGATCTCGAAGCGCACTACCTCGCTGGCGGTGACGTCATCAAGGTCGTTCGCGCGCTCATCGCGGCGGACCGCGCCAACCTCGGTCTCGACTTCCGCCAGGCAGCCGCCATCGATCTCGCTGGCCGTGATGTGCTCGACGCCGTGCAGACGTCAGTGACGCCCAAGGTCATCGATTGCCCGCCCGACGGCAAAGTAGCCGCGATGGCGAAGAACGGCATCCAGGTGCTCGCCAAGGCTCGCGTGACCGTGCGCACGAACATCAAGCGCCTCGTCGGTGGCGCCACCGAAGAGACGATCATCGCGCGCGTCGGTGAAGGCATCGTCTCGACGATCGGTTCGTCGGATTCCCACAAGGACGTGCTCGAGAACCCGGATCGCATCAGCAAGGGCGTTCTGTCGAAGGGCCTCGATGCGGGCACCGCGTTCGAGATCCTGTCGATCGATATCGCCGACGTGGACATCGGGGACAACATCGGCGCACGTCTGCAGGCCGACCAGGCCGAAGCCGACAAGCGCGTGGCGCAGGCCGCGGCCGAAAGTCGTCGTGCCATGGCCGTCGCGGCGGAGCAGGAGAATATCGCCGAGATCGCGGCCAACCGCGCCAAGCTCGTGCTCGCCGAAGCCGAGGTGCCGATGGCGATGGCCGATGCGTTCCGTTCGGGCAACCTCGGTGTGCTCGACTACCAGCGCATCCGCAATCTCGAAGCCGACACGCGCATGCGTACGCAGATTGCGGCCGGCGAAGAGACGCAGATGAGCAACGAGAGCCAGCGCAAGAAGATGCCCGGGCAGGAGTGAGCCGTGGATCCGTTCCAGAAGTTGGTGAGGTTCCTGACCCAGAACCCGATCGTCCTGTTCGTGGTGGTGGCCTGGGTGGCCGGCGTGATCGGGAACGTGGTGCGGGCCGCCAAGAAGCGCAACCAGCAGGCTCCGTCTTCGCCGCAGCGACCTTCGCCAGCGCGCCCCCAGCGCTCGGCGGAGGAAGTGGCGGCGGAAATGCGGCGCATCCTCGGTCTGCCGCCAGAACGTTCGACCAGCAACTCGGAGCCTCAGCCAAAGCCCGTCGTCGTGCGCCGCGAAGTGCCGACCGAGCGCCCGCCGACCCCCGTGATGCCGTCGGCGCAGGATCGGCGGTTGGTGCTGCACGGGGACTCCCACGTCGGCGAGGGCATGCAGCGTCGCGAGGCGCCGCACGGTTCGCAGGCGCCGCGGTCGGCCATCGGCTCGTTGGGCGGGCGCGTGTCGCAGAGCGCGCGCCAGGAAGTGCAGGTGAGCCGGCGGCGGCTGGTTGCGCTCGATGACATGAAGCGCGCGTTCGTGATGAACGAAGTGCTCGGCAAGCCGCTCGGTCTGCGCGACCTGTAAGCGCCGGGCGGGGCTACTTGCCGCCGCCCTTGGTGGCGTCGTCCTTTGTGGGCGCGCCGCCCTTCAGTGGGGCGGCCGGGGTCTCGGCGGCCTTGCCGCGGTACTTCGCCCACAGCTCCGGTTCGATCTCGGGGCGGCCAGGCTCGTTGGCGAGGTCAAACGCGATGTCGTAGACGTAGGTGGCGACGCGCAGCAACTTCTCGAAGTGGATCTTGTCGGGCGTGTCGGTCGTCTCGTGGTAGTCCTTGTGCAGGCCCGTGAAGAAGAACGCGATCGGCACGCCCATCTTGGCGAAGTTGGCGTGGTCGCTGCGGCTGAACATGCCTTCCTGGTCGTACTCGAGCGAGAAGCCCGCCGCTTCGTTCTTCGCGATGCAGAGCTCGTGCAATGCCGGCGCCAGCTTCTGGGTGCCGATCAGGTGCAGCGACGTACGGTTGTCCTCGGCCTTCTCGCCGCGGTCGCCCTCGCGGTTCTCTTCTTCGTCGCGCCCGATCATGTCCATCTGCAGTTCGCCGACGATCGACGACAAGGGCACGGGGCAGTTCTTCGCGAAGAAGTCCGAGCCGATCAGGCCGTCCTCTTCCCCGCAGAAGCAGACGAACAGGATGCTGCGCTTGGGCTTGATCTTGTTCTTCACGAACATCGTCGAGACGGCCATCACGCCCGTGGTGCCTGACGCGTCGTCGTCGGCGCCCGGGTGCAGGCCGCCGCGCATGCCGACGTGGTCCAGGTGGCTGCCCACGACCACGTATTCGTCCTTCAGCTGCGGGTCGGTACCTGGCAGCACGGCCCAGACGTTCATCGCCGGGGCCTGGCCTTCGGTCAGTGCGACCTCGACCTTGGCCTCTAGCGAGAACGAGGGCGTCATCGCCGTTCCGGTCAGCACCGAGGCGTCCTGGCCGCCGGCCTTCAGCATGGCTAGCAGGTCGTTGCCACCGAACGTGACGTCGAGCGGCGAACGGCGGGCGCCCGCGATCGCTGGATTGCCGGCGCGCCGGCCAGCACCACTGCGTCCGGTGATGCCGCCGGCAGGGGTGGCATCCTGCGCGAACAACACGGCCGCCGGGTTCTTGCCGGCGAGACCCTGGCGCACGGCAAACTTCGCGAGCGTCTCGGCGGCGCGCTGGTCGGCACGGGGGCGCACGTAGACGACGACCACCTTGTTTTCGATTTCGAGCTCGTCGAGTCCGGCGATCTTCGGCAGCTGCATGTTCCGGCCGGTGCCCGTCACTTCGGGAGCCTCGATCACGAGGAGCACGACCGCACCGCTGGTCGACAACGCGGCGCTCGCCGCGCCAGTCAGGCGATCCGCTGGAACACGCAGGACTTCCTTGCCGCCAGTCTCGAACGAAACGAAGGTCTTCTCGGCGTCGACCTTGGTCGCCGACCAGGGCACGGTCTGGAAGTAGCTGCTGGCGGGGCCACGCGCTTGCAGGTCGAGCTTGCGGAAGTGGTCGGCCACGAAGTCCGCGGCCTTCTGGAAGCCAGGTTGGCCCGTTTGCCGCCCTTCAAACTCGGGGCTGGCGAGCGTGCCGAGCCATTGTTTGCAGTCGGCGACCGAGACGCTCGCTGCCCCTTGGCTGCGATCCTGGGCCAGCGGGTGTGGGGTGTTGGCGAACGGGGACTGCGCCGCGACGGACGCGGCAAAGCAGAGCAGGGATAGGAGCGAACGGGACGGACGGTGGGCCACTGAACCTCGACGTAGGGGACTCGTTGGGGCCGCGTTCTACGCGGAAAGTCCCTCGCCTGCGAGCGGCGACCGGTTCCTTACAAACCGGGGTCCGGGCAGGCTGCCCTGGTCCATGTGGCAGCGAAGCCCTGGGTCAGAGCTGCAGTCGGCGCCAGACCCGTTCCCAGAACGTCGCTTCGGGGCGTTCGTCGTGGGGGTCGGTGCGGTGTTCAAGGTCGCCCGGCTCGCTCATGGGACGCCGGTCAAGGCGCAGGAAGCGCGGCACATTGGCCATGCGATCCGCCAGCGTCGTGGCCCATCGCTCGGGGCTCGGCTCCAGGTCTGCTGGCACCCTGGCCCGTTGCCAGCGCCCCAGTTCGGAGAGCGCGAGGGATCCGGCCTTCTCCGGCACGCCAGCAACCTTGGTCTGGCCCGCGCTGGCCAAGGTGGTGGCTTGCGCTTGGAGGTGCTGCACCCGGGCGATTTCGGGGCCGGTGCCGCCGAGCAGGCGGGCCACATTCTCGTAGTGGGCAAGCCAGCCGGAGGTCGAGAAGTCGCGCGCAAACACGTGTTGTACGCGCGAGACCGGCGAACGGTCCTCTTGCAGCCGGGGCGCGGTGTAGCAGCCCGCGAGCAGGCAGCAGAGCGCAGCGGCGATCTTTGGACCGGAGGACACGGTCCGGATTGTATCGGCGAAGAGCGCTCTGCGGCTCACGTTCCGCGCAGGGAAATCAGCGGGTCGTAGAGTGCGGCGCGCAACGCGGGCAGGACCGAGACCACAAACCCGGTGCCAAACGCCATGCCCGCGACCTGGACGAGCCACAGGGGGTCGATGTGGCACGGCACGCGGTCGAGGTTGTAGACCTGCAGCGGGAACAGGTCGATGCCGAACGCCCACAACAGGGCCTGGCGGACTTCCTCGAGGTAGATCGCCGTCAGGCTGCCTACCCCGATGCCCAGCAGCACACCGATCGCGGTGATCGTGAGGCCGCAGGCGAGGAACACCGAGGTGACGCCGAGCGGCGTGCCGCCCATGGCGGTAAGGATGCCGATGTCGGACGTCTTCTCGGTGACCATCATCGACAGCGTCGCCAGCATGAGGAACGCGGCTGTAACCATGATGACGATGAGCACGATCTTCAAGAGCGCGCGCTGGTGTTCGACGGACTGCAGGAACGCCAGGTTCTTCTCGCGCCAGGTCTGCGCCGTGCCGCGCGCCATCTGGTCGCCGCGATCCACTGCGCGGTGCACGATGCGGGCGATGCGATCCGCGGTTTCGTCAAGTTGGCTTTCGTCGCGCACGGCGATCGCGATCTCGTGTACGGCGTCGGTGTCACCTTCCAGCAGTTCCTGCTGCAAGGTGCCAATGTCGACGAACAGGTTATTGCCGTCGAACCCGCCGTGTTTGGTCTTGTAGGCGCCGGCGATGACGAGCGGAATCTGGACCTGCTGCGGACTCTTCGTGCCATCGGGCGCCGTACGCAGCACGCCGGTCGTGAGCACCAGGGTGTCCCCGGGCCGCAGGCCTTCGGCCCGCATGCGTTCGACGCCGAGCAGCACGCTCGGCACGCCGTGCTGCGGGGCCAGGGCATTCTGCGGGTCCTTTACGCGCAGCTCCGGGGCGATGTCGGGGTCGGTGATCCAACCGCCAAAACCGGTCGCCGCAGCTTCTTCCGCCGCGTGGATGCCAAGCACGAACAGGAACGGCTGGTCGCCGCCGTGCAGCGCGGTGCGGCCGGGCAGGGGCGGTGGTGCAGGCCGTTTGCCCGGATGGTGGATGAGTCCGTAGTGCACGAGGCGCGGCGCCATCGCGCTGAGGTTGGGCTCATCGGCGAGTGCCGCGCGGAGTTTGGACCACTTCGCCCACGCCGGCAGGTTGCTCACGCTGACATCGGCGCTCGCCGAGTGTACGTGCTCTTCGACGGTCGCGATGAAGCCCGAGAACAACGA
This sequence comes from Planctomycetota bacterium, assembly GCA_020851075.1. GTDB lineage: Bacteria > Planctomycetota > UBA1135 > UBA1135 > UBA2386 > JADZDL01. The sequence continues at coordinate 38,044 of JADZDL010000464.1, read as the reverse complement.
GACGACGACGACGAGGGCCCACACCGACAGCGCGATGCCAAACATGCCGAGCAGGTTGATCGGCCGCGTCAGCAGGTAGCGGATCGCGAGAAACAGGCGATACATCAGCGCACCGCCGCGCTGGACAGCACGACGCCATCCTTCATGCGCACGATGCGGTCCGCACGTTGGGCGAGGTCTTCGTCGTGGGTGACGAGCACGAACGCGAGATTGCGCTCCTTCTGGATGCGGAACATCAAGTCGACGACGCCATCGGCGGTCGTCGAGTCGAGGTTGCCGGTTGGCTCGTCGGCGAGGATCACGCGCGGTCTGGCGAGCAGCGCGCGCGCGATGGCGACGCGCTGGCGTTCGCCACCGGACAGTTCGCTTGGGCGGTGTTTCAGCCGGTCGGCGAGGCCGACCTGCTCGAGGATCTCGGTGGCCTCGCGCCTGGCCTGCTTGCGAATAGCCCAATACTGCAGCACCGACTTCGTCATCATGCCGGCGAGCATCACGTTCTGCAGCGCGGTGAGTTCGGGGATCAGGTGGTAGAACTGGAACACGAAGCCCGTGTGGCTATGGCGAAGGCGCGCCCGTTCGCGCACGGGCAGGTTCTGCACCGGCTCGCCGTCAAACAGGATCTCGCCCGTTGTGGGCTGGTCGAGCAGGCCGAGCACGTGCAGCAGCGTCGACTTGCCGGCGCCCGAGGCGCCGAGCAGGGCGAGGATCTCGCCTTGCTGCACGGCGAGGTCGACGCCGCGCAGCACGGGGATCGACTGCTTGCCGAGGCGGTAGTTCTTGGTGATGCCGGATGCGGCAAGGACGGGAGGGGTCATTCGTACGACAGCGCCTTCACGGGGTTCATGCGGGACGCCTTCCTGGCGGGGACGAACGCGACGAGCAGGGCCAGGAAGATGGCGCCGAGGGCGACTTCGATGGCCCAGCTCGTTTCCAAGCGGCAGGGGATGCGCGGCAGGTCAAACAGGGACTTCGGGAACAGCTCGACCTGGAACTCGCGCGCCAGGTAGTCGTTCACGTCGTTCAGGTAATGCACGGAGAGCAGGCCGAAACCCGTGCCGAAGATGGCACCGAGAGTCCCGATCACGAGCCCGCCGGCGAGAAAGACGAGGCCGATGCCGCGCGGTGAGCCGCCGATGGCGGCGAGGATGCCGATGTCCTTCCACTTCTGCACGACCATCATGTGCAGCGTCGCATAGATCACGAACGCGGCGACCAGCATCACGACGAACAGCACGAACTGCATCATCGAGTGTTCGTGCGCGACCGCGTTCAAGAACACCTCGTTCTGCTGCTCCCAGTCGAGCACGCTGCACGGTTTGCTGGTGGGCGGCAGCAGCTTCTGTACGGCGGCCTGGATGCGGAGTTGGCCGGCGCGCAGTTCGTCCTTCGACAAGCCGTCGTGTGGGCGGATGGCGATGTCGGTGACGATGTCGATGCTGCCCGGGTCGCTGATGTGTTGGCCGAGTTGCGCGCGCAGCGTCTCGATCGGCAGGATCGCCGTCGTCTCGTCAAACAGGCGATGGCCGGTGGCGAAGTAACCAGCAAACGCGAGCGCCACCTTGGTCGTGCGAACGGTCGGTTCGCCTTGGCCTGCAGGCTGGAAGCCGGCCGACAGCAGGTCGAGTGGTTCGCCGACTCGCATCGGCAGGATCGGCAGACGACGGTAGCTGAGCAGGATGCCGGGCCACTCGCTGCGGAAGTTCTCGGGCGTGGGTGGGTGTGGCAGGCCGTTGCGCTCGCGCTGGGTCCACTCCGTTGCGTCGGGCACCTTCATCAGGCTCAGACGTTCGGGGTCCGGTTCCTGCAGGATGGTCTGCGGGTTAAGGATCGGGCGCCCATACTTCTGTTCGAGGACCTTCTCGGCGCGCGGCAACCAGGTCGCCAGCCCGGTGACCTGCATCTCGCGCGCCGGGTCGATGCCGAGCAGCAGCGCAAAACCACCTTCCATGTGGTTGAAGTCGACCTCGCTGCTGGCGATCGGAATCCGGCTCTCACGCAGCGCCTGCAGCATGCCGTAGTGACGCAGGCGCGGGGCGGTGTGCAGAACCACGGGATCGGCTTCGATCGCCGCTTGCAGCTGCTCGTAGCTGGTCTCGTGCGGCAGGTCGGTAACCAGGAGGCCGGCCGTGCTGCGCTGCACGTCGTCGCGGATATCGCCGACGAAGCCCGTGAACACGGCGTCGACGACGAGCATCGCCCACACCGAGAAGGCTACGCCGACGATGCCAAGCGCCACGATCGGGCGCGTGAGCAGGTAGCGCACCGCCAGGAATGGACTGAAGGCTGGGATCACTTCGGGGCGTCCGGGGGAGCAACGGGCACGTCGTGAGGTTCGACCGGCACGGCAACTTCGCGCCGCAGCAACGGGAAGAGCACCACGTCGCGGATCGAGGTCGAGCCACTGAGCAGCATGCACAACCGGTCGATGCCGATGCCAAGACCACCGGCCGGCGGCATGCCGTACTCGAGCGCGGTCACGTAGTCGAAGTCGACTTCGCCAGGCGTCTCGTCGTCCTTGTGCTGCATCTGCTCGAGGAAGCGCTGCTCCTGGTCGATCGGGTCGTTCAATTCGCTGAACGCGTTGCCGAGTTCCATGCCGCAGACGAACAACTCGAAACGTTCGGTGATGCGCGGATCCTCGGGCACGCGCTTCGCAAGCGGACTGATCGCCACGGGATAGTCGTAGACGAAGATCGGCCCCTGCAGCGTGTCTTCGACGGTTGCTTCAAACACGTCGTTGGCGAGCTTGGCGGGCTCGATGCCGTCGGTCTTCAGGTGCAGTTCCTTCGCGCGGCGCAGCACGCTCTGGTGATCAAACCAGTCGGTGCCGGGGTTCTGCTGCGCGAACAGGTCCAGGTACTTCTCCTTCTGGAACGGCGGCTGCAGGTCGAACTCCTTCTCGCGGAAGGTGACCTTGGTCTTGCCGTCGAGCACGCGCTGGCACAGATGCGCGAACAGACCCTCGACGCGCGCCATGATGTCGCGGTAGTCGGCCCACGCCTCATAACTCTCGAGCATCGTGACCTCGGGATTGTGGCGCGTGCTGATGCCTTCGTTGCGGAATACGCGGCCGATCTCGTAGACGCGTTCCATGCCGCCCACGAGCAAACGCTTCAAGTACAGCTCGGGCGCGATGCGCAGGTAGAGCTGCATGTCGAGCGTGTTGTGGTGCGTGATGAACGGCCGCGCCGAAGCCCCACCGAAGATCGGCTGCAGGATCGGTGTTTCGACTTCGAGGTAGTCGAGCGAATCGAAGTAGGCGCGCACTTCGCGCACGATCCGGCTGCGCATCGCGAACGACTGCCGCACCTCGGCGTTGGCAAACAGGTCGACATAGCGCATGCGGTAGCGCTGCTCGGTGTCGGTGAGGCCGTGCCACTTCTCGGGGGCCGCGCGCAGGGCCTTGCTCGCGAGCGTCACTTCGGTCGCCCACAAAGTGGGTTCACCCTTCTGGGTGGTGCCGAGTTCGCCCGTGATGCTGACGAGGTCGTTGCCCTCGATGCGCTTGCGGTCCGGCCAGAACGCCGCGAGTTTGTCGCGCTGGAAGCCGACCTGGATCGAACCCGAGCGGTCCTCGAGGTGCGCAAATCGCAACTTGCCGAAGTCGCGAATCACACCGAGGCGACCCGCGAGCGTCACGGTCTGGCCGGTGCGCTGCGCGAAGTCGCTGAGCACCGACGCGATGGGTTGGCCGCGGGGCACGCGGGGGGGGAACGGATCCTGGCCAGCGCTGCGCAGCGCTTGCAGCTTCTCGAGTCGATCCTTGGCGATACCGTCGGTCACAGACTTCCTTGGCGAACGGGCAAAACGTGCGATCCTAGGGATTGGCGGGGGGTTGGGGAAGATCCGGATTGTCCGATGCCATCGGAGCCAAGAAAAACCGACCATCCGGTGGGCCCCACGGCGTATCCTCTTCCACCCCCGCATGCAGTCCAAGCTCTGCCTTGTGCTCGCCCTCGTGGTGCTCGTTGGCGCCCTCGCCTTCGGCAACCCCTTCCTGCCGCACGGTTCTCCCGTGGTCGCCGACGGGAGTCTGTTGCCATCCCCGGATGTCGAGGACGGCACCATGTTGGTTCCCGGCGGGCCGGATCCTGGAGCCGCCAGCACCCCCGCCGCGGTGGGCCAGCTGGTCAGCCTGCAGACCGAAGTGCCGACGAGCAACGAGCCGTTGGTTGGCGAATGTCCTGACGACTCGCTCCGCGGTCTCGTCGTGCGTCTACGTCACGATCACGCTGGTGAGCCGATCTGGGAATTGCGCGATGGCCGCTTCGTGCGAGCCAACCCTCGTCACGGGGCAGGGGAACCGCTGGTGCTCACGGTGGATGCCAGCGTGCTCGAAGCCGACCAGTCGTTTGCAGCCGGCAAGTAGTTCCGATCAGGCAACCAGCCCGGTCAGGGCCACTCGACTTCGAGCCGGCCGTCCACTTCGCGCACGGCGTAGGCCTTGACGTTCCACTGCGGCCCCACGTCGCAGGCACCCGTGGTGAGATCGAACTCCCAGCAGTGCAGGTAGCAGGCCACCTTGCCTTCGAACACGGTGCCGTCACACAGCGGCGCGCTCGCGTGCGGGCAACGGTTGTCGATCGCGCGGTAGTTGCCGTCGACGCGGAACAACGCGATCCAGTGGTCGCCGATCTTCACGGGCGCACCGGGCGTGAACTTGAGGTCGGCGATGGGGCCGCAATCGACCCAGCGACTCATGCGTCGATCCTCCGGAACGCGTAGCGACGGATCACGCGGCCCTCTTCGATGTACTTACGTTCGAAGTTGGTCGGTGAGAACGCGTGGCCGGGGCCGAGCGCCACCACGCGCGCTTCTTCGTCTTCATCGCGGAAGAACCACGCGGTGCTGCCCATCACGCGCGCGACCTGGCCCGAATAGGCGGCGTTGTCGGACGCGAAGTAGAGATAACCACCCGGCCGGATCGCGCGCGCCAGAACCGCGGTCACCTCGTCCGTGAAGAACCGCCGACCCTTGTGGCGGCGCTTCGGCCACGGATCGGGGAAGTAGACATGCACGGCATCGAGGTCGCCTTCGACGACGCGGTCCTGCAGGTAGAGCTTGCCGTTGTCGACGAGCAGCAGTCCGTTGGTGCGGCCGCTGAGCCGCAGTCGGGTAGCCGCCATGCTCGCGTAGCCCGGCGCCGCTTCGATGCCGAGCAGGAACGTGTCGGGTTTGGCCTCGGTCGCCGCGACGACGAACGCACCCTTGCCGGGGCCGATCTCGATCTCGAGATGTTGGTGGCCGGCGGGCACGAGTTCGCGCAGGGTGGGCGGGTTCTGGCCGCCGAAGACGAGGAACTCACCGGGATCGTCATCCTCGTCCTGCACGCGGCTGCGGAACGACAGCTTGCCGCCCTGGTGCATGCGCGGGTTGAAGGCGGGACGTTCGGAATCGGGCAACGACATTTGCGTGCGCAGCATAACTACGCGGCGCCCCGGCTCCAGCGCGCGCTTGCAGAGGTTTCCTCGCCGTTCAGGTCTTCTGCACTGCTCAGCTGACCAGCGGGCCGCCGTAGACTTCGTGATAGTCCTGCAGCGCTGCCGTGATCACCTGATGGGCACGCGCCTTGTCGTACGGCGTGATGGTGACCGGCGTCGCGCCCGGAACGAGCTTGTAGGTCGAGAAGTAGTGGCGCAGGCGTTCGACGAGCACCTGCGGCAGTTCGGCGAGGTCGTTCACCTCACTCCAGACGAAGTCGCCGGCGAGTACGGCGACGATCTTGTCGTCGGCTTCTTCGCCGTCGAGCATCGTGAGGCCGCCGATGACCTTGGCCTTGACGAGGATCTCGCGCGCCGAGATCGGCCGCTCGCTGAGCACGCAGATGTCGAGTGGGTCGCCGTCGCCCTTCTTCGCATCCTGGGTCAAGGCGCCGACGCGGCGACCGCACAAGGTGCGCGGAATGAAGCCGTACAGGCTTGGCGGCTGCGAACTCGTACGCTGCGGGCGGTCGACGCGCAGGAAGCCGTTTACCTTGTCGATCTCATACTTTACGAGGTCGAATGGGGTGATCTCGATGTAGGCCTGGACGAGCTCGGGCGGCTTGGGGCCGGGCGAGATGCCATGCCAGGGATGCGGACGCCAGCTATAGAACGGTTCGGGAAAGGACATGCTTGGGTCGCGCGGGAGGATAGGCAGCGGCGCGTCGGACGCTAGCATCGTTTGGATGCGAGTTTTCCCCTCGGGCGTGGTGTCCTTCGGTGCCGCCGTGTTGGTCACGATACTTGCTTCGGCATTCGACCTGCGAGCGCAGGAGTCCGCGAGCCGCGCGGTCGAACACGCGGTGCCAACGCTGCCGCAGAGCTGCTATTTCGTTATCCCGGCGCGCGAGAAGTTGCCGGAAGGCAAGGCCTACAGCCTGCTCGTCGTCTTGCCGGGCGGCACGGGCACCCGCGATTTCCTGCCGTTCGTCGAGAACGGCATTCTCGGCGAGGCACCGGCCGATTGCGTCGGCGTGCTCGTCACGGCCGTGAAGTGGCAGGAGGACCAGCGCATCGTCTGGCCCACGGCGGCGAGCAAGGTCGCTGGCATGCAGTACACGACCGAGGACTACGTGCGCGCGGTGGTTGCTGCGGTCGAGAAGGAACTGCCGATCGACCCGAAGCGGCGCGCCGTGCTCGCGTGGTCGTCGAGTGGGCCAGGTGTCTACCCGCTGCTCGTGGCCAAGGACGGGCCGTTCTCGCATGCCTACGTCGCCATGTCGATCTGGCCCGGCAAGGTGCTCGGGGATCTCGCCGCGGTGAAGGGGCGACGCATCCAGCTCGATCAGTCCCCCGACGACAAGGTGACGCAGTTCTCGCACGCGCAGAAGGCTTATGAAGCGTTGACCAAGGCGGGGGCTCTCGTGCAGGTCGCCTCCTACACGGGTGGGCACGGCTGGCTGGACGCCCCGTTGCCGCGGCTGCGCAAAGGCCTCGAATGGCTGTTTGGCGACAAACCTGCGCAGGCGCCGAAGTGGCCCGGCGCGGCCGCCAAGGGCAAGCCGGCGAAGGACGGCAATCTGCTCGCCAACGGCGATTTCGAGCAGGGAGTCGAGGGTTGGAACCTGCTCGACAACAGCAAGCGCCTCAAGGTGGAGGCGACCAAGGACGGCCGCAAAGGTGGCAAGCAGGCTCTGCACGTGCAGAAGACGGGCGGGCCGCCGCTCGATCTCGTTACGCAGGAGGTGCCGCTGGATGGGGTGAGTTCGATCGAGGTCCAACTCTGGTGCAAGAGTGCTGGTTGCAAGAACGCGTGGATCAAGGTCTGGCTCTATGGCGACGACGACAAGCCATTGCGCGAGGACGTGGATCTGCTGCGCGTGCCCGCGGACGGCGATTGGCAGCAGGTCCAGAAGAGCTGGGATGCGACGGGCGCCACGCGCGCGGTGGTGCAGATCATCCTCGTCATGGGCGGTGACCTGTGGCTCGACGATGTGGTCGTGAAAGCCAGCAAGTGAGCCATGCCCGAGTTGCCGGACGTCACCGTGTACCGCGAACGCCTGCAGGCCCTGCTGGCGGGCGAGGTCCTGCACGCGGTGCAGCTGAAGAGCCCGGTCCTGCTGCGTTCGGTGATGCCGCCGCTGCACGCGGTGCACGGTTGGAAGGTGGTCGCCGTACATCGGCTCGGCAAGCGCCTCGTGCTCGAACTTGACGGCGAGCTCTTTCTCGTCCTGCATCTCATGATTGCGGGCCGCCTGCGCTGGCACCCGCCGGGCAAGCAGATCGGTGGCCGGGTCGAACTCGCGGCGTTCTCGTTTGCGAAGGGCACGCTCGTGCTCACTGAAGCGGGCACCAAGAAGCGCGCGTCGTTGTACGTCGTGCAAGGCAGGCCGGCGCTCGCGCAGTTGGATCGCGGCGGGCTCGAAGTCGAAGGTGCCGATGCCGCGACGTTCGCCGCCCGGCTGCGGTCCGAGAATCGTACGTTGAAGCGCGCGTTGACGGATCCGACGTTGTTCTCGGGCATCGGCAACGCCTACTCCGACGAGATCCTGCATGCCGCACGCTTGTCGCCCGTGCGGTTGACTTCGCGGCCCGCCGACGACGAGGTCGAACGGCTACGCCTCGCGATCGTGCAGACGCTGCAGTTCTGGACTGCACGGTTGCGCGCCGAAGTGGGTGATGGTTTTCCCGACAAGGTGACGGCGTTTCGCGACGGCATGGCCGTGCACGGGCGCTTCCGCAAACCATGCCCGGTGTGTGGCAAACCCGTGCAGCGCATCCGCTACGCGGACAACGAATGCAACTACTGCGCCGAGTGCCAGTGCGGTGGTCGCCTGCTCGCCGATCGCGGCTTGTCGCAGTTGCTGAAGAAGGACTGGCCGAAGACGCTCGCCGAGCTTGAGGAGCGGCGCGCGGGGTCGTGAGGGGTATCCTGCGCGGCATGCGCGCGAACCACACTGGTCAGCCAAAGGAGCCACGGGTCTGGGCTTTACCTTGCCTTGGTCTCCTTTGTCTCGGGCTTCTTGTCTGGTCCTTGGTCGGCACCGCGGACCGCGGTGTCTGGGCCTTTGAGGTGCTGCCGATGACGCTCGTGCTCGCGGTGTTCGCCGCGCGGTCGCGGTGGTTCCGCTTCTCGAACCTCTCCTATGTGCTGTTGGCGTGGTTCTTCGCGATCCAGTGCCTCGGTGGCCGCTACACCTTTGCGGAAGTGCCGTTTCCGCGCGCTCTCATGGATGCACTGCAGCTGCAACGCAACCCCGCGGATCGCCTCGGGCACTTCTTCCAGGGCTTCGTGCCCGCGATCCTGCTGCGCGAGTGGTTGATACGGCGTCGGAACCTGCCGAGTGGTGCGACTGTGTTCTGGCTCGTTTCCGGCTGCTGCCTCGCGTTCAGCGCCAGTTACGAATTGCTCGAAATGGCCGTCGTGCTGGTGTTCTACCCCTCTGCGGGTCCCGAGTGGCTGGGTATGCAAGGGGACCCTTGGGACGCCCAATGGGACATGACCATGGCGCTGAGCGGCGCGCTCCTGGCGCAGGTTCTATTGGCTCGGCCCCTCGACCGGGCCATTGCCCGTGCCGAAGACAAGTTGGCCCCCCGCAATCTCCGATAGGCAAAGACCCGCTACAGTGGGGGCGGCGGGGTTGTGAAGTCGGGACACCTCTGGGCGGTCCGGCAACCACGCGCACGAACCGATCCGCGGAGCGTTCATGCTGGGGAGACTGTCCTTTGCCGCCGTCTGCATGCTGCTCGGGCCGGGGCCGATCCGCGCCCAGGCGGAGGTCGTGCCGGATCGATTGCTCGAGGGGCGGGTGGTCGACCTGCTCGGGGATGCCATTCCGGCGGCGAACGTGCGGCTGCGCATCCTGGGCCAGGAACGTGGCCGCACGGCCACCGACGCGCAGGGTTTCTACCGGGTGCGGGTGCGCGGTGGTGACGCGGGGGAACTCGAATTCTCGGCGCCTGGCAAGGTCGGCCAGGTCGTCGTGCTTGCGCAGCAAGAAGCGGCGACCCGCCGGATCTGCCTCGAAGACGGTGCCCGGCTGTCTGGTCGTGTCACCGATGCGCCAGGCAGGCCTGCAAACGGTGCTGTGGTCGTCGTCTACGCGTCGAACTTCTCGGCCCAGTGTGTGTGCGACGCGCAAGGGAACTTCGAGTTGCCCGCGGTGCCGCTGCGGCTTTGCCACGTCCGCGTCTGGGCGGCCGAGGGTGTTCTCGATCGCGCGGTGCGTGTGCTCGGCGACACACGCTGCGAACTCACGCTGCCCGAGCAATCGCGGGCCGCGCGACGTGTGCAGGTGGTGGGGATGCCCAAGGGGGTGCAGGGTGCCCACGTGCAGTTGCTGGCTTATGATCAGGCGCTGCAGAAGGCTGCCGGCCACATCGCGCTGGGGCCGGACGGCTCGGCGTCGTTTGTGGCGACGGATACGAGCCTCGTGCAGGTGGTGGTGCCCGGCTTCGTGGTGAAGCCGAGGGGGTTCCTGATCGATCGGGGGCCTGGCTCGATGCTCAAGTTCCGCGTGTCGCCCGAACCGGCGGGGAGCGAGAACCCCGTGGCGTTCGTGCGCGGGAGCCTGCGCGATGACGCGGACCAGCCGGTGGCGGGCCAGCAGCTGGTTGTCGAAGACCTGAGCCAGGTGCGCCTTGGTTCTTGCGTGGTTGGCCACGACGGTGCGTTTGCCGTGCCGGTGCAAGGCAGTGTGGACCGGCCGCTGCGCATCGGGCTCCGTTGCGGCGAATGGCGCGTGCAATCGGAGGTTGGCAACCTCGCGCGGGGCCATACGTGGACGCGGGTGTGGAACAGTGGGGCAGGCAAACTCGACGTTCTCGTCGAACGCGCCTGTGGCCTGCACGCCGAGTTGCGTGGCGCGAACGGCGAGTCGTTGCCGTTTGCGCACGTGGCCATCGCGCCAACGCTGGAGCTGCGGCGGCCCGTGCTCCTGATGGCGGCGGATCGGCTGGGCCGGATCGAGGTGGCGGGTTTGCCGGTCGACGACTATCTCGTCGTGGTGACCGGCGACGACGGCAGTGTTGCGGTAGGCACCTTCGAAGGCAGGCCTGGGGTGAAGGGCAGCCCGGTGCGGTGGCAACGATCGGCCGGGGGCACACTCGAAGGGCGGCTTACCGATCCGCAGGGCCGCGGTGTGCCAGGCGTGGACCTCTGCCTCGCGTCGCCAGGCATGCGCGACGGCGGCGATGCGAGCCAGGGCGCCCTCGATGCCAAGGTCACTACGGACCGTTTGGGGCGCTTTCGCTGGCGCGGTTGCACCGCGGGGCAATGGACCATCGTGGCCACCAAGGACCACCGCCTCGGCGAGGCCGTAGGCGAAGTCGTGGCGGGGCGCACCACGTTCGTGCCGTTGTCCTACGCGGAGGCCCTGCCCGCGGCGGAAGTCGCGGAAGGGCTCGCGGCGCCACCGCCCAACGGTCGATGACCCTGCGGATGGCGCAGAATCCCGAGCGCGACCAGGCGAGCAGACACGGCCAGCGGGTGCTGGTCTTGTGGCTCTGTTGGGTGTTGCTCGCGGTGTTCTTGTTTGCCGCGGGTGTGGTTTCGTTGGGCTAGTTACCTAGCAGCAGGTCGATGCCGCGCGACAAGGCGATGCCGCCGAGGGCGCCATTGGGGTCGATCGCGGCACCCTGGGCGAAGATGTGGATGTTGAGGAAGGCCGGGTCCGCAGGAATCGACAGCGGAAACCTCGCCACGCCGCCGGCGTCGGCAAACGTGAACTGCACATTGAGACCGCCGGCTACGAGTTGGGTGCAACCGTTGCCAAGTGCTGCGGCGCCGCTGGCGAACCCGAACGCCATCAGGGCCGGGGCCTGGGCAGGCAGCGAGGTGAGCTGCAACCCAAACGAGGTGTGGCCGACGTACGGCAGGAAATCGGCGGCGATGAGCGGGTTGCCGTGCGTGCCAGGGCATCCTGCGCCGTATTCCGAAGCGAGCGCCAACGGCGCATCGACGAGACGCAGGAGCTGGTCCGTGCTGTTGTTGTTGACGATGCCACCAAAGAGCACCAGCGAGTCTGCTGTGTGGGCCAACGTGATGGCCATGACCGGCGACAGCCCGGTCGTGGCTCGCTGGGCCCAGGCGTTGCCATCCCATTCCCAAAGCCCGGCGGGACGCAGGACCCAACCCGTGGGTTGGTAGTTGGGGTTGGCTCCGCCGGTCAGCGCGGTGCGTTGCCGCGCGGGATCCCACGCCATGCCAAAGCCGATGCGGGAGCTCGGCGCACCGGCTACGGTACGCAACGCCCAGGTGGACCCGTTCCAGATCCAGGTCTGACCGCTGACCGTGAACATGACGACTTCCTGCCTCACCTCGTCGTAGACGAGTTTGTGCCCGGCGTTGATTCCAGGCGACGTTGCCGGCGTTTGCTGGTGCCAGTTGACACCGTCGAACAACCACGTGTCGTTCGTCGTGTTGCCGCCGAACAGCACAACCTGATCGCGGGCGGCGTCGTAAGCGAGCTCCTGGCCTCTTCGATCACTGGGCGCATTGGCCGTTGGCAGTTGTGTCCAGGTGATGCCATCGTAGGCCCAGGTGGTAAGGGTCGCCGCCGTTCCTCCAGCGACCAGCAGGATGCGTTGACGCAGGGAATCGTACGTGAGCGGACCATTCGCCGGCGCCTGCGGCTGCTGGATGGGCGCCATGTGCCACCACCTCTGGCCGTCCCATTCCCAAGTGCCGGCGCGCGGATCGTTGCCGGCGGCCGATTGCCAGAGCACCAGACGATTGCGATCCGCGGCATGGGCCACGTTCGTGAAGGCCAACGTCGGAACGGTTCGAGTCGGCGGGGCGCTGATGTACTCGTGCCATTGCACGCCGTCCCACTCCCAGGTGTCGATGTGCGACATCGGACGGTTGCTGTCAAAACCCGCGTGCACGACTACCCGTTGTCGCACCGTGTCGTAGACCGGGGTCCAGGTGGTGCGTCCCAACGGCGAGGTCGGGGATGGGTGGGCGACGAACGTGATGCCGTTCCACTCGAAGACGTCGATGCCCGTGGCGGAACCGCGGGTCAGCACGACCACGTTGCGGCTGCGGTCGTAGGCAAGCAGACTGCTCGTGTAGCCGACCGTGGGGATCACGCCGTAGGCGACGACGGTCCAGGCGGTGCCGTTCCAGCCGTACAGATGCTGATTGTCGTGGGCCAGCAGGCGGCTGCTGCCCCCGTCGTAGACCATGGCATAGAGGTTCTGCAGGCTCGTGCCGAGTTGCGTCCAGGTGGCCCCATCCCAGTCCCAAAGGCGCCAGAAGCCGTTCTGGTCCATGCCGTGACGAACCAGCCGATTGCGCGCCGCATCAAACGCCATCACGCTTCGTTGGCTCGCGAGCTGCGAGTTGCTGTTGCGGAACGTCCAGGATGATCCGTCCCATTCCCACGTGTCGACCTGGGGCGCGGTGCCGATGCGACCCCCAAACAGCACCACGCAACGCCGACCTTCATCGTAGCCGAGCGCGACTTCGGTGCGATTGCGCAACGCGCTTGGCGACGCGCGGCGTTGCCAGCGGTTGCCGTCGTACACCCACGTGTCGTCCGCGCAGACGCTCACGAGTTCGGCGCGGGCCTGATCATAGGCGGCCGTGTCGGACCAGGTCGGGCCGCCTTCGACTCGCCATTGCGCCTGCGCAACCAGCGGTAGGAAGGTCAGGGGCAGGACGGCCCAGCGGAGCAAACGCCTCGACTTTGCGAGCAGATCGAACATCGACATATCGTCGACCTTCGGGCCTCGAGGTCAAGGCCAGGGGACCCAGTGTGCGCGGCGTTCGGCGCAGAGCGGCCGGTTGCGGTGATTCCGGGCGACCCCTTAACCAAACATCGACAACCATTCCGCTTCGGTCTTCGGCTTGAACACGAAGTTGCTGCGCCGCGTCTCGCCGAGGCTCGCACTCGCGCGCGGGTCGTAGAGGTGTCCCGGATAGAGGATCGCCGAATCCGGCACCTTGGCGAGCTTCTGCGACAGCGACAGGTAGAGCTGCCGAGGATCGCCACCGGGCAGGTCGGTGCGGCCGCAGCCTTGCAGGAACAGCGTGTCGCCGGCGATGAGCCGGTTCTGCACGAGGAAACACTGCGAACCCGGCGTGTGCCCCGGCGTGTGGATGAGCTGGATCGGGATCTCGCCGACCTTCACGATGTCGCCACTATCATGCTGCGCGAGATCGCTGTCGCTCACTCCCGTCACCCGCTTCACCCACGGCACTTCGGGGCGCTGGACGTGGACCTTGCACGAACAGCGCGTGATGAGTTCGCGCACCCCTTCGAGTTGTTCGCCAAACAGGTCGCCACCGACGTGGTCCTGGTGGTAGTGCGTCGCCAGCGCGCCGACGACCTTCATGCCGTCCTGCTCGGCCAGGTCGACGAGGTCGTCGGTGGCGTAACAGGGGTCGACAATCATCGCCTCCTTGGTCACCGAATCGCCGACCAGGTAGCTGAAGTTGACCATCTGCGCGGCGATCGGATCGCCCTTCGCGAAGTCGCGGCCAGCCAGCAACTGTCGAAAATAGAGACGGTCCTCAAGGGAGGGGTGGGGGTTGTGCCGATCCATGCGATGGCAAGGATGCTAGCACGACGAACCAGAGTCACTCGGAAAGCGTGGCGCACCGTCCCTTCGGGGCTCGGCGGGCTGTGCGTCTTCCTGCTGTGCTGGCTGGCTGCCTGCTCCGGCCCGGCCTTCGAAGCCCCAAAAAACGCGGCGCAGGCGGAGCCGTGGCGGCAGGTGTTGGCGGGGGCCGGCGACCCCTTGACGATCGCGTTGCCCGCGGCGGGGGAGAACTTCGCGCCGGTGCCGACGAGCCAACTGGTCTTCGTCGTCGACGGCTGGCGAGTGCCGGACGTGCGGCTCACGGATGGGCAGCGGGAGGCGTTGCGCACGTTCGTGCAGAAGGGCGGCAAGGTGCTGCTGTTTGGGTATGCGGCGGCGCTCGTCGCCGACCTCTGTGAGACCGAGCGGCCGAGCAACGAACCGTTCCGCTGGGGGCTGGATGCTCGCAGTGCGCGCGGCAGTGCGCGGCTTGGTTGCCAGGTGGTGTCAGGTCGCGTGCCGGAGTTGTTCGAGGGCCTCACGGAAGCAGCGACGCAACACACCTACCTGCTTACGGGGGGGACACCCTGCTGTGTGCCGCTATCTTCGTGGTCGCTGGGCGATCCGCAGAACGCCGAGGTGCTCGCCCGGCTTGCTAGCGAGATCGATGGGGAGCTCACCAACGAAGCGCGTCCGATCGTGTTGCGTTGGAGTGCAGGCCAAGGTGAGGTGCTCGCCTGCGGGCTGCAGCCCGACCTGCAACACGAAGACGCGACCCTGCGCGACAACTCGCGGCGCCTCGTGCAGAACTGCGTGCGGTGGTTGCGCCGCGACCGGGTGGGGCCGTTGCTGCTCTGCCCATTGCCGGCCGCGGTGGTGCCGATGGCCGAGGCGCTGCCGGAGACGTTCGCCCGCCGCGAGGTGCCGATGCAGTCGCTGCTCGCCCATTGGGGTTGGCAGGCTGCGGTGATGTCGGTTGGGGCCGATGCCGAGCCGCGGCGCGGGGAAGAGATCCTCGACGAAGTGCTCGTGCCGAGCTGGCTCGCCGGCGCCGACCTGCTCGAACTCGAATTGTGCGACCGCAGCAAGGGGCTGCCGTTGGCGTGGGGGGCGCGCGATCCGTTGAAGCGTCCGACGTCCTACCGCGGCGATGCGTTCTGGCCAGGTTGGAACGCGCGCACGGTCGCGAGCCTTGGCGAAGAGGCGCACGCGCGGGGCATGCTGTTGCAGGCCCTCGTCGATCCCCTGCCGGCGGGGGAGAAGGTCGTGGAGCGGCTCGTCACGATGCGCTTCCTGGCGCGCGAACTCGCCGACCTGCGCCGGCTCGGCGCCGGTGCGCTCGATGGTTTCGGTGTGCGCGACTGGCTGCGGGATCCGACCGGGTATGGCCTCGCGATGGTGCAGGACTATCAGCCGGCTGCGTACCTCTACCGCGGCGGAGAACTGGCGCCGCCGATGGGCGGTTCGCTGCGGGCGCTCGAGGCGGGTGATGGCGCGCTGCCGGGCCTGAGTCTGTCCGGTGTCGCCGCGAGCTGGCGCGATGGGTTCCCCGGCGATGTGTTTCCGCTCGGTCGCCTCGATGCGCGCGAGCTCTTCGTCGCCGGCGAGCAAGGTACGGTTGGCGGCGGTTCGCAGCCGGACTGGATCGTGGCGCAGGCGAATGACTTCGTGCGCGAACGCGCGGGCCGCGGCGGCGCCATGTGGTGGAACGCCCATGACCCGGCGACGCTTGGTCGCACGACGCTGGAATACGTGCACGGTATCTCGCAAGAACCGCTGCGCGCCGCCGTGGCGATGCGGTTGTCGGCCACGGGCAAGAACGGTTTCCGCGCCGCCGCCGCGGGCCTCGTGCGCAACCTCGCCCCGGGCTTCGGGGCCGAAGTGCCGGTGCCCGCTTCGGTGCATGTGTTGCAGAACAACTGGTTCCGATTGCTCGGCAGCGGCGGCGCCCTGTTGTTTGATCCGGCGGGCCAGGCGCAGTTCGGCACCGGCGAAGCCGCCGCGCTCAGTGCGGCGTTCGTGCGCACGCGCCTGTTTGGTGGTCGCCCCGATCCCGAGGCGCTGCGCAGCGTCGACGTGGACCTGCTGGCCGAGGGTACGCGCGGCGAAGGTGGTTATGGGCACGCGGATGCCGGTGGCCTGCGCCTCGACGATCGCCGCGTGCCTTCGGTGCTCGCTTGGAACGAAGCGCCCGCCTGGCCGGCGATGGCCGCGGTGGAGCTTAGTCTGGGCAACGGCTACTACGAACTGCAGGTGGCGCCGCGCGCCGTGCGCGGTCGCGGGGTGCTCGTCGTGTCGCTCGATGGGGCGACGCTGCATTGCGAACCGTTCGTCGACGGCCAGCCGATCGAGCCGTACGTGGTGCCGGTGCACCTGGCCAAGAGCGGCATGCGCATGCTGCAGTTCGCGGTCGTAGAAGGCGGCGCCGTGTCGTTCGATCGCCTTCGCCTCGTGCGCAGCGGCGACGTCGGGGCCGAGGCCCACGTTGCGGTGCCGGCCGGCAGCACGGCAGAACTCATCGAACAGTCCGCCTCGAGCTACCACCAGGAACAGCTCGAGTTCGTGACGCTGGCGGACTTCCCGGGTTTCCTCATGCGCATCCGCTGCGAACGCGCCGCGCGCAACCTGCAGGTCGAACGCACCATCCAACTGCCGGCGCACGCGCAGTTGTTGGCGTGCGGCGAAGGGGAGAGTAGGAAGAACCTGCGCAGCCCGTTCGTGCTGCGGGCCGCGGACACCACCTTGCCCGACGTGCTCGTGGTGCCGCTGCAGTTGTCGCGCTATGAGCACTTCACGGTGCGCGATGGCGCGCTGCAGTTTGTCAGTGCGCCTGAAGCGGGCCTCACGGCGCGCATTGGCTTCTGGTTGGCGCCGCGTGCGGAGAGCCTGTCGCTGCTCCGTCTCGCACCCACGATTTTCAGCGCCCTCGACCAGCCGCACGAGTTTGATCTCGGCGATAGTGGCGAGGCGACGCTTGTCAACGACCTGCCCGTGGCCTGGACCCGCCTGCTGCACGTGCGCCAACGCGCGCGCACGCCGTACTGCGTGCGCGAGAACGGCTGGTGGACGTGGCGTGGTGCGCAGCCGGCGGCCACCGGCGGGGACTGGTTGCGGGTGTGCTTGTTGCCGGGGGATACGGTGCAGTTGCGCGGGGGGCCTGGCATTCTCGCGCAGACGCGGCCTGGTCCCGGCTCGCTGCACGTCATCGCTCTGCGCGATCCAGAGCCCAGCCGCGCCACCGTGCGCATCCTGCAGGCGAGTCGCCTCGCACCGCCGTCGGTGGTGATGGGGGCCGACTTCGAAGAGGCCTACCTCGATGGCAAGCCGTGGGCGCACTTCGCGGGCCGCACGGTGTTCCTGCCGGATCGTCCGGGCACCTACCAACTCGAAGTCCGGGCTCACCGCGGTGGCGCGATGCCACACGTGCTGAGCACCCGCGCGCCGTTGCGCGAGTGTCTGTTTGATGGGGCGCGGCGCGAGTTGATCCTGCTTTGTGAGGGGGACCCAGGACGTCCCGTCGAGTTGCCGTTCACGGCGTTGCTCAGTGGCCCGATGCCGACGCGCGTCGAAAACGGCGAAGTGGTCGCCGACGCATCCTTGCGGCCCGCCGACCCTGCCGCTGCAGCCGCTGCTACGGCCGGCGGCGTCATCCTTCGTTTCCGATCCGGTCTGACGAGAGTGCACTATGGGGACTAGTCGCAGTTATCTGTTCACCGCGTTGTTGGCCGTTGGCTCGGCGGCCGTGGTGTTTGCGTTCTTGCCGGGTGCCTGGCCCAATCCTCTGCCGCAAGGCCCGCTGGAGAGCGAAGGCAGCCTGCTGCGCTTGTGGGCGGCGGCGGCCGAAGTCGACGCGGCCTGCCATCGTGGTGACGTCGCCGCGTTTGATGCCGTGGTGACGCCCGCGCACCGCGAACGCCTGCAGCGGCAACTGGCGGCGGTTGATCGGTCGCTCGATGCCGAAGCCCTGCGCAGTTTCAGCCTCGACCGCGACCGCGCCTACAGCGAACAGCTCGTGCAGCCGCTGCTGGCGGGCGAAGTGCGCGGCCAGCGCGCCGTCGTCGCCGTGCAGCGCGCGAAGAAGGACGGCGCCCAGTTGCTGGCGTTCGTCTGGGACGGGCATGTCTGGCGGCTCGATGGGTCCTACCACGAGGCCGCGGTCCGGACCCCGGCCAACGCGCGGGCTGCCGTCGCCGATGCCGTCGGTTCGCGGCAGCGCTGACGGCCTCGGCGCGCCGAGGTTGGCGGACGGCACCGCGGGGGCTACGCTGCCAACCATCATGCCGAGAGAGTCCACCGAGCCAGCTGCCGAGACCCTGGCCTGCGACCCGTTGCCCTATACGACCCCCGCGGCGTGGGCGGCGAGCCAGGTGGGGCACATAGCCGATCTGCTCATCGATCAGGCGCACCTCGAGAAGAAGGCGGCGGCCGCGGCGATGTCGTTCCTGTTTCGCATTCCACTGCGTTCGGAGCTCCTACGTGGCATCTCGGCCCTGGCGCGCGAGGAGCTGGTGCACTTCGAACGCACCTTGAAGTTGCTGGGGGCACGTGGCATCGAGTACCGCGCGCAACCGCCGTCGGCCTACGCGGAGCGGCTGAAGGCCGGCACGCTGCGCACGATGCCCGAGCGCCTCGCCGACGAACTGCTGGTCGGAGCCATCATCGAAGCGCGTTCGTGCGAGCGCATGAGTCTGTTGGCTGCCGCGTTGGCGACGGTCGATCCCGAAGTCGCGGACTTCTATGCTGACCTCGTCACCGCCGAAGAGCGGCACGAAGTGCTCTACAAGGACGCCGCGGTGCTGGTGCTCGGCGCCGAGACCGCGGCGTCTCGCTGGCGCGTGCTCGGGCAGCACGAAGCCAAGGTCCTGCGCGAATTGCCGTGGACGCCGCGCCTGCACGGAGGGGTGAATCTGGATTCGCCAGGCAACTTCGCATGAAGGCGAAGCTTGGTGTAGCCCGCTGCAGCTGGCGCTGGTTTCTCGCGCTGTTGGCTGGCTACCTCACGACCGTCATCGCCGGCGTGCCGTTTGCCTGGCCGTTTGATTACCTCATGAATGCGGGGGCGCCAGAAATCGAGGACCCGATGCGGGTGCCTGCGGACGGCCAGCGCCGCGTCGTGGTGCTGCAGCACGGCATGTGGCGGTCGTCGCTGTCGCTGCTGCGCATCGAACGCACGCTGCGCGCCCACGGCTACGAAGTGCACAACCTCGATTACCCGAGCACGCGCGAGCGCATCGAGCAGCATGCCGCGCGGTTGGCGGCGGCGGTCGAGCAGATCCATGCGACGGGTCCGGTGCACGAATTGCACTTCGTCGGCCACTCGATGGGCGGCCTCGTCATCGAGCAGTACCTGCGCAGTGCCGAGGCCCGGCCGACAACCGGCTGCGTCTACATCGCCGTGCCGCATCACGGCGCGCTGCTGGCCGACCTTCGCAAGCACTGGTTCTTGTTTCGGCTGGCGATGGGGACCGCCGGCGCGTTGCAGTTGTCGCCGGGGGATCCACTGGTCCAGCAGGCGATTCCGCAGCCAGGGCGCAGCGGCACGATCGTCGGCGACCTGGGCGAGGGCAATGCGTCGATTCCGGGGCGCGACGACGGCACCGTGGCAGTGGACGAAGCGACGTTCGACGGTGCCACGGCCACGATCCGGCTGCCGTTTGGTCACACGCGGATCGCCTACGACCCGGTGACGGCGCGCGAGGTCCTGCACTTCCTGCGTACGGGGGCCTTCGCAACGGTGGGGGTCGTGAGGTAGACTCGTGACCCCCTCATGAAAGCCTGGCAACAGACCCTTCTGCTCGGTGCCGGTTTCGGCATGGCATTCCTGCTTGGTCAACGCCTGCCCGTCGGCGGTGGCGGCGACTTTCCTGGTAAGGCGGGCGGCGGCGCGGCCGAACCCGTCCTGTTCGCCCAGGGCCGTGGCCCGACCACTCCGCCGCCGCCACCGGATCCGACGCCGGGGGCAGGCACGACGGGTGCCGAGCCGGCCGTCGTCTACAGCGAAGAAGGTGGCCATTCGGCCAGTGCCAACGGCTTTGTTGCGGTCACCGGCAGCTACGGGGTTGGCACTTCGGTGCTCTACCTCGTCGACACGGTCAATCGCCAGCTTGCCGTCTACGAGGCGCGCGGCGGCTCGGCCGAGCAGCGGCGCGTCGTGCTCGTCGGCGCTCGCCGCATCGACCTCGACCTGCAGCTCGAGGGCTACAACGATCGCAGTGAATACGATTACGATCGCATCAAGGACGTGTTCCAGAAGCGCGGTCGCACCGGCGGCGACGCCAAATCGAGCCTCGACCCCGGCCTCTCCGGCCGCAAGTAGTGGCTACCCAAACGCGAATCGTGCGGTAAGCTCCTGCGGCCCCTTCCCCATGCTCGACGTTGCGTCGGTGCCTGGGGCCACGTAGAACTCCCCCCTGATCCCATCCAGTCCTCTCCCTGGCCCAGCCCTTGGGCCGAACTAGCGACGCTACGAGGTAGACCGTGTCCAACAACAACGACGATTTCCTTTCGTTCGAGAAGGCCTTGCGCGAACTCAAGATGCGCAGCGAGGAACTGAAGAAGCTCGTCTCCGAAGGTGAGATTCGCGCGTTCCGCGACGGCGATTCGATGAAGTTCCGTTCGGAAGACATCCAGGCGCTGAGCGCCAAGGCCGCTGGCGACGAAGAGCTGTCGTTTGCCGACTCGCTCGAAGATGACACCGGCATGGTCACCGAGCAGATCTCGGACGAAGACACGCTGCTCGCCGACGACGACGTCGTCGTCGAAGCGCGCGCTCCTCGCGGTGGTGCCGCCCGGGCCCAGCGCAGCGCGCCGGTCGCCATGGCTGCGGCCGCTACGAAGGAACCCGGTTGGGTGACCGCCGTCGCGATCCTCGGCTTCATCGTGTTGTTCTGGGGCGGCCTCGTCGCCTACGGGATCAGCCAGGAGCAGAACCCGAAGGACAGCGCCGTCACGTCGCTCTGGGCCGAGAAGGCCAAGTAGGCCGCAGGCCAGAATTGGCCGCAGTGGGTCGCCTCGCAGTTGGCGGCCCGCAACGCTTCGATGTGCTCGCCCGTGGCAATTCGCTTCGGGCTTCGGTAACCTCCTCCCTGCAACCCCTGGCCTCCGGTCGGTCGAGGGTGGCACCCGCGTTTTGCGAGGGGGTATCTCCATGAAGCACACCTTGGTCCTTGCCGCCCTATTCCTGGCGGCGTCCTGCGTCAGTCCCGAAGCCCACCGCCGCATGCTCGGCGAGAACGACCAGCTGCGTGCGCAGCACGCGGACATGATCGCGAGCCAGAAGTCGCTCGTGGTCGAAAACGAGCGTCTCGCCGCCCAGGTCGCCGACCTCACGGGCCGGGCCGCGGATGCTTCGTGGATCGCCGAACAGAAGAAGAAGATCAACGAGTTGCTCGAGAAGTACGGTGCCGCCGGCAACCAGAAGATCGAGGGTGTCGAAGTGCTGCGGTCGAACGAAGGCATCATCTTCCGCGTCGCGGGTGGCGTGCTGTTCGCACCGGGCCGCAACGATCTCTCCGAGCAGGGCAAGCGCACGTTGACCGAGCTCCTGGGCTCGCTGCAGGACAAGAAGCTGCGCGTCGAAGGCCACACCGACGACACCAAGATCACGAAGAGCCAGTGGGGCACCAACCTGCGCCTCTCGGTGGAGCGCGCCATGGTGGTGGCCGAGTACCTGACCAAGACCGTGGGCCTCAAGGCCGAGAACATCGGTGTCTCCGGCTACGGGGAATACAAGCCGGCGGATGCGGGCACGGATGATGCCGCGCGCGCGCACAATCGCCGCGTCGAGATCCTCATGTTGAACGACTGATCGCGACCCGGAACAAGTCTAGCCCGCGCATGAGATCGGCCCGCGAAGTACGAAACTGCAGGCGTGCTTCGCGTGGCCACCGCAGCGCGACCGTGGGCCTGCTGGTGCTCCTGCTGCCCTTGCTCGTCGGCTGCGATTCGGCAGCCTATGCAGACTCGGACGGCACCTCGCCGCAGACGGCGCTGAGCCGAGAAGGTCGATTCGGTTCGCTGCGCGACTTCGTGCTCATGGAACGGCCGTCGCTGGTCGCCGAAGAGGGGGACCGCGGCCCTTCCTACTTCTTCCTCGATCGTTTCGAGGTGACGCGCGGCGACTGGTTGGCTTTTGCCGCAACGGCGGCGGGTGAGCAGGTCGCGGCCAGCGATGCGGCCCTCAGTGGCGACCCCGCACTGCCGGTCGGGCGCGTCGATCTGCGGCAGGCGCGCGCGTTTGCGCACTGGCGGTTTGCGCGCTTGCCGCGCCTCGATGAGTGGTTGCTCGCGACCGTCGGGGATCGTCGCAACAAGTTTCCGTTCCCCTGGGGCCGCAAGGAAGAGGCCGCTCGCGCCAATGCCGCCGAACTCGGCCTTGGCGAGCCGTTGCTCGTCGGCACCTTGGAATCGGGTCGGCGTGCGGAGGGGCAGCCGTATGACCTCATCGGCAACGTGAGCGAATGGACCGAGTCGGTGCCGTGGGGATGGTGCGTCGATGATGGCACGTTCGACGCGGACTTCGGCAACCCGACCAGCGGTATGGCGGTTGGCTGGCTGCACCAGCGCGCCATGCGCCTGCCGGGCCTCTCGGTTTGGCAAGCGCCGGGTGGCCTGCTGCCGCTCGGTTGCGCGGTGGCGGTCGGTGGGGTGAGTGTGCCGCGCGAAGTGGTAGGTGCGGACTTCCTGACGCCGATGGGCAGGCAGACCGAATGGGTGCTGGCGGGGGATCGCCGTGTGCGAACTGGCCTGCGGCTCTGCACCACACCGACGGAATTGTTGCGTGCATTGCTGCGCACGGACTACGAACCCACCGACCTCGACTTCGAACAACTGCGTCGCTTCGTCGCGCGCGGGCGGCACCGGGACGTGCTGGTCGCGGCCTGGCCGTCGGTGGCGGCTGCCTCGGCCCCCTCTTCGTTGGCCCGGCCGCTGGGTCGGTGGCTCGCGCAGCACCTGGGACCATCGTCGCCCGCCGCGGGAGCCCGATGAGCGAACGTGATCCGTTCCAGGCATACCTGGCGAAGATGGCGGCCGTGGGGTTTCAGCCGAGCAGCGTGCTGGGCCAGAACTTCCTGCTCGATCCAACCCTGCACCGCTGGATTGCCGAGCAGGCCGCGCCTGGGCCCGCCGACACCGTCGTCGAGATTGGCGTGGGCCTCGGGTTTCTGACCCGCGAGCTCAGTGCACGCGCCGGCCGGGTCGTTGGCATCGAGATTGACGAACGCCTCTACGAGATCGCGCGCGAGGAACTCGCCGGCCTCACGAATGTGCAGTGGGTGCTCGGCGACGCGCTGGCCGGGGAAGGGCGCAGCCTGCGCCCGGCGATCGGCGCCGCGGTGCAGCAGGCGCATGCCGCGGGGGCCAAATGCCTCGTGGTCGCCAACCTGCCGTACTCGGTGTCGGGGCCACTGCTGGCGGAGATCGCCGCCCTGCCGGAGTTGCCCGATCGCGCCGTGTTGCTCGTGCAGAAGGAACTCGCCCAGCGCATCGCCGCACCGGTCGGGTCCGCCGACTACGGCGGCTTGTCGGCGTCCGTGCAGGCCCTGTTTGCCGCGAAGTTGCTGCGCGATGTGCCGCCGCAGGTATTCCGGCCGCGCCCGAAGGTCATGTCCTCAATCCTGCGCCTCGAACGGCGCGCGGACGCGGCCCCAGAACTGCATTCTGGGGCGGCGCGGCGGTCGTTTGGCATGTTCGTGCGCCAGCTGTTCCAGCAGCGGCGCAAGGTGCTGCGCACCACCTTGCCGGCCGCCGCCGCGGTCATTGGCCGCCACGCGGCTGCGCGCACGGAGGCCGAATTGCAGGGGCGCGCCGAGCAGCTGGCCCCGGACCCGATCGTGTCCTGGTGGCGGGACTGTCGCCCGCTCGGGGAATAGCCGGTCCGGGGCGGCGGAGTCCGTACGGTTGGGTTCGTGCCGTCGGGCCAGTGCCGTTTGGGCCGGTTGGGCCGTTTGGGCCGGACACAGGCCTTGACAGGTGCCTATGGCATGCTACAAGGAGGGGTTCCACAACTCGCAGCGTCCCCGGGACAAAATAACCCACATACCCGGACATGGTTGGGCCCACTAGCGGCGCCATCCTTTGGGGCGGTGAGCAGGTTGGGGAAACGACGGTTCGGTGTGCGACTCCCAACAGGGCGGCGCGGTGGCAACGTGTACATGAGGCAGCTTCGTGCGCGCCTCCTGCGGTTGGCGCGGCGGTTCCCGGTTGGGCGTCCAGAAGGCGGTCCTCGAAGCGGCGCACAGAAGTAGTGCGACAGTCCAAGGTTTGGCGCCTTGGCGCGGCGGCTGGGATACCCTTCTGCACCCGATGCGATGGGCGAAATACGCTCAAGCGCATCGCGCGTCGTTTCCCCTCGTCCGAGCTCCGAACCCACCCGCATCCCCACCGAATGGACCGCTTCGAGGAAGCCAAGCTGCGCATCAAGGAGGCCACCGACCTGGTCGCCTTGATCGAGAGCTACATGCCGCTCAAGCCGCGCGGCCGCAACCTGCTCGCGTTGTGTCCATTCCATGCCGAGAACTCGCCTTCGTTCTCGGTCTCGCGTGAGAACCAGTTCTACCACTGCTTTGGCTGCGGCAAGACCGGCGACGTCTTCACGTGGCTCATGGAGCGTGATGGCCTCACGTTCCGCGAGGCGATGGAAGTGCTGGCCGATCGCGCGGGCATCTCGCTCGAAGGGGTCTGGAAGGGGCGCAATGCCGAGGCGCGCAAGGGCCCGGATCCGTACCAGGCGCTGGCCGAAGTGGCCGGCTTCCTGCACCGTTCGCTCGACTCGGCCGAGGGTGAGTTGGCCTACCAGTATCTGGACAAGCGGGGCCTCGTGCCGGCGATCGAGCCGTGGCGGCTTGGTTACCATCCGCAACGTGGCGCGCTGTCGCGGTTCGCGCAGGAACAGAAGCTGCCGCGCGATGTGCTCGAAGCCGCGGGCCTGCTGCGCAATGGCCGCGAGTTGTTCGCGGGGCGCGTGATGTTCCCGATCACCGACGAACGCGGCCGCACGGTCGGGTTTGGTGGCCGGCTCATTCCTGGTGCGCCTGGCAGCGAAGGCGACGGCGACTACAAACCGCCGAAGTACTTGAACTCGCCCGAATCGCCGTTCTTCAACAAGCGGCGCGTGCTGTTTGGTCTACATCAGGCCAAACAAGCCGGGCAGCGCCGCATCGTCGTGATGGAGGGCTACACCGACGTGATCGCCTGCCATCTCGCGGGCTTCACGGGCGCAGTGGCGTCGCTCGGCACGGCCTTCACGCAGGACCATGCAAAGATGGTCGAGCGCTACGCCACCGACGGCATCGTCTTGATGTTTGACGGCGATCGGGCTGGTGTACAAGCCGCCGAGCGCGCGCTGCGCGAACTCGTGAACAGCCGTCTGCCCGTGCGCATCGCACTCATGAGCGATACCGGGGATGGTGAGGGCAAGCAGGCCAAGGATCCGGCCGAGGTCGTCACTGCGCAGCCTGGCGAAGACCCCGAGATCGTGACCGAGCGTCGCGCGCGTTTTGCGGACATCCTCGATGCCGCCGAAGACTCCCTGTCGGTGTGGTTCCGTCTCATGCGGCGCCGCCTCGACCTTTCGCAGGCGGTGCACCTCGAGACGGCGGCGCGGGAGTGCGCGACGGTGCTTGGGCTCGTCCATGAGCCCGTTCGCCAGGCCGCCTACATGCAGGAGATGGCGCGTCACCTGTCGGTGCCGGCGCCGACGTTGGAGCGCATGCTGCAGAAGGCGCAGCGGGCTCCGGCGCGCGAAACACGCGATGCCGCCGGCTCTGCAGGCGGTGGGGCAGCAGGAGCAGCCAATGGAGGTTCCCAGCTGCCGCCGGCCGCGCCGCGCCGCCCGCTGTCGCTGACCGAGCGAACGGAAGTGGAGTTGCTGGCTTGCCTGCTGGCCAAACCCCTTCTGCTCGTCGATTTTGATCCGGACGATGGCGCCCCCTTCGAAGTGGCAGAGGTTTCGACCTCGATCCGCATGGCCAGCGATGGCGTCGCGATCGGGCGCACGTTGACGGGGGAGCTCATGAAGTACCTGTTTGCGCGCGCGGCGGAGTTGCCGGGCGTGCAGCGGGTGTTGGCCGTGGCGGCGGAGCGGGCGGCGACGATTGTCGATGCCGATGCCGTTCTGGCCGGCCTTCTCGAGGGTCGACGACGCCTATCCAACGAACCGCGCAAGCGTGCCCTGCGGCAGCAGCTGCAGCAGGCGATCGGGCGCGGCGACAAGGCGGCCGCCGACGAGTTGCAGCAGCAACTCATGGCTTGCCACCGACTGGACCAGCCGCGTGGCAAGACCAGCCTGGCGGCGACGACCTCGCAGAATGCCGCACCCAATCCCTTTCTCCCGCAGAGTCAGCAGGTTGCTTCCCAGCCGAATTCTCTCCAGCAGGAACAGCCTGACGTATCGTTGCCAAGTTCCCCAGATCGGGGTTCCCCAGATCGGGGTTCGTCAGATCTGGGTTCCGCTGCTTCAGGTTCCTCTGCTTCGGGTTCACCAGAGGAGGGCCAAGGGGCTCCCTTCTGATGCACAGCATCGAATTCCCACGTATCGCTCTCACCTAGTTTCTTCTACCTAGTCCGCGATCCACCAGCACCTTCCTCCACGGCCGCCCGTACCCCAGATGCCGAGCGCTGTCCTCCACAGCACTGCGGCAGCGACCACGAGACCATTCCTATGTCCGCACCGACCGAGTTCGACAAGAAGATCAAGACCCTGATCAAGACCCATCGCAAGACGGGTTCGATCACGTTGGCACAGCTCAACAGCGTGCTGCCCGACGACATGTCGTCGCCTGACAAGATCGAGGCCGCCATCGGCATGATCGAGGAGGCGGGGCTGGATGTCGTCGAAGACGAGGCCAAGCAGAAGAACAAGAAGTCCTCGGGCCGCAAGGACGAGGAAGGTGGTGGTGATGACGGCGGCGACGAGGTGGAATTGTCGCCCGACCTCGATCTTGCCGAGCCGACCGAAGCCGAGCTGTCGGCGCCGATCGTCGATATCACGGAGAAGATCGACGACCCGGTCCGCATGTACCTGACGCAGATGGGCGAGATCCCGCTGCTCACACGTGAGGAGGAGATCTCGCTCGCGCGCAAGATCGAGCTCACGCGCAAGCAGTTCCGCAAGGAAGTGCTGTCGTCGGGTTTTGGCCTGCGCAACGCGATCGAGATCCTCGAAGACGTGCTGAAGGGTGAGCTCGCATTTGATCGCACTCTGAAGGTGAACCAGCAGGATCCTGAAGTCGGCAAGGCGGACCTCTCGGATCGTCTGCCGGGCAACATCGCGACGCTGCGCCTCATCTACGAAGCGGCGCGCAAGGACTTCCAGTTGCTCATGAACGGCGAGGTGACGCCCGAGAGCGCGCTGATCACGAAGAAGCGCATCTTCTCGCGCCGCCGCAAGGCCGTGGCGCTGATCGAAGAGCTGAACCTGCAGGGCAAGAAGGTGCGGCCGATGATCGACCTGCTCGAGAGTCGCATCGCCGAGATGAACCGCCTGCAGTTGCGTCTGCTGCGCTACCGCGGCGCCCAGTTGCAGAATCCGGATGCGCTGGAGACGAAGCGCCGGTTGTTCGACATGCAGATCGATGGGCTCGAAACCGTGGAGCGCCTGCAGAAGCGCCTCGATTTCCTGCGCCAGGCGTACGCCAACTACGAGGATGCCAAGCGCAAGCTGTCGTCGGGCAACCTGCGCCTCGTCGTGTCGATCGCGAAGAAGTACCGCAACCGCGGCCTGTCGTTCCTCGACTTGATCCAGGAAGGCAACACGGGCCTCATGAAGGCCGTCGAGAAGTACGAATACCGTCGCGGCTACAAGTTCTCGACCTACGCGACGTGGTGGATCCGGCAGGCGATCACGCGTTCGATCGCCGACCAGGCGCGCACGATCCGCATTCCGGTGCACATGATCGAGACGATGTCCAAGCTGCGCAACGTGAGCAAGAAGCTCACCCAGCTGAAGGGCCGCGAACCGTCGATCGACGAAGTGGCGGAAGCAGCGCAGGTTTCGGTGGACGAAGCCAAGCGCGTGATGAAGATCAGCAAGCATCCGATCTCGCTCGATCGCCCGATCGGCGACAGCGACGATTCGTACTTCGGTGACTTCATCGAGGACGAGTCGGTCGAGTCGCCCGTGCACTCGGCGAGCCGCGAGATGCTCAAGGAGCGCATCGAGAGCGTGCTCAGCACGTTGACCTTCCGCGAGCGCGAGATCATCAAGCTGCGCTACGGCATCGGCGACGGTTACACCTACACGCTCGAAGAGGTCGGCCGCATCTTCCGCGTCACGCGCGAGCGTGTGCGCCAGATCGAGGCGAAGGCCGTGCGCAAGCTGCAGCACCCGGTGCGGGCGCGCCGGCTGGGCGGCTTCTTCGACAGCCCGATGGAACTGGGTTAGTCGACGCCCCAGGGCTGGGTGGCGGGCCCGGAAGGGGCCGCCCCGGCCTGGGGTTGGAGTTTCTTGGTGGTGGGGCCGGTCGCCCGGTCCGGTCGTCCTGTCTTGGCGCCCTGTCCTGGCGGCCGACCTGGCGCCCGACCTGGCCCAGCTCGCGGCGTCCCGTGGCCGCGCTGGGGAAAGCTCGCCGGCGTCCCGTGCTGCGATCCTGCACGGCAGTCTTGAGTGGCGGACCAGGATGGTTACACTCTTCGGCTCCGCAGGTCGCGGTTGTTCTCGCCAAGGATCAGGTGCACCCTCACGTCAAGAAACTGCTCGAGCTCCAGAAGGTCGACCAGGAGATCTCTTCCCTGACCAAAGACATTGATTCGCTGCCGGCCGAAGAGGCCAAACGGCGAAAGCGGCTCGATGAGCTGGAACGCATCGCCGCCGAGAAGCGGGCGCGCATGACGAAGGCCGACCTCGACTCGCGCGCGCTCGACAAAGCGGTCATGGGCAGCGACGAGGAGATCAAGAAGCTCAATGAGCGCTTGAACATGGTCCGCAACAACGCCGAGTATCAGG
Source organism: Planctomycetota bacterium (assembly GCA_020851075.1). Classification (GTDB taxonomy): domain Bacteria; phylum Planctomycetota; class UBA1135; order UBA1135; family UBA2386; genus JADZDL01. Next base: position 9,157 of record JADZDL010000464.1, on the reverse strand, counting down.
CGACGTTGTTCCAGATCGAGGCGGTGCGCAAGGACCGCGATGTCACGCAGGAAGAGTGTTTGAAGCTGCTCGAATCGATCGAGGAGCTGCGCAAGGAAGTGGCAGTCGCCGACGAAGCGGCTGCGGGGGAACGAAAGATCTTCGAAGGCTTCCTCGCCGAGGCCAACAAGCTGCGAGCTTCGCGAGCCGGCGCGGTTGGCGAGGTTCGCCAGCGTCGCAAGGTGATGTCGGAAGGTGTGCCGCAGGACCTGCTCAACGAATACGAAGCGCTCTACAAGACGCGCGATCGGCAGGCCGTGAGCCCGGTGGACAACAACTACTGCCAGGGTTGCTACAACAAGATCACGTTGAACGACACCGCGCGCCTCATGGGCGGGTCTTCGGTCGTGCGCTGCAACTCCTGCGAGCGGATCCTCTACCTGCCGCGCTGAGCGGACAGGACCGCCGCCCATGGCCCGATCGATCCATCCGGTCGTCGTCGGCACCGCCGGCCACATCGATCACGGCAAGAGCAGCCTGGTAAAGGCGCTCACGGGCATCGACCCGGACCGGCTCAAGGAAGAGAAAGAGCGCGGGCTCACGATCGACCTCGGTTTTGCGCGGCTGAAGCTCGCCGACGGGCGCTGGCTGGGGCTCGTCGATGTTCCAGGGCACGAACGCTTCGTGCGCAACATGGTGGCCGGTTGCACGGGCCTGGACCTCGCGATGCTGGTGGTGGCGGCGGACGACGGTGTCATGCCCCAGACCATCGAACACGTCGATATCCTCGACCTGCTCGGTGTGCGTGGCGGCTTGATCGCGCTGACCAAGATCGACATGGTCGATCCGGCACTGGCCGACATGGCCGAAGAGGAAGTGCGGAAGCTCGTGCAGGGCACGGTGCTCGCCGACGCCGAGGTCGTGCGCGTGAGTTCGGTGACCGGCGAGGGCATCCCAGAACTGCGGCAACGGCTCGAAACTCTGGCACTCGGCGTGGAGCCGCGCACGAGCCACGGCCCCTTCCGCATGCCGATCCAGCGCGTGTTCTCGCTGCCGGGCATCGGCACCGTGATCACGGGCATTCCTGCCAGCGGCACGATTGCGCCCGGTGCCGAGATCGAGATCCTGCCGCTGCAGGAGCGCGCGAAGGTGCGCGGCATCCACGCCGACGGCGGCAAGGTCGACGAAGCGGTGGCGGGCCACAGCACGGCGCTGTCGGTGCCCGATGCGCGCGAAGCCGGCGTGCATCGCGGCATGGTGGCATGCGCGCCCGGCGTGTTCACGGTCGGCGATGCCGTCGATATCGACCTCGTGATCACGCCGCGTTCGGGCCGCCTGCAGCATCGTGAGCCGATCCGCTTCCACACGGGCACGATCGAGGTTCGCGGCACGCTGCTGTTGCTCGATCGTGATGGCGTCGGTCCCGGGGAGAGCCTCGCGGCCCGCCTCGAACTCGACGAAGAGGTCTGCTGCGCGCACAACGACCGCTTCCTCCTGCGCACGCAGAATCCGGCGGCGACGGTCGGCGGGGGACGGGTGCTGCGGTTGTCGCGTTCGGGCCGCTACCGCCGCAAGGAGCTCGGCGCCGAACTTGCCGGCATCCTGGCCGCCGGCGATCGTCCCGAAGCCCGCATCGAGCACGAACTCGGGCAAGCTGGCCCCGATGGGCGCACGGTCGACGATCTGGCGCGCGCGCTCGAAGCGCCGGAGACGAAGGTGCTTGACGCGATCGCGCTCATGCCGCTGGTCGAACTGCATACGCGGGGCATGCGCGCGTTCCTGCGTTCTCACGTCGATGCCGGCGAGATCGAACTGCTGCAATCCGTCGCGCGCATGCTGCAGAAGCGCCCCGATGCCGCCTCGATCAAACGCACGGCCCTGCGCACCACGAAGACCCTGCCGCAGGGGCTCGTCGACTACCTGTGGGAACGCCTGCAGACGGCGGGTCGCGTGCGCGCTGGTCGGCAGGGACAGATCCTGTTTGTCGACCGTTTGCGGCCGCTGCCGGACGCGCAGCAGCAGCGCCTGGACCGGCTGGTGGCGGAATGTGAGCAGCGGGGCTTCCGTCCCCCGGACGACACCGAATTGGCGGCCGCTACCGGCCAGAGTGGTGACCCCATGCTTTCGCTGCTCGATCGCGCCCAGGACGAGGGCCGGATCGAGAAGGTGGGGGAGCACTACTACGCGTCGGCGGTGGTGCGGACTGTGCTGCACGCGATCCGCAACAACTGCCTGCAGAACGGCGAGGTACTGGATATCCCGAAGCTGCGGGATGGCCTCGATACGAGCCGTAAGTACCTGATCCCGCTCCTCGAGTACGTCGATGCCCTCGGCCTCACCGTGCTGCGGGGCGGGGTTCGCAGGTTGCTGCCGTCCTCGGACCTCAGTCGGGAACTCGCGGCCGAACCGCGCTGAGTCAGGCAGCCCCCATGGAGAGTGTCCTTGCCGGCCCCGGTGCCAACGGCCCAACCGCGCGCACCGTGCCCCGAGCCGAGCTTGGGGGAGTCGGCAACAGTCCGCAGGCCGGTTCAGCCGATACGTGCCTGTCCACGATTGGAACGGAGAGCACATGAGCGGCGAGGCGCAACGCGACGACGACCCTGACTTTCTCGACGACGATTTCATCATCGAGGAGGATGCGGTCGCCAAGGACGAGGATCTCGACACCCTGTTCGAGACGCCTACGCCACCGGTGTCTGCCAAGGCGATACCTGGCTCCGCGGCCAACAGGGCGCAGGACCTCGCTGAGGGCACGAGCGAATTGCCGCCTGCCATCGGCAAGCCTGCCAACGCGCGTGCGCCGGCCAGCGGCAATGCGGACCAGGACTTTGATCCCTCCGTGGATGCCGACGACCTCTTGTTCACGGACCATACGCAAGGTCTGCGGCCGACCGAGCAGTTTCCCGGCGGCAAACCCTTCGCCGAGGATGCGCCCACGACGTGGCGCGCCGATGGCCTGGAACTCGACCATGGAGTGCCCTTCGATGACGAACGTGGCACGCCCGTGGAACACGGTCTGCCCGCAGAGGTCGTCAACAATGCGGAAGCGGCGTTTACGGCCGAACTCGATTCGCTGCTGCATTCCGAAGACGAGTTTGCGCTCGACGCCGACAAGGAACTCGAGCTCATCGAGTCCGATTCGTTGCTCGACGAGGGTGGTGAGGCCACGGATACGTTCGTGCTCGATGACAGTGGTGGCGCCTGGCAGCCGGGCGAAGAGCCGGCCACGTTGGGCGAGGAGAGCCTGGACGCGGTCGCCGGTACCCAGCCTCACCTGGCGGAAGCCAGCGAAGCGGCGGCAGCGGAGCTCGAGTCGCTTGAGCCTTTCGAGCCAGCGGTAGCCGAGGGCGAAAATGGCGACGAGACCACGGAGCCAGGTTGGGAGCCGTTGCCCGGCACCAGCATGGACGAGCTCGCCGAAGTCGACGAGGTCAGCCACACCGAGCCCGACGAAGCCAGCCCCGAAGGTGCCGAGATGGTGGGGGGCGCGCGGACCCTGCCGGGCTTCAGCAAGCGTCCAGCACTTGTTGGTGCTGGAGTTGCGGCCGAGGCCGAAGGGCACGACCTCTACGCCGAGAGCACGCCGGCCGCGCCAACGCTGTTCGTGGCAGCGCCGCGGCGTCGTGGGCGCGCCTTGCGGCTCGTCGCGTCGCTGGCCGCCTCGTTCCTGGTGATCGCGGCAGGTGCCGTCATCGTCATGCAGCCCGACTGGTTTGGCTTCAGCTTCGAGCCGGAAACGGTCCAGAACGTGCAGATTCAGCGGCCCCGCATCGAAGTCGTCGTGCCGCCGCCGCCAATGCCGGAGCCCGTGTCCGAGCTGCCGACGTCGCCAACCGACGCGGTGAAACCGGGGACCGAGATCGTGACGCCGGTGCCCCCGGTTCCGGTCCTTGAACCCACGAATCCAACCCCGCCCGTGGAGGTTGTTTCGACCGAACCAACCAAGGTGCCGACCGAGCCGGAAACCACGCCCGTGGGCACGTCGGTGCCACCGGTCGCGACCGAGACGGTTGTTCCCGCACCGCCGACCACCGAAGTTGCTCAGGGTTGGCCGATCGTCGGCAAGGACGACAGGGTGACCGGCGGCAACCGCTCCGGGCTCGTGCGCATTGGTAACGACCTGCTCGTGGGCAACCAGGACCAGGACTTTGGCAAGGCCGTTGAAGGCATGCTGCCAGGCAGTCGCGCGTTCGCGCAGCTTCACAACGGCAACTACTTCATCGGTAGCGTCAAGGCCTCCAGCAAGGAGTCGATCACGCTGCGCGTCGAGACGGGTGAGGTGACCCTCGCCACGTCGTCGATCTCACGCTTGCACGAGCTCGGTTCGTCGGACTACGAGTCGCTGCAGAAGGCGACCTCCGGCTTCATCCGCCTCACGAACAACAACCGTCTCGTCGGTGGCATCCTGAGCGGCATCGCGGATGACCACGTCGTGCTGGAGTTCCGCTCCAACCGCGTGATGCTGCCGAAGTCGGCGATCGGCGAAGTGGTCCAGGGCGAAGGCGACACCGACGTTCGCCTGGGCACGACCCGGGAAGAGGACGATTGGCTGAAGAAGCTCGTCGAACGCCAGCTCGGCACCGGGACGGCCCCGAACGAACCGAAGGCTCCGGCCGTGCCGCCGGCCGGCAGCGGCAGCAGCAAGCGCTAGGGTGGTGCCCTCGAATTCTGCCGCACGACTCCCAGCCGAACGGGCCGAAGAGCCCGTTCGTTGCGGAAGGTCTCCTCGCTAGCATGCTCACCGTGGACACCTGCCCGGAGTGTGGCAATAGCGACATGAGCGTGCGCGTAGCCGATGGAGTTCCGATTCACGAGTGTGGCCTCTGCGGGGCGCATTTCGGGGAACGCCGGGTCGTCGAGTCGCTCGACGACGCCGAGGAAGCCCGCCAGCGCGGGGTCGCCGTCGAGGTCTGGCCGCTCGTGCGAGCCCTCGATCGTGTCAAGGGACTGGCCGTGCGCGATGCCTGCGCCGGCGATATCGCCCAGAAGACCCTGCCGTTCGTGGCGCTGGCAATCGCGGGGCCGGCGGCCCTCGTGCAGCTCGAGAACCTCGCCAAGTCCCTGTTGCTGGGGGCTGGGGCGCTGAAGCGGCACTGGATCGTCGAGGTGGAATACCACCGGCACCTGTCCTTCGTGTTGAAGCCGCGCCATGGCGGTGGTCTGGTGACCCAGGAACAGGTCCGGGATGCTCGAGCGGACCTCGATCGGTTGCGCCGCCACCTGGAGCGGGATGTGAAGTTGCAGTGGTGGCGGCATGCTGACGAGGCCGGGAACGGGTAGAGTCCCGGTACCCCGACCCCTCGCTGCTACGCACATGATCCGAACCCTGCTCGGCGCCTTCGTGGTGCTCGCTCTCTCGCTGGGCTCCTGCCTGATGGCGCAGGACGATCCGGCGCACATCGATGCGACCAAGGAGTTCCTCAAGTATTGGAAGAAGTCCAAGGAGGAATCGATGCAGGTGGAGGCGATCAAGACGCTCAAGGGCAACGAGTGCCGCCTCGCCGCCGAAGAACTTCTGAAGCTGTTGAAGCACCCGAACGGGGTCGTGCAGCAGACCGCGCTCGACATCCTTGGCACCTACAACAGCCTGTCGACCTACCAGACCTGGATCGACGAACTGCCAAAGATGAAGGACGCCGAGATGCAGGCGATCCTCATCAAGGTGCTCGGCCGCGCAAAACTGCCCGAGGCCCTGCCCGTGATCGAGGCGCTCGCCAACGAGCCCAAAGCCAGCCAGACGATCAAGTATGAAGCGATGCGGGCGCTGCCGTTGATCGGCAAAGCCGGCACCCTGGGGCTCGTGCCGAAGCTGCTCGGCGACGGGGACGCGCTCGTTCGCATGGCCGCGGCCGACGCCGTCGGCAAGCTCAAGGTGCAAGGCTGCGGGCCCGCGCTCGTTGGTCTGCTCGACGATGCCGAATGGCAGGTGCAGACTGCGGCCGTGACCGCACTTTCGATCGTGCGGCCGCAGGACTCCGTGCAGCCCCTGATCGACCTCATGCGCAAGACGGGGCGTTTGCGCACCGAATGCGCAGACGCGTTGTTTCGCATCACGGGCTTCGACTTCGGGGTCGACCCCGACAAGTGGCAGGAGCAGTGGAAGAACCTCATGGCGATTCCCGGTTGGCGCATTCCAACCGACGAGGAACTGGCCAAGAAGGCCGAGACGCGGCGCAAGAACGACGAGTACTACGGCAAGAAGACGAAGCCGACGTCGTTCGTGAATATCCCGACCACGTCGACCAATGTGCTGTTCATCATCGATGTCTCGGGCTCGATGGATGACCTTGTGGTCGAAGTCGAGAAGTTTGCGAGCTATCGGGACCGCAAGAAGTTCACGATCGTGCAGACCGAGTTGCTGAACACGATCGACAACCTGGACGACTCCACGAACTTCAATATCGTCGCGTTCGCGAGCGACCTCAATGTGTGGAAACCGCGCCTCGTGCCCGGCAACATCGTCAACCGCGATGCCGCGAAGTCGTTTGTACGGGGCCTGAAGCCACTCGGCGGCACCGAGAGCCAGGAGCTTGCTTCCGCAGGGCTTGGTGGCAGCGCCAACCTGGCGGCTGGCAAGACCAACACGCTGAAGGCGCTGCTCTACTCGTTTGGTGTCGACCCGGACAAACCACCGAAGGCGGCGGTGACCGGTGCGGACAAGGGCGCGATGAAGAGCCCGCTCGATACCGTCTACTTCCTCAGCGATGGACGCCCTTCGGTCGGCAAGTTCGTCGACCCGAACGAGATTCGCAAGGAAGTGCGGCGGCACAACGAGGCGTATCGCATGGTGATCCACACGATCGCGATCGGCGAGTTCCAGAAGGAGTTCCTCGAGCAGCTCGCGGTCGAGAACGGCGGGGTGTTCGTCGACATGGGCCGCTGAGCCCGTTGGTCACTCGATCGGGGTCACTCGATCGGGCCCTGGCCCCGCAGCAACCCGGCGGGGCGCCGCCACATCACGATCGTGATCGACACGGCGCCGATCACGCCAGCCCACAGCAGTGTCGCCGCCATGCCGTGGTGCTCCTGCGACCAGAACAGCAGCACGTTGCAGCCGGCGTAGACGAGCCGCGCGCCGAGCGACAAGGCCGACATCACGGTGGTGCGCGCCTGCTGCCCGATGCGGTGGTTCACGAACTCCTGCACGAGCGCCCAGTGCATGCCGAACGGCACCTGCTGCACGAAGAACATCGCGATGCCCAACCACGCGAGCGCCCGCGAACCGTGTCCTGAAGCCGCGGCGTGGCGTTCGGCCGCCATCACGACGAGGCTCGCCGCGAGCACGAGGGGCATGCCCCAGAACAGGCTGCGCCGGCCCCAACGTTGCACGAGGCGCGGCACCATGGACGACAGCGGTGCGGCGCCGAGGTTCAGCACCGCAAACAACACGCCAACGAGCATCGGGTTGGCAAACAGTGGTTCCTGCACCGCCGCTTCCTTCAGGTACGGCTGGTAGTTGTGGAACGGGTAGCGCAGCAGCGCGAACAGCACGATCCAGTACCCGAGCAACCACCGCACCGGGGCGCGGCCCAGGTCCAAGGCGACGTGGCGCGCAAACTCCCGCAGTGGCAGCCGCGGCCGCCCGGGTTCGGGCCGCAGGCAGAACGCGAGCACCGCCGCCGCCAGGTTGCCCACGCACGTCGCGACAATGGCGAGGCCGTAGGCGTTACCCTCGGCGTTGCCAAAGTAGGCTACAGTGCCGCCGAGCAGGAACGACCAGCCGGTGCCGAGCAGGCGGTTGCGGTTCATGCGCGACTCCTCCTGCAGGTAGCGCGCCTCGGCCTGATGTTCGCGCAGCGTCTCATAGAGGATCGTCGCAGGTGGCCCGGACAGCACCGCGTGGCCTAGACCAAGCAGCGCTTCCCCGGCCAGGAAACCCTCGTAGGTGCGGAAGACCAGCAGGAGGCCAAAACCGAGCGCCAGCAGCAGCGGCCCGAGCACGAGCATGAGCTTTGGCCCAAAACGATCCGCGAGCACGCCGGTCGGCACCTCACTGAGGAACATCGCGAGGTAGTAGACCGCGATGATCTCGCCGAACTGTTGCTGGTTCAGCCCGTGTTGCTGGAAGAACAGGAACAGGAACGGAACGCACGCAAACGGGTAGGTGACCCAGGCGAAGGCGCGCAGCAGACCAAGTTGGCGGTCGAGGGACGACAAGCGGCCCAGGTTCTCCGTTCGTGCGGATCGCCGCAACGACGAACTCATGGGGACACCTGCCCGGAACCCAACTAGCTTGCTACACTGCTGGGCGCTCGCCCGCCCAAAACCAGCATGCTCACATCCTCCCTCCTCGTCGCGTCCCTGCTAACCCAGGGGCCTTCCGCCAACATCACTGCGAACGTCAATGACCCGCAATCGCATGGCGTGATTGGCAACTCGCTGCTTTCGCTCGACGAAGCGATCCGCCTCGCCAATGGCTCGTTGCTCGTGTCGCAGTTGTCGGCGGCCGAACAGGCCCAACTCACCGGTATCGGCAGTGTCATCGATACGATCCGCATCGACCCGATGATGGTGCCGCAGATCACGCTGCAGCAGCCGTTGACCGACGTCATGGGCGGCGGCATGTTCGCGCCGCGCCTCACGATCACGGGCATGTCGATGATGCCGGGCATGGCGATGATGCCAGTGCTGCAAGCTGGCAACGTCGCCACCGGCATCGCCCTGCGTACGCACATGGTCACCGTGATGGGGCTGCGCATCGTCGGCGGGCAAGTTGGCATCGATGCCCAGATGATGTCGATGGGCATGCCGATGACCGAGATGGCGATGGTCATGGATTGCGAGCTCGAAGGGCAGACCCAATGCGGCGTGCGTCTGCACGGCATGGGCATGGACGAATCGATGCTCATGGTGATGCGCACGACGTTGCGCAACATGCCGACCGGGTTCCTCGTCGACGACCAGACGATGGGCGGCTCGGTGATGGGCGAAAACGAGTTCCTCACCTTCGACGGCTGCAACCTCGGCGTCGATGTCGTCGAGAACGGCATGGGCAACTTGAGCATGTGGATGCTGTTCCGCAGCACGTTTGACAACGGCCAGACGTTTGCTCGCAAGCGCCGCGGCGCGAGCAGCACCCAGCAGTTCATGTTCCGCTTCGTGCACTGCGATGTGCACTGCGATGGCGATGTGGTCGACGCGCAGGGCAACGCCGGCGGCCTCACGATGATCCATCACC
>JADZDL010000463.1 GCA_020851075.1 Planctomycetota bacterium | reverse complement strand
GACGACGATTGGCACGATTGGCGGGAGAGAGGTCGCATCTGGGTTCTCCTGTAGGTAGCGATCGTAGACCCGAATCTCGTAGCGCAGCAGTTGTAGAACGCTGAAGCGATCGTCGTGGCTCTTATGCTCAAGGACCACATAGAGCAGGACTCGCTGCCCTCGCAGGTTGGCTGTGAAGAGCAGGTCTGCGTGACGTGCCTGGAGACTCTCGTCGACGGAGGTGCCGGGTAGGAGTTGGAGTGAGTCCCAGTCGATGGCTGCGGCCAGTACCGCGGGGAGAATGCTGCGCAGTAGTGAGGCGGCGTTTTCTGGCTGTTGGTAGGTGTGTTTGAACAAGGCGTCATGGTCGTACGTCATCCCTGTGGGGTGCTCCTGACTGAGAAGTGGCAGACCAGGGGAAGGCGCGCGTCGGGATTTCAGGTCCTCCCGCGCGCAAGATGAGCAATGGGGCGCCTTTGGTGCGGAGCAAGAATTCCGCACGACCTTCCATTGCGTATCGATTTCACCGTCAAGCACGATGGTGGTCGGCCCTCCGATGTTGCAATTTGTCTCCCCCAGGCCTCCAAAGACGCACTACCCGCCGCATTCACCGGCGCCGCAGATGCGTGGCGAACACGTTGCGGAACCGTTGGTGGCATTCCTTCGGCACGCCCGGCGAGAAGCGCAGGCCAAACCCCCACGGGGTGCGCACACCTTCGACATAGCCGTGCGCGATGCCGAACTCGGCGGCGATCTCACCGCAGTCGCTGGTCCACGACGCGGGCACCGAGCCCTTCGTCAGGCGCGCCGTGCCGGCTCGGAGCTCGATCACGAAGATCGGCGGCTTGGCGAGGCGGTGGAGCCAGTAGACGGAGTTTGCAAACACCCGCTCAGGCTACCGATTCGCACATCCAGGTCACTGTCCGACCGGCACACCACCGACGATTCCGCTCACCAATCCGCCACTGCGGCCGAAGGCTTCGAGCTTCACCGGGCCGAAGTAGCGCGAGAACGTGATCGCAAACTCGGTGCTGTCGAGCTGCGCTCCCGTCGGCGAATACTGGGTGCTCACGAAGCGCATCTCGAGCAGATCGTTGTAGGTGTCGACCGGCGTCACGAGCTGCGCGGGGTTGGCGGCGATGACATCGAGGGTTGCTACACCCGTTCCGGTTGCGGCAGTCGCGCCAAATGGTGTGAAACTGTTATATGTGTAACTGTCGACGACAGGTTGGCCGATCGTGACGCGACCGGGCAGCAGACGGCGGCGTTCATTCAGGTTCTGGAAGCCGTTGCCGACGTTGGAATAGGTGCCGAGCAATTCCGTCGTGCCGCTCCAGTGGCGATCGAGGTAGAGGCCGAGTTCGCCGTTGGGCCCTTCGATATGCAGTTTGTACGCGTAGGGCGTGATGTTGGGTTCGGCGAACTCCATCGTCATCGACATCGAAAGCCCGTTTTCAAACACCCACTCATCGCCGCCCATGAGGGTCCAGAACTCCTCGGAGCCAACACCGAGGAACAACCGCTCGGCTACCCAGACTGTCGACAGCGACATCGTGTCAAAGGAGACGATCCCGAGGGTGGCCTCGATCTCGTCGGGATGGACTTCGAGGATGTCGCCCGTGGCCGTACGTTGCAGCACCACGGTTTCGTTGCTCGACAACCTCGACGGTTCGACGGGCAACGAGACGCGCACCGGCAACCGGAATGGCGTGTCGGGCGCGAGGGTCACCGCGCGGCCGATGGCCTTGAAGCCCGGATGCGCCTGCTGGAACGCTTCCTTGGCCGTGATGAGCACGGGCGCCGTGATCGCTCCGGCCGGGATCTCGACCTTCACGCGGGCGAGTTTGCCGTCCGTGATCTCAAACATGCCGCCGGCGGGTGCAATCGTTGCACTGGCGGCTGGCGAACTTCCACCGCCGCCACCACTGCAGGCGGAGAGGAGGAGCAGGAACAGGGGCACGGCGCGGAGGGTCAGCATGTTGGGAGCTGCGGTTGCAGCCCCACACGCTAGTCGCCGGTTGTCGAGTGCCCGATCAAGGCTCTATGAAGAACCCGCCAACCCGGTGGCGTGTTACTTGCCAGGCTGCGCAGCGGCCGGACCACTGGCGTTCGTCGCCAGGGTCGCGAGGCGCGCCTGCGCGGACGGCAAACCCTGGTTGGCGGCGAGTCGCATCCAAGCGAGGCCTTCGTCGCGATCGCGGGTCACACCTTCACCGCGCAGCAGCAGCAGCGCGAGGTCGTGCTGGGCACTCGGCAACCCCTGGTCGGCGGCTTGCCGGAGCCAGGCTGCCGCGAGCGTTTCGTCCTTGGCAACGCCCTCTCCGCGCAGGTACATGAGGCCAAGGTGCGCCTGTGCTGTGGCGAGGCCGTGTTCGGCGGCGCGCGCATACCAGTGCGCTGCTTTGACGGGATCGGCGGGAACGCCAAGGCCCCCTTCATGGATCGTGCCGAGCAGGCGTTCGGCCTGCACATTGCCCTGGGCGGCGGCGAGTTCGAACAGGCTGCGCGCCGCCGTCAAGTCCTGTGGTTCGCCCTGACCGAGCAGGAACATCACGCCGCGGTTGCACAACGCGGGCGCGAAGCCCTGCTCCGAAGCGCGCGCAAACCAGAGCGCCGCGTCGGCTGGATTCGCTTCGACACCCCGCCCCGCGCGCCGCAGCAGGCCCAGGTTGTTCTGCGCCGCGGCATGGCCCTGTTCGGCGGCAAGGCGATACCACCGGGCGGCGCCCGAGGGATCCGCGGGCTGCCCATGGCCCTCGTCGAGCATGAGGCCAAGCATGTATTGGGCTTCTGCATCCCCACTGGCCGCGGCCGTTTCCCACGCCGCCGTGGCGCCAGGGTAGTCGCCGGCTTCGAACGCGTCCCACCCCCGGCCTTTGGCGGTGGTGCAGGAAGCGCCAAGCAATACACTTACGAGCAAGATTCCCCGGCAGACGATCGCGTTCATGCGCGATCTATCGGTAGCCGAGGGGGCTCACGATGAGCCTTCATGCCGTTGCCATCGAATCTTCACGAACATGGCCAGCGATGGCTCGTCGCCACTTGGCAAGTTCTTCATCTTCTTGCACGCCAGCGGGGTCGCCCCGACATCTGGGGGCGAAGGTCCAACATGAATCCCATCCTCAACACTCTCCTTTCTCTGTGTGTCGGCCTCGGTGCCGCTTCGTTCGTGGTTGCCCAAGAGGCGGCCAAGCCAGCCAAGGCTGATAAGCCTGTCGCAGCTGAGAAGTCGGCGAAGGCTGAGAAGCCAGTGACCGGTTGTTGCTGCCAGGCGGCGTGCACGCCCGTGGTTGCCGCAGCCCAGGAGCCCAAGGCGAAGGCCAAGGGTGACGCCGCGGCCCCCGTTGCTGGGCAGGTCGTTGCCGGCCAGGTGGTCGCCGGCCAGGTCGCGCCAGCCAAGGGTGTCGTGAAGGCCGACGCGAAGGTTGGCGAGTGCTGCGACATGACGCCTGCCGCGTCGCCCGCGAAGGGTGCCGCGAAGGCTGGCGAGTGCTGCGACATGACACCTGCCGCGTCGCCCGCGAAGGGTGCCGCGAAGGCCGGCGAGTGCTGCGACATGACGCCTGCCGCTTCGCCTGCGAAGGGCGCCGCGAAGGCCGGTGAGTGCTGCGACATGACGCCTGCCGCGTCGCCCGCGAAGGGTGCGGCGAAGGCTGGCGAGTGCTGCGACATGACTCCCGCCGCGTCGCCCGCGAAGGGCGCTGCGAAGGCTGGCGAGTGCTGCGACACGACGCCCGCCACCACGCCCGCGAAGGCCCCGGCCAAGCCGGCGTCGCCTGGCACGGGCATCTGAGATCGCTGTCTCGCAGCGATGTCCAACCCTCTGCTTGGTGCGGATGAGTTTACCGACGCGTTCGCCCGGCATGGGCGAACGTTGTGGGTGATCGCGTCGGCCTGGGTGGGGCGCGCGGATGCTGCGGACCTGGTGCAGGAAGCTGCGCGCGTGGCCTGGGAACGCCGTCAGCAGTTTGCCGTCGGCAGCGATGTTCGCGCGTGGCTCGCGCAGATCCCTCGTCACCTCGGCGCCAACTGGCGACGGCGCAATCGTCGCGAGTTGCCGACGTCGGTGGCGGTGCACTCCTTGGTGGCGCCGCAACCCGCGGTGCCGCTGTGGCCTTTTGATGCCGAGCGTCACGGTCTTTCCGAAGAGCTTGCGCGGGGACTCGCCAGCTTGCCGGAGATCGCGCGCGCATGCCTGCTGCTGCAGGTGGTGATGGGACACACGTTCGCGGAGATCGCGGTGATCCTGGACATCCCGGAAAACACGGCCTCCAGCCACGCGCGGCGGGCGCGGCTGGCCTTGCGCGAGGCGATGACAACCTACGTTCCTGTCGAAGCAGAGGCGCGGAAGACACCATGAACGAACACGAACACTCCTTCGACCGTCAGCTGGACGACAGCCTGCGCGGCGCGTTCGTGCCGCCGTCGGCTGACGTCATGGCGGCGGTAGCCCAAAATGCGTCGCGCGCGCCCCGCCCCGTCGCGCGCTGGCCATGGTTGCTGGCAGCGGCGGCGCTGCTCGCGATTGCGTTGTTGTGGACGATGCGACCCTCGCGGGTTGGTCCGGAAGGTCACGATGGTCAGCAGCTCGGTGCAATGTGGGCCGCTGCCTACGACGATGCGGTGGCGCAGGGGTTTGGTGGTATCGATTGCTGCCAGGTGGGTCTCGATCTGCCCAAGGCCTGCCAGGAGCGCTTTTCGTGCGGGCTGGATGTTGCGCGCGGGAGTCACGTCTCGGTGCTCGGGAGTTACTCGGGGTTGCCGACGGGTGGCAGCATGACGTTGCTCGCGAGTGCGGCGGGTGCGCCGGTCTGTGTGTGTGTCGTGCCCGCCAAGAACGATCCGCGCGTGGCCTTGCCGGCGCAGAGCCCGCTGCATCTGGAGCGCCGCGAACTCGG
>JADZDL010000462.1 GCA_020851075.1 Planctomycetota bacterium | reverse complement strand
TTGCAGCTTCCCCCGAACCACGCGATCCCCAGTCTGCGCCGCAACTTGGCCATGCAGAGTGTCACCCATGTGCCCGGACAAAAGTGTCACCCATGTTCCCGGTTGCACCGCGTGGTGCAACAGTTCTCCCGGTTGCGTCGATGGCATTGGTTGCCTGCGGTGGGTCCTCCTCAGTGGGATCGTCGCGGGCTGTGTCCTTTGGCGACCCGATGGCCGGAGGGCGGCTGCGGCTGGATGTCTGCGGGCAAGGCCAGCGACGGGGAGACTCCGGGCGCCGCGAGGTCAGGGCGCCGCGTGCGTATGAGCCTCTGGTCCGCAGAATCGTGAACGGAATTCACGATTCTGCGGACCAGAGTTCATGGGTTCCGGGCTGCGCCCGGGCTGGGGGAACCGCGGCAGCGCGCGCGGCGCCGGATCGCGTCAGAGTCCGTTGTCGACGAGGCATTCGGCGTAGCCGAGTCTCTCCGCGGCGTGCCGTCAGGCCGTCACACACTACGTGCTGGCGATGCCGCTGGCGGGCTTCGCGTGGACTCTCGCGGTCTCGGCGCCACATCCAGTTCGTCCGCCGGATCTGTCGGTGTGCCCGCCCGCGGGCCCCCAAGAACATGAGCGACTACCAGACATTCCGCCGCAACGGCGCTGCGGCCGAACTCGACTTCGCGGTCGAAGCCCCGACCAACTGGGTGCCCGTTCCGCTGCCCGACGAGACGCCGCAGTTCGACGATCCGATGACGTTCGCACCGATCGGCGTGCTGATGGCACCGTACGCGGCGATCGTCTTCTCGGTCACCGCCCGTCCCGCCTATTCGGACGGCACCTTGGTGGAATGGCTAGACCACGTGGTGCGCGCCCGCGGCATCGACCCGAGCACGATCGAACGCGAACTGCTCGGCGACCTCGACGCCGTCGCCTGCTGGGGCTTCCAGGTCGAGAACGGCATCGCGATGCGTGCGCGGATGGTGCTGTTCGAGGACGGCGGTCGCATGGTCAACGTCAGCTGCATGGCACCGGCCGACCTGTGGTCCGCCACGGCGCCGACGTTCGTGCACATGCTTCGCACGTTCGCGCTGACCCACCGCCGTGGCCGCACGGCTACCGTCTGCGCCGAGGGCGTATCGTTGCCGGCGAGCACGATGACCGGGCCGGGCGCCGTGGCGGAGTCCGCGCCGACCCCCGCCGCCGCAGTCGCGCTGGCCGACGACCTGGGGTCGCTCGACCCCGAACACCCGCTCAACGCCCGGCTGCGGGATGCCGGCGCCGGCCTCGTGCCGAACGTGCTCGATCACGACCAGATGGAACGTTGGGCGAGGCTTGGGGCCGGCGCGATCCGCGCCACGATGCGGGTGCCGTTCGGCTGGCACGTGCTCGACGACGGCAGGCGCACGCTCGTGTTCGATGCCGACGGCCGTACGCAGATCAGCATGCAGCTGCTCGCGCGCGAGGGTCGCAGCGACGACGCGATCCTGGCCGCGAAGGTGCCTGATCTGCGGCGGGAGTGGCCGACGATGGAGCACCTGCGCACGGAAGTGTCCGGCCTGCAGTGCCTGCTGGTGCGCAATGCGACAGCAGACGGCCAGCCGATCGAACAAGCCTATCTGCTGCGCTCAGCGCCCGAAGGGCTCGTGCTGCAGACGCGCGTCACGTCGTCGCCGGACACGTTCGCGCGCGCCGGCGACCTGGCCGAGGTGCTGCTGCGCGACCTGCACATTGTCGGCGAAGTCGCCGTTTGACGGATGGCACTGACCTTGGCAGTCCGGATCAAGGACTCGGGTCCGGCGTCGGACTCCGCGATGTAGGTTCCGCAACTTCATGCGGGGGAGTGACAAGCCCCCCCCCCGCACCTCAGCATTCGAGACGCTCATTCATGCTCGCCCTACGCTGGATCATGGGTTCGATTCTGGTCTTCCTCGGCGGGGGGTTCGCCTGCCTCGTCATGGTCTCGAACGGCTTCCGCCGTTCGCTCGGCGCTTCGCCGGTGCACGTCCTGTTCGTCGCGCTGCCGATGATCGGCATGGCATTGCTGCTCGCGGCGCTGATTGCGCCGACGCACCGCGCGCTCCTGCACGTCGCGGCGGGCGCCGCCGTTCTGCTGGTGGGGTTCGCGATCTGGCAGCTCATCGCCGAGGCCGCGGTCGTGATGTGGTGGGGCCTTCTCTATCTTGCGGTCTGGTTTGCCTTCTATGTGCAGGCGTTGAAGGCGACGCCGCTGTCAGCGGGGTGAGCCCGTCGCGCTTGCAGGGCGAGGCGGAACGGCGGGGCGCGGGCGGGATCGCGGCGCTGCGGCTGCGCCGATGGCGTCGACCGCTGCAGCCACGACTGCCCTGAGTCCCGCCCGCAGAAGCCCCGCGTGGCGCAACAGCTCTCCCGGTTGCGTCGATGGCATCGGTTGCCTGCGGGTTGGGCCTCCCCAGCAGGATCATCGCGGGCCATGCGCTCTTGCGGCCCGACGACAGGAGGCATCTGCGCGCCCGGATGGGGTGCAGGCACGGCCCGCGATGGGCTGCTACCTCTGCGTTCCTTCGCGTGCCGCGATGATTCGCGCGGTTGCGAGCAGAGGTGGAACGCGGCGGAGCAGCGCCGCCACTTTGTACTTGCTGTTGAGACCCAATCGCAATAGAGTGTTGCGCCAAGATGACCATCCCGATGCGCTGTCGCTCGCTCCACCGCCTGTCTGGAGGGGTTCGTGCGCTGCGGGATCCTGGGCCACGGTTTTGCGCGGGTGCACTGCGCTGCGTGCCGGCAGGACTGCGTGGTGGCGTTCTCGTGCAAGGGGCGGGGTTTCTGTCCCTCGTGCGGTGCGAGGCGGATGGCAGACACGGCGGCGTGGCTGGTGGACCGGGTGATCCCGGAGGTGCCGGTGCGGCAATGGGTGTTGTCGCTGCCGTATCGGGTGCGGCACCTGTGCGCGTATGACGCGGACGTGTGTGCTGCCGTGCGGCGGATCCTGGTGCGCGCGGTGTCGGGGTATTACGAACGGCGCGCGCGCCGGCTGGGGAAGCCGCGGCCGCGGGCGGGTGCGGTGGCGTTCGTGCAGCGCTTCGATTCG
>JADZDL010000461.1 GCA_020851075.1 Planctomycetota bacterium | reverse complement strand
TAGTAGAGACGCAGACGGCGAGGCGCGCCGTGCCCACGCACCGCCCTTCAGTAGATATCCATCGTCGCGGGTGTGCTCAGTTCGATGGTGTTCCAGGGGCTGATTGCGGCCGCCTGCCAGACGATCTTCACCGGCAGTGGGATCACCCCGACATTCAGTGTCTGGTAGCCACCCGGCACCAGCAGCGCGATCACGTTGCCCGTGATGTATTCATCCGGGAAGTGCATGTTCGAGTAGCCGAGCGAAGGCGCGACACTGTTTGGCGCCATCGAGTCGAAGCGAGCGAACACCGCCGTGAAGATGCCCGGCGAGTAGAGGTCGAGCACCGCCGAGCCACCGACCAGGAACTGATGCTGGTGGGGTTCGAGAGTGAACTGCCGGGGAAACGCCGTTGTGAGGGCATTCACGAAGCTTGGCACACCACTGCTGGTGGGTGGCTGCAACCCCATCTGCGCGCCCGTGGTAGCGCCGAAGTTGCACGAAGTGCCCAGTGTGGCACAGCCTCGCTGCAGGATCGAGCCACCCGCCGCGGTCGTGAGCACGCTGCAACCCGTCATCGACTCGCCGGTGAAGGCCAGCGCCGGACTCTGCAGAATGCCACTATACGAGCAGAGCTGCATCGCCTGGATCGGAGCTTGCCAATCGAGATCGAGGGCCTCGACATCGTCGATCGAGCCGAGGCATTGCCAGAGATGGTTGCTGACGACAGCGTTGCCGACGAACGCATCCATCTGCGCCTCCGTGTAGAGCACCAGGGCACTGCCGGGTGTGACCGACTGGACGCGGAAGTCGCTGGTCCACGTGATCGCGGTCGGCGGGATCATCAGTACGTCGCCATCGTGCACGAAGTTGGTGCACCCGAAGTTGACGGCCGTGTCGGCATCGAGCGAGAAGAACACGCCGTACGACGGGTCCGCGGCGATCGCATCGACGTCGACAATCGAATTCATGGGCATGGCCAACGCCGACAGCACCTGCTCCAAGCGCAGGAAATACTCGACCTGGCCGTCGCCATTGGCATTGCGCACGATGCGCGCCGTATCACCAGGCCGGATCGCCGGTGTCCCACTGACACCCGGCTGCATCGCCACGGACGGCGACCAGAACACCGTTCGCTGGTTGCTGAGTCCGATCGGCCCGAGGATCTCGCACAACGCATCGATGGAGCCGAACAACGTTGGGTCCCACTTGGTGGTGTCTCCGTCCGTGTCGCCGGCCATGGTGTTGTAACACGTCCGCGGCGACCACTTCTCGGCCGAGAGGCCGGTGCACGACCAGAACTCGACCATCGCGACCTCGTTTGGCCTCAGGGTCTTCAGCACCGTGCCGGCGCTTCCTGAAAGCGTCTGCTCGGTCTGGCTGGTGGTGAACAGGAAGGGCATCTGGGCGACGGCTGGCGTGGTCCAGAGGGCGGCGGAAAGTACACTTCGTAGCAGGCTGGTCATCGGCGGTTTCCTTGGTGGGTTCACCCAGGAAGGACCGTTCGCGGTCGAGCGCACGCAAGAGCGTTGTTTTCCGCATGGGGACGGCAGCGATGGCGGACGGCGCACCGTGCTCTTCCTGGTCAACATCGTTGACGCGCAGGGCCACAGCAGGCAACGTCCTGCGGCCCTTGACCAAACCACCTGGAGCCGCGTCAACGCCGCGTGGCCTGCTTGCCGCGACCGGCTGTTTCGTGTTCTGGGGCCTCGTCGCTGTCTACTGGAAGCAACTGCACGACATCGGCTCGTTGGAGCTGGTCGTGCATCGCACCGTCTGGTCGATGCTGTTCCTGTCGGTAATGCTGTGGCGGCGGGGGCGGTTGCCGTTCGTCTTCGCCGCGCTGCGCGATCGTCGGCTGCTGCTGGTCAATGTCCTCAGTGGCTCGCTCCTGATGGGCAATTGGTTGCTGTTCCTCTACGCGGTCGATCACGGCGAACTGCTCGAAGCGAGCCTTGGCTACTTCCTGGTGCCGCTGTTCCAGGTCGCGGCTGGTTATCTGTTCTTGCAGGAACGGCCGCGGCGCCTGCAGTGGCTGTCGATCCTGTTCGCGGCCGCCGGGGTGCTCTGGCTGCTGTTGGGCGTCGGCCACGTGCCGTGGGTCGCGCTGCTGCTGGTGGGCACGTGGGGGCCCTACGCGCTCGTACGCAAGAAGTCACCGATGGGTGCGCTCGACGGGCTCGCCGTCGAGACGTTGTTGTTCACCCCCTTCGCGATTGGCTACCTCGTCTGGCTCGCGTGGCACGGTGAAGGGGCGCTCGGCCGCGTGTCGGCGTGGGAAACCGGGCTCCTGCTGTGTTCGGGCTGGATCACCGCCGTGCCGTTGGTCTGGTTTGCCTACGCCGCGGCTCGCATCCCGATCTCGACGCTGGGCTTGCTGCAGTACATCGCGCCGTCGCTGCAGTTCCTGCTCGGTTGGCTCCTCTACCACGAACCACTCGATCCAGCGAAGTTGCCCGGCTACGTGTGCATCTGGCTCGGGCTCGCCATCTACAGTGGGGAGGGAATGTACGCGCGCCGACGCATCGAGCGGGCGGGCCGGCCGTGATCGTCTTCGTGGGAGTCAAGCAGGAGTGCACACTCCCTCGGCAATCGGCAGCGCGATGGGCTCCTAAGTGGAAGGAGATCATGCACGCTCGTACCACGTGCCGCGTCCACGCCCGCGCGGCACGAGGTGTCCCGCCGAGACGAGCTGCTGCACGTGCAGCTTGACGGTGTTGCGGTTGGCTCCCGCGCTGGCCACGACGTCGCGAACGGTCACGCGACCTCGTTCGAGCGCCAACGCGAGAATCGCCGTCGACAACGGAGCCATCGGGTCGAGCAACCGTTCGCGATCGAGGCGATGCAACAGCACGTTCTTTTGTTCGACGAGGCAGTCGACGAAGAAGCCAAGCCAAGCCCCGAGTTCGGGCGCCGCATCGTTCCAGGTCGTCTGCGCACGCCGGAGCCGTTCGTTGTAAGCGTCCTTGTTGTGCTCGACCACGCGTTCGAGCGAGGCGTAGGGCACGTAGAGATAGCCGCTGCGCAACAGCAGCAACGTCGTCAGGGCACGCGACAACCTGCCATTGCCGTCCTGGAACGGGTGAATGGCGAGGAATCGTGCGACGAACGCGCCGATCACCAGGATCGGGTGATGCTCATTCGCCGCCAACGTCGCTCGCGTCTCGGCGATGAGCCGAGCCATCTCGTGTGGAGTTTCGAGTGGCGAAGTGGTCGCGAGCAACACCCTGAGGCTCCGCCCATCCGCGGCTACCGCTTCGATGCTGTTCGGCCAGGCCTTGTAGCTGCCCCGGTGAGCAGCATCGGCGGTCGAGTGTCCGAGCAGCACGCAATGGAGTTGCAGGATGTGGTTCTCGGTGAGTTCTAGTGCCTGCCATGACTGGAAGATCAGCTCCATCACCGCGGCATACCCGGCCACTTCCTGCTCGTCGCGAGTCCGCAGGCCTTGCGCGGTGACGCCACGGAGCAGCATGTGCACTTCCTCGTCGGTAAGCGTCACGCCCTCGATGCGAGTCGAAGATGCCACCGACTCGACGGTCGCGATCCGCTGCAGGCTGGTCAGTCGATCGGGGGCCAGATTGCCGAGTGCTTGCCATCGGCCCTTGAACTCGTCGACCTCCGCGAGTCGACGCACCAGGCTGGGGCTGAGGAGCACCCGTCGCAGCACGGCATCCATAATTCTATCCATGTATACCCATATCGACCGGTTCGCATGGATATTTATGGACATTTTCGCGGATGCTGATCGCCGGAGCTGGGGCATTCTGCCCGCCTCCGGCACCGGCCGGATCGGCGAGATTCAGGACCAGCGCGCGACTCCTCAGTTCGAAACGATCACCTTGAACACGCCCGTCGTCATGGTCTTCATGTCGAACGGCATCTTCGCAATGAGCTTCGGGTCGCTCATCGCGGGATCCGCCTGGACGAGCTTGTTGATCCGGTTGCGGTCGGCCTTCGACTTGTAGACGACGAACGCGAAGATCGCCGTCTCGTCCTTCTTGAGTTGGAGGAGCTTCGAGAACGGACGGCCCCAGGGGCTGTCGAGTTCGTCGCCGATGCACTCGTAGTATTCGAGCGCGCCATACTTCATCCAGGCCTTCTTGCCGGCCAACGCCATCTTCTTGTAGGCGGCGAGGTTCTTCTTCTTGAGGGGGATGACGAATCCATCGACGTACTTGGTCATGGGGTAACTCCTTTGCGTGGAGTGCCGATCGTAGCAGCACGAGGGGGGCAGATGCCGTGCACGCGCAGTATGGCGCCAACGAATCGCCGAACTTTCTGGGGCCGGTCACAACACCGACAGCTGCCGTCAGCAAGACCGGTGGCTCCACGCGCCTCATGTCCAGGTTCCCACGTCTGCAGCAGGGCCTCGACCATGACGTG
>JADZDL010000460.1 GCA_020851075.1 Planctomycetota bacterium | reverse complement strand
TTCTGCTCGGCGAGGTTCTCGGCCCAGGGGTTGTTCTCGGTCGGGGTGGTGAAGGTGAAGGGTGCGGTCGCGGTCATGTCGGTCTCCGTGGAAGTCGCCCGGGTTGGGATCCCGCGCCAGGCTCGTGCCGGGGCGTTCCCGTGGGCGACCGACATGTGCCCTCAGGTCGGGGAACACATCAAGGCGAAGCTCGGGAACGACCGCGTGGTTTCCTCCGCCCGCGCACCCCGGGACGCAGCAACAGGTGGTCCGTGGGGCCGCCGTCCGGCCCCATCGCCGCCTCGGTCTCCGGGCACGCGAACGGGCCTCGCCAACCCGAGTGTGCAATGCAGTGTGCAATGGGCTTGGTCACAACGTGACACAACCTGGCACGACCTGGCACAACCGCGAGGCGTCGAGGACGCCACAAGCTCCGCCGTGTGGCACACGTAGACACATCCTGGCACAACGTGGCACGACCTGGCACAACCCAACGCCGTGTCTTCGAGTCCTGCAGGGCCTACCACATAAACCCACGAGTTCGGCCTCTAAACCGCACTTTGGACGCGATCGCAAGTTCGCGGGGGGCGAGTGTGCCGTCCGACACTCCTGGGCTCTTGGGCCCGGGCGGGCCTGCGCCCCCTGACAGGGCCAGCCCCTCAGCGTGGCTCAGAACCACCGCGCCGGGCTCAGAGATTCACCCAGACCTGATTGCCGCCGAACACAGCGCTACCGACGTGGTTTGGTCCGATCCCAAGAATCTGCATCACGAGGCGTTGGCCTGGTGGGTTTACGTAGTTTTGGAGGGAGAAGACCCACTGCTGTGGTAGCGGTCCCGTGAGCATGAACGGCACGTAGGAAGCCTGGTCGATGAGGATCGGACCCTGGCCAGGGAACTGCATGAGACCGTCGTCGAAACTGAAGAGCACAAACCCGAAGCTGCCCGGCAGCGAGGTCGTGCCGTCGATCCACATGAGCCGGCTTTGCGCGTCCCAGTTGGCGGCGAGGTGGATCGGCGTGCGCTCGTAACAGCCGACGTCGACCTCGAGCAAGCCATCCCCATCACCGTCGACGACGCGCGCGTTCGTCTCGTTGTCGGCGCGAACGAATGCCGTCATCACGCCCGCATCGATGGTTGGGCTGTTCGGCTGCACGTGAAAGTCGCCAGCGGTCGGATTCACGAGTCGCGGATCGACGCCGATCACATTGCTCGCAGGGAGTGGGCCGCCGAAGCCAGCGCCTTGCGCGATCGTCGTGCAGTTGAACGCCCAGTTGCCTTGGAAACGCGATAGGGGTGCGCCGCTCGTGTTGTTCTCGAAGGCGATGTTGAAGCCCACTACGAGGTTGTTGTATGCGAGCGAGGTCGTGCTGTCGGAGATGTAGGCTTTCCAGAGACCGGTATGGAACGTGTTGTTGAAGAACTCGTTGGTGCCCGAATACTCGAGGATCGCGTCGTTGCTCAGATTGACGAACAGGTTGTCGTGAACGCGCCATCCGGTGACGACGTCGCCCGTCCAGAACACGAACCCACGATTCACATTCTCGAAGCGGCAACGATCGATCTCGACGTTCATCGCGGCATCGGCCGAGTTCACGCCCGAGCCGCTACTGAACACGCGCGTCCACCAGCCGAGCTGGTCACTGTTGCGGATCGTGAGGTTGGTGATACGCATGCCGTTGGCGCCATTGATGGCGCGGAAGACGGTTGCCGTGCCACCGTTGAGGTCGATTACGACGTCGCCGAGTCCGCGGATCACGAGGTTTGCCTGCGGCGTCATGCCGAGGTTGATCGGAAACGCCTCACCGTTTTGGATCGTGCTATAGGTGCCGGGAAGAAGGTGGATCTTTGCGTTCGGGCCCGCGAGTGCTACGGCCGTGGTCAGCGAGCGCAGCGGTTGGTTGTACGCGCCCGAATTGCCGTCGTTGCCGAGCAGGGGCTCGACCCACAGTTCTTGTTGCGCGAGCGCGGAGGAAGCGAGCGAACTCGCGAGAAGGCCGCCGAAGACCGCGAATCTGAGCATGGTCCGTTTCCTGATTGTTGGTGCTCTGTGAGCACAGAGCGAGGTCGCGGTATTCTATTCGACTCTCCGGAATGTGGGTGAACCCCACATACTTTGCGCATGTGGAACCTGTCCTCGGTCTTGTTCTCGCTGCTCCCCGCGTTCTCGCCCCAAGAACCCGCTCGACCGCCCGGCGCGCAAGGGCAGCTGGCGATGACCGGCAGCTACGTCACAGAGGAGGGGCAGACGCCGAAGTGGACCAAACCACCGTTTGCGTACGACGCCAAGGTCGCCACCGGGCGCAAGGTCGCCAAGGTGGCGGTGGTGATCTACGACCCCAAGCTCCCGTCGGGTGAGACGCTCACGCAGCACGTCAAAGGCGCCGACCCGGTGCAGTACAGCCACATCCTCGTCGACGTGATCCGGCAAGCTTCGTGGGGTTACATCAACTACGAGATCGTCGATTGGATCACGATCGATGGTTTCCCGACGAAGGTCGACGGCTTCCGGTACACGCCCGAGAGTTATCTCGCGGCGCGCGCGAAGAACGAATGGCAGGCGGCGACGTCGAGCTACGCTGGGGTGCTGCGCGAGGCGAAGTTGCTCGATCGCATCGCGAAGGAGGGCATCACCGAGGTGTGGCTCTGGGGAGCGTCGGGCATGCACTTCGACGAGTTCGCCGGTTGGCTGAAGGGCCGCTACCAGCGTTTCGCGCCGACCGACAACCCGTGGTTCTACCGGCCGTATGACATTCCCGGCGAACAGCTTGGCCGCACGTTCTGGGTCATGGGTTTCAACTATGAGGTCGGTGCCGACAACATGATCCACAGTTACAGCCACCGCGTCGAATCGCAGTGTGCGCTCGCGTTTGCCGATGGCGTTTGGAGCCCGAAGACGCAGCGCGATCCCTGGAATGTGTTTTCGCTGCTGGAGGTCGACATTCCTGGTTCCCCCTCGATGGTCGGCAATTGTCACGTGCCGCCAAACGGCAAGGAGGGCTACGACTACGGCAACCAACGCAAGGTGCTCAGTTGGGCGGACCGCTGGAGTCGTTATCCCGATCTACGCGGGCAACCGCGGGAAGTCTCGCGCGAGGACTGGGGCAACACGCAGTTTGGCTACCAGAAGTGGTTCCTCGAGCACCTGCCGAAGGGGCCTGGGTACACGGAGTACGGGTACGACAACTGGTGGGTCTACATCGCAAACGTCGACGGGGATCTGCCCGATTGGACGCCGCCGCAAGGGCCGTTCCGGCTGCCAGAGGGCATGCCAGCGATCGAGAAGGCGAAGTAGTGAATCCGCGGTGGCGCCAGCGACGCCAAAGGCTGAGGCTGCTCGCCCTCGGCCTCAGAAGGTCGTGCTGAGGCCGAACGAGGCGATCACTTCCGTGCCCTCGTCGTTGTTCAGCGCCTCGTTGGTGTCCCCGAGCATCAGCGCATGCACGCCGAAGCTGGCACCCCAAGGGCCCATGCGCGACGGCAGGAAGTGCAGTGGTGACGAGACGACAAGGCCGACATCGACGTAGCCGAGAGTCTCGTCGTTGCCCGTCCCGAACTCATAGTAGTCCTTCAGGCTGAGGCCAACGGTCACCGGCACACTGATCGTGATGGGCTGACCACCGAGCTGGCCGGCCTCGAAGCTGGGTTCGATGCCAAATTGAGCGTACTTACCACGCCCGCTGCCAGCGTCGGCCTGACCTGTCAGTTCGAAAGCAAACAGGAACGATGGCTTGAGGCTGAACGAACCGCCCCACAAGTCGCTGTCATCGAGGCCGACCGAGAACGCGAGCTCCTGCACGGTGCCGAAGGTGGCGTTCGGGCTGTAGTAGCTCGTGTAGGTCGAACCGATCGTCAGGCGATCGCCGACCGCGGCCGACAGACCGACGTAGAAGTCGCTCTCGTACCAAGGACTGCCGGCGCCGCCGGTCGGACCGTCGTGCAGGCTGTTCCACAGACCGAACGTCAGGTCGAGGCTCTTGATGCCCTCGTCGGCCGAGTAGAGGCCGTAGCCGAGTTCGACCCACGGCTGCGCGATGACACCCTGGTCTTCCTGCAGGATGCCGCGGAAGAAGTAGGCCGTCGTGAAGTCGACACCGAGCGAACCGCTGACGACTTTGGCAGGAGCCTCGTCGCCGCCCTTGGCAACATCCTGAGCGAGGCAGGGGAGGGCC
>JADZDL010000459.1 GCA_020851075.1 Planctomycetota bacterium | reverse complement strand
CTCGTGGTTGGGGGGATCTTCACGTCGATCCAAGGCACTGCCGCAAGCAACGTCGCGCGGTGGGATGGCACGACGTGGCATGCGATGGGCGTGGGATTGCCCAACTACGTGCGCGATCTCGCCGAACTGCCCAACGGGGACATCGTGGCGACCGGCATGAACTCCGGAAGCCCCGTCGCGCGCTGGAACGGCACCACCTGGAGCAGTCTCGGGTCCGGCCCCAGCTTCTCCTGCGACGACCTCCTCGTCACGACTGACGGCCAGATCGTCGTTTCCACTTACTATGCTATCGCCCGGTGGAACGGCGCAACCTGGACCAGCCTCACACCACCAGCAATGTCAACGCGGCGCATCACCGAACTCGCCAACGGCGATCTCGTGGCGGTGGGCGACGCCTGGCAGAGTCCAGGCGAACACGTGCAGCGCTTCGACGGCACCACCTGGCACCCGCTGGCGACGAACATGGACGCCCCAGCCACCTGCGCGCACGTGCTGCCCGACGGCGACCTTCTGGTCGGCGGCGAGTTCACCACGATCCACGGGGTGCCGGCTCGACACCTCGCCCGGTGGAACGGCAGCACGTGGTCGCCCGTGGCGAACGGCCTCGACGGCGCCCCGACCGTAATCTTGCCCACCCCCGATGGGAACCTGCTGCTGCTCGGCGACTTCACCGAAGCCGGCGGCCAGCTGTCCGCGTTCCTGACCACCTTGGCTACGCCGTGCCCCGCCACGACCAGGGCGCTCGGCGCCGGCTGCGCGGGCTCGGGCGGCAGCCACCCGCTCACGGCGACCCAGCCGTGGCTCGGCAGCGAGTGGCGCGCAACGGCAAGCAACCTGCCGGCGAACGCCTTCGCCCTGGCCTTCCAGAGCTTCGCCACGGTGACCCTGCCGCTGACCCTGGTGCTGCCGCAGGCACTACCGGGTTGCACCCTACACGTGGCACCGCAGTACTACGAGGTGATCCCCGCGCAGCAGGGCCGGGCCCAGCTCTCGTTCGCACTGCCGCGAGCCGGCGCGCTGGTGGGCGTTGACTTCCACCACCAGATGCTGGTCTTCGAGGTCGCGAGCAGCGGCGCCATCGCCGCCGTCTCGACGACGGCGGCCCTGACGCTCACCGTCGGCGCGTTCTAGAGGTCGCGTCTTCGCCCGTCAGCTGCCGGCCGATGATCATGTCGTGGATGTCGTGTGTGCCCTCGTAGGTGATCACCGGCTCGAGGTTGCACATGTGGCGCATCATCGCGTACTCGTCGGTGCTGTCGTTTGCGCCGAGGATGTCGCGGCCCAACTGGCAGCACTCCAACGCCATCCGGCACGATTTGCGCGTGTCGCAGTCACCCCAGCGCAACGACGACAAGAGTGGTCGATGGCAGCCCGCTTGCGTCGTTCTCGGGGGTGGTGGGGCCAGGGATGGTGGTATGGTGATCCAGACGAAGGCGAACGTGGCGGCAAGCGTGGGCTACTCATGGTAGTAGCGGGCGAATCGGCACTTTGGCGCCTGACCGTGGCTTGACGCCACCGCCGCGGCTGGGACACTGTGGGCATGCGAGCTGCCCTGGCGTGGTGTTCCGTCTGCATCCTCGGCGTCGGTGGAATCGCGCAGGCCAAACCCGCCGCACCTGCGCAACCGGCGCCGAAGGCCCCGGCGAAGACCTGGATGGACCTCACCGTCGGCACGGAAGTGGTCTATTCGGTGGTCGGCGAGGATTCGGCGGACATGGGGGGCGGGTCGGCGTCGAGTGGCAATGCGCCGCACGAACTGCGCACCATCTGCCTTGGCGTGGCCGAGGACGGGCGTCTGCGCGTGGTGATCCTCGACGAAGCCCTGCCCAAGGAATCGCACGACGTGCCGATCGTGCGGGCCGAGTTCGCGCTGCTCGATGCCGCGACCGGTGAACTGGCGCGCGCCGAGGCCGCCGCGGATGCCGCGGACGTCTTGGGCGCGGCCTGGTCGCCGCTCGCACTGTTCCCGCTGCCGCCGCTGAGCCAGGCCGAATGGAAGGCGAAGAAGCCCGTGCAGAAGACCTGCTGGGTGCCCGTGAGCGGCGAGCCGCAGCAGGTGCCGTTGGCGTTCACGTTCGGCACGGCCAAGGACGGCAAGAAGACGGTGCCGACGCTTGTGGCGGTGCTTGCCGGCAAGGAACCGGTGGCGATCCAGTTGGTGTCGATCGCCGGCATGGTGGCGATGGCGGAAGGCAGGATGCCCAAACTCGGTTTCAGCGACGTCGAGCCCGTGCCGGCGAGCCTCACCGCGCTGCGCCGCGAGTTCCGCCTCGATCCGGCGAGCGGCCGCGTGGTCAGCATCCAATCGACGAGCACGACGCTCGCTGCGAGCGGCAAGATGAAGATCGCCGGCACCCACACGGTGCGTGAGACGAAGCGCCGCCAGGTGCCGGCGGCCGGCCTCGCCGAGTACACGAAGGTCGTCGAGGAGTTCTGCGCGATCGTGCAGAGCCGCGACGACAAGGCCACGAAGAAGGCGCGCGCCGAGGCCCTGCAGGCGGCGGCGACCAAGGTGGAACTCGGGGCGAGTGTCGCGCGGCTGATCGACAGCCTGACCCGCGACGGCCTGCCGCCGGGTTTCCCGCGCTGATCGCCTACCGCGCGCCGATGCAGACGACTTCGCGCAGGGTGCGGTGGTGGGGTGGTCGTGAAGCTCGATGGCGTGCTCTTTACTGAGGGATCCGAGACGCTGGTTGTCCGACTAGTCCACCAACTCATGAACCTCCCTGGCAAGGAGGAGCTCCTAGAGAGTGGTTGTGTGTAATACAGCAAATGCCGTGCATAAATAGGTGATATCGTGGTTGCTCATGGCGATGTTGGGCTGATCGATGTTGGGCTGATAATGCTAGTGTGGTCAGCTTGGGGGTGCACCGTTGGTCTGTGCTGTCGCGCCATGCTCCGATTGCTGTATGCATACCCGCCTGACGCAATCAAGCGTTCTGCGCTTCTGGGCATTGGGGTTGGGGTGCCGGGTCTTGGTTTGGGAGTTCTTGGTTGGATCGAAAATGGCACTTTGAATACGCCGCTTGCTCTCTTGCTGGCCCCGTTCCTCATTTCGTTGATAGTGTTGTGGACGACGCGCCTGCCTTGGGTGCGGAAGAGATGGCGAAGGCCATGCACGCGCGAGGGGGGGAGGCCGCGTGGTCTGCGAAAATAGGTGCGTTGGCGTGCTTTCCGGGAATTGGCCTACCAGTTCGCTCGGCCGCGAGCTGCTCAATGCGCCGTTCGAACTTGACGATGCGCGCGGTCAGCTCGGCGATCGGCCAAGCCTTCCAACGCCGTAGCGAACCAGCCATTCGCTACTCGCGCGGTGGCACGCGCACACCGTCCGCCACCAGCCATTTGCCGGCATCCTCGCGGTTGAGGCACGTGAACTGGTAGTGTCGATTCGCAACGTGGGCATCCCGGTCCGCCTGACCGAACGTCACCACGATCCACGCGTGGTCGTGCTTCCACCACCAGGCGCCCGGGTTGAAGCCGACCCGGAGCGTGTCTTTGCCCTGACACGACAGATCGATCCGGCGGTCGGCCTGCCCGAGGAGGCGCTGCAGCTCCTCCGGCTCCCGAAGCCCCTCGACCCTGGCGACCAGACCGAAGGCCGCCCGCTCGCGGAACCAGGCGCGAATGTCCGTGGGAACCTGCTCGCCGTCCCCCCACTGCACCTCCGTGATCCTCGCCTGCAGCAGCGGCGGTGGCGGCGGGGCGGCATTTTCGAGGGTGCAGTGCGGGCCGAATGCGTCCCGCAGCGCGATCGTCGAATACGGATTTCGCGTGCCAAAGACATCCTCCGTGATGTGCTTGGTCTGTCGCCAACCGATCGTCTCAGGCATGCGCGCATCGGCCCAGTCGGAGAAGGTCGCAACATGCGTCAGCATCCCGAACAGCTTCGGGTCGACGATGTCCTGACCGAGTCGTTCGTAGTTGAGCCGCCGCCAACGCCCGCCGACGAACACCTCGTTGAACGTGTGCGACGCCCACGAGCCTTGCAATCGTTGCAGGGCCGGCAGGACCGTCGCCTTTAGAGCCTGGTGGCCGATCCCGCGTTCGATCAGGCGCAGTTCCCGGTCGTCGTTTGCATCCACCACCGGGATGGTCAGGATGGTGCGGGTCGGGACGCCGAGCGCGCGCAGGCAGCCGTTCAGGTAGATCGCCGAGGACGAGCAACTGCCGCGCACGGCCTGCTCGAACATGCCACGGGCCGAGATGTCGCGTGACCACTTGTCGGCGAGCGATTCCGGCGCGTGCCCGGTGAGCTCCAGCAACGCCTGGGGCACGAACGGCTTGCCGTGCTCGTCGAATGCCGTGATGAACCCCATGAAACTGCCGCCGTCCTTGGTGCGCCGGCACAACCAGCGCGCGGCCTGTTCGACCAGGTTCTTGTCGTTGAGTCGCTGGCAATCGATGCCGTCGCGCCGGAGTGCCGCGATCAACTGCGCCTGCATCCCCGGAGTCCAGTCGTTGGTGGGGCCAGGCTCTGTCCATTGCCCCATCCCGGCAGTGGTGCGCCGCCAGTCGTCGTCCGCGACGATCGACCCGGACACGGTCGTGAACGGGTAGTGGATCACCTCTAGCTCGACATAGCTCGCGGTCGCGTCGAGTTCGCGCGCATCCTGGTGGTCATCGCACAGGAACTCGATCGTCACCGGCCGCATGACCTGCACGACAGTGCGCACGGTGTACTGATATTCGCGTCGTTCGAGCCAATCGCCGTCGGGTACGCCATCGCCGTCGCTGTCAACCTTGGCTGGATCCGTCCGGTACTTGTGTATTTCCTGGAAGTCACTCAATCCGTCCCCGTCGCGATCGGGGTCGGTCTGGGCGGGGGCGAGGGCGAACGACGACAAGACGGCGGCGAATCCAAGCCAGTGCGGAGCCATGCCGTGAGTATCGCAGAACCGGCCGGTGCGGGTGGAAGGATGGCGCGACGGCTGTGCTGATGACGAAGCAGGTGCTGCCGCGGCCGCGGTCCGTGCCGTGGTGGGCCGTGGTAGCCGAGCCCTGCTGGACCTCCCTGCAGGAGCGGCCCTGTTCGCCCGCTTCTTTGCCGGCCAGGATCCAAAGCAGGTGCCGGTGATGAAGGTCTCCGCCGACCTGCTGCTCGCCACCAGCGATCCGAAGGACCCTTGGGGTGCCTACTGGACGACCTATGCGCTGTTCCAGATGGGCGGTCGCCACTGGGTCGAATGGAACCGCCGCATCGACGGCGACATCGTGCAGACCCAGATCCGCGACGGCGAACTGAAGGGCAGCTGGGAACCGGCCGGCGGCTGCACGCGCCTTACGACCACCGCGCTACGCGTGTTGACCCTCGAGGCCTACTACCGCTACAGCCGGCTCGTGCGGTAGGCCACCGCGGGCGGCCACGCCACCGCGCTCAGAACGTAGTTGCTGAGAAGCGGTGGAAGGGCAGTACCATGCACGTGGTGATGACGAAGGTCCGTGGACCGTTCCGTAATAGTCCGCGCACAGCACGCAAGGCACTTCCCGATGCTCGCAGCACTTCCCGTTTCCAATGAGTTCTATGCCGGTTGGGGCACGTTGGCCCTGGTCAATGCCGGGCTGGCGCAAGGCAAGGGGCGCAGCGGACTGAATTGGTTTCTGCTGTCGTTGTTCCTCGGCCCGGTGGCCACGTTCCTGCTGGTGGCGATGTTCGATCGGCTGCCCGCGCGCCGGTAGCTGCGGTTGGGGCCGGGGATGGTCAGGTGGGTTCCGGGCGGTCCGGGAGGCTCGTTGTTTTTCGGATTCCCCTCGAACAGGCCAAACCACCCTGTCGCTGCCCTGGTGAGGATCCAACCATGAACATGCAGTTTCCCTTCCTGACTGTCGTCCTGCTGGCTGCCAGCTTGACGGCACAGACCCTGAGCATCTACCCCGACGAATACGCAGCCGTAGCCGAAGGGCCCTTCAACTCCCCCAACCAGCCGCTGGCGGCCGGCACGGGGCGTTCGCAGTTCGTCTACGACGTCACCGACCTGGCGATCCCGAGCGGTCACACGATCACCCGGCTGGCCTACCGCCAGGACGCCACGCTCACCACCCAGGACACCGGCCGCACGCTGCAGCTGGAGATCCGGATGGGCTACACCTCGCTGAACGCCGCAACCCTCGGCACCAACTTCGCCAACAACTACGTGGCCCCGCCGGTGACGGTGTTCGGCCCCGCGGCATTCACGCTGCCGAACCTGCGCCAGACCGCCAACCCGCTGCCGAACGGCCGCTTCTTCCTGCCACTCACGACGCCGTTCGTCTACACGCCCGCCAACGGCAACCTGATCGTCGAGTATCTGGTCTACGGCAACAGCGGCGGCGGCACGAGCTTCAACTACCGCCTCGACCGCTCGGACTACTACTCGCCGGTGGTCTATGGCCCGGCTGGCTGCCCCCGCGCCGGTGGCGGCACGCCCAACCTGACCGCCAACGGGCTGCGCCCCGGCCAGAGCTACTCGACGTCGATGACGACCGGACCTGGCAGCAGCTTCGGCTTCCTGCTGATCGCGCCGGGCACCCAATTGCAGCCGCCGACCAGCCTGCAGCTGCTCTTGCCAGGCATCAACCCGGCGTGCACCAGCCAGGTCTCGCTGGTCGGTCCGACCCAGCTGTCGGCCGTCACCAGCGCCGCGGGGGCCGCCTCGTGGTCGTTCACGGTGCCGAACAACGCCGCGTGGGCCGACTACTACTTCACCAGCCAGGCCGCGTTCTTCGACTTCTTCGCGCCAGGCGGCGTGGTGGTGTCGAACGGCGCCCAGGTGCTGACCGGGGCTCAGCCGCGCTGCTCGTACACCTTCGCCGCCGGTCCGCCCGCCACCGCGGTCACCGGGACCGTGACGCGCAACTACAACCCGATCACGTTCTTCGAGCACCAGTGAGGTGAGGCGGGCGCTGCGGGTGGAGAACCTGCGGTGCCGCCAGGACTGGCTCGGCGATCAGCGCACCAGCTTCATCACCAGCCGGCGGAGGCCGAAGCGCACACCGAGCCCCTGCTGGAGGAGACGTTGGTGCTGTAGCGCGAGGTCACCGACCAGGTCACTGCGGCAGCATGCCGAGTTTGCGCAATACCTGCACGAGGTCGCGGTGCTGGTGGTCGATCGCCTGCAGGGTCAGGAGCTCATTGCCAAGCTCGACATTGGAACGCTCCACGCAGCCTTGTTGCACCAGTCCAAGTCCGCCTGTCCCCGGCGCGCCAGAGATCGGTGCCCCCGACGAGTCCGTCCCCACCCACACGGAGTCTTCCGATCGCAGCCCTTCCGGGTTCACGAACCGGTGCAGAGTGAGGCTGCCGAACATGGTTGTCGTGTCGGGCGATCCCGCGGTGCGGCCACCGACTTGGCCGCGAGGATCGATGCTCAGTTCTAGCATGTCGTTTGGAACGGTGATTTCGGGCAGCAGCACGTGACCTTCCCCGGTCACGATCTTGCCGTCGGCGTTCAGGTGCCAGACGCTATTGCGGGTGAATGCCGTGCATCCCGATGGCAGGGTGACGGCGAAGAACCCGTCGCCATCGATCGCCAGGTCGAGCTGGCGCTTGGTGACCTGCAACGGTCCGCCTGTGAACACGGCGAACGCCTCTTCGCCCGAGGCCACCGGCAACGGGCTGTCGCCGGCGCCGCGCAACCCCGTCGTGGGCGTGGCGGTGACCCGCCGCTTGTAGCCCGGGGTGTTCACGTTGGCGATGTTCCGCAGGGCGGTGCGTCGCTGCACCGCGAGATTGCGCAGGGCTGCCTGGGCGAGCACCAGCTCGGTGCTGTCGGCCGCGACCATCAGCGTTTCTTCGGCCAGTGAATCGGCCACCAGACTTGTCCCGCGGTGGGCGGTGGCTTCGGTGGCGGTGGCCAGCGTGTACTCTGGACGTGCCGTCGGTGCCTGGCACGCAGTCAAGGCCAGCAGAACAGAGAGGGCAGATCGGCTCGGTCGCATCGGGGGACGCTCCTGTCGCAAAATGCGATGCCGGGGTGGCATCGCTGTTGCAGACATCGGCAGTGGTGCGTCCCGGACTGGAGCTAGCGAGGGCACGCCGCAGGCGCGTCAGGGTGACGAGTGCTCGCGCAGGCGGTGCCGCAGGTCTTCCCGGAACTGTTGGAAGGCGGCGAGCCGTTCGAGTGTGGTCAGGTCGCACTGTTGGGCCAAGTGTGCGCGCAACTGCTGGACCGTTCGGGGCTCGGCGCGTTGGCTGGAGTCGGCGGCAATTGCCGCCTCCATCCAGTTCGTGAGCAGGCGCTTTGCTTCGCGGCGGGCCATGGTCTCGGGCGCGGGAGGCGATCCCGTCACGCCGAGCAAGGACCGCACGGAAGCGTGGTCCCCGATGAGCCAGGCTTCGAATTCGCGCACCGGCACGGCCACGACGCTGCGCAGTGGCAGATCCTGCGTGGATGCCACCAGGTCCTTGCGCCGAGAGGGCTGTTCGTCCTCGTCGACCATCACGACGGCCAGATCGGGGCGCCGCGGCGGACTGGCAAAGGTCAGCAGTCGCCGGAGGTTCCGGGTCAACAACAGGTCGCTGCCGCGGTGTGGTCGACCTTGCAGGCGCAGCGGGGAGACGAAGCGGATCGCTGCTGTCGGGATCGTGTGGACCGAAGCAATGACCCGCGCGACCAGGTGATGGGCTGCCCCGAGCGAATCTGGCGGGAGCAGTTCTCCCGGTTCCGGCAGCCAGACATCCTCACCGCGGTCCTCGCCGGGGCCTTCGGCGTAGAGCACGACGCGCAGCGACATCAGCGTCCAGGGACTCCGCCCAGGCCGCCGGATAGCCAGAGGTCGCCGAGGGAGTCGTCGTACTCGCGCAAGCTCTTCAGCCACGATGGGTCGTCGACCGGGGCCTGTTCGACAACGGTCTCTCCCGAGCCCTTGCTGCGGTGGAAGAACCGTACTTCACGCGGTTCGACGAACTCCAGCAGTTCTGCGGAATGGGTCGCCAACAGCACCTGCACGGGGCGAGGGCCGAGCTCGCCGTTCGCGAGTTTCCGCAGGGCGCCGATGAGTTGCCCCATCAGGTACGGATGCAGGCCGCGTTCGGGTTCTTCGATGGCGACGATGTCGGGGGCCGGTGATTGGTAGGGGAGCAGCAAGAAGGCCAAGAGCAGCATCGAGCCGTCCGAGACCTCGTTGGGCTCGTACCAGATCTCGGGCCGCCAGCGGTCCTGGAACACCATGCGGTGTGCACCGCCGCCAGCAGGGCGGGCGTCGATGTCGGCGAACATCGGCACTAGGTCGCAGTAGTGGTGGGCGACCTCGTCTCGTGTGCTGCGCGGCAGAGACGCAAAGACGTTGACCATGCCGGCGCCGTTGGGTGAGAGGCGATGCATCGGCTCCAACTGACTGGAGGTTCGTATCGCCTGCGGGTCCAACTGCAGCACCATTGGCTCAGGGAAAGTGGTCGTGGCTTCACCAAACCCGTTCACTCCGAAACCGCGCCTGAAATGGCCGCCGCGTTCGTCAGTAGCCTGAATGTCACTGGTGAGGCCTTGTTGTCTCTGCCAGATGTCTTCGATGCGGAACCACACGAATCGGGAGGTCATCAGCGCGGCAAAGACGCTGCTCTTTCCCGAAGCGTTCGCACCCACGAAGACCGTGAGCGGCTCGAGGTTCAACGTCACGGATCGCAGGCAACGGAAGTTCGCGATCTGTAGCTGCCGGATCATGGTTGCAAGGCTACCACGCTGGTGCCCGGGGCCTGAAGTGGTTCTGGGCTGTCGGTCGTCGGGCCAGCTCCTCAGCCTTGGCCTCAGCGGCCTGCCGCTACGAACTGCACCACATCGACCACGCGCCGCCGTCCGGAGGGGAGTGGTCTATGGTGAAAGCGAGAAACCGGGCGGAACGGTGGGCCGGAGGGAGGTTCGGCTGCGGGTTGACGGCGGTGGTGGGGCCGGGGATGGTGGCTTGGTGGGTTCCGGCTGGTCCGGGACGCGGGTTGTCCGACTGGTCCCCAAATACGAAGGAGGTTGAGATGGTGTGTGGTCGATCGCGGATGGTTGGGTTGATAACCATGTTGTTTGCCGTGGCCTGCGTGCAGTGTGAACCACGCGGTTGTGCCATCGACAAAGGAGTTGCTTCGTGCATTGAACGCATGAGGCAGTTGGGGGAAGCGGAGAGGCAGCAAGCCGTGCGGGGTATTACTGCAGGAATGGCGCGGGTTGCGCGTTGGGAGCTCCGGGATGAGGTCGTCGTCGATAGGTTCTGTGATATAGAAATTCGGATTCCCGATGGCGGGCGCGATCGTGTGGAATCCAGATTGAAGCACTTGGGGGGACGGCCGGGGCTGC
Organism: Planctomycetota bacterium; assembly: GCA_020851075.1. Classification (GTDB taxonomy): domain Bacteria; phylum Planctomycetota; class UBA1135; order UBA1135; family UBA2386; genus JADZDL01. The sequence goes on along the minus strand of JADZDL010000459.1, from coordinate 1,221 downwards.
TACTGGCGACGCGAGGTTATCTGGATTGTGGCCCTCCAGATGCGGGTTTCGTCACAAATCCGGAGGTGGTGGATCTCGTGTGTTTCGCCAGGATGATTGACGCGGATGCGCTGGTTGTAGATGTGCAACCCGCCGAGGCGCAGCGCTTACGTCTGTTGGTTCGCTCCGCGTTCGATGGCACACTGTCGACTCAGGCATTCTATGATAGGATTGCAGGCGCTGACGTATCCTGGCGACAGTTATTGTGGATGATGACGACATTTGCTAGATGCCAAGAAGTAGCTCTCCCGTACGCAGATGTCGTGAGTTGCCGGGGCGCACACCATGGAGCATCGTCTGTATTCGAATTGTGTTGGCTGGCATTTCAGCAGCGGTTGGGCATGGGGTGGAGTTTGGTGTCGCATGCAGAGGATCGTCGCGCCTTTATGGAGCAGACTTTGGTTGCCGCGTATCTAGTTATTGAAGCCCGTGATGTCCCCTAAATAGGTGCGCCGGGCCAAGCTCGGACGAGGAGAAGGTCCGATGACGTGAAGAATCGGACTCAGGCTGCCCGTCGATGCCTGCGCAGCAGCCCGCCGAGTCGTTCGTTGGCTACCACCACATCGGTCGTAGGCGCCTCGGTGGCGCTCGCCGTGAGCACACAGTTCCGGAGCTGGCGGGCGCGCGGTCACCGCCGCGGCAGCGGGAAACCGGGTGGGATCCATGGTGGGCGAGCGGGACGGCGTTGCGGTGACCACCTGATCGGCAGTCGCTCGCTGCGCGGTTTTCCCCGTCACAACGACCGCGCGACGGCGTTCCCCGCGGCGAGGTACCCATGTCCCCAAGACTCGCGCTGTTCATCGCACCCGTTCTCCTGTCCCTGGCCCAACCAGTTCTCGCGCAATGCTCGCTGCAGGTGTCGGGGTCGCCGCAGCCCGAATTGTCGGGGACCCCGTTCTGCTCGATCTCGTGGGACCCGGACGGCGTGGGACCGCTGCCACCGCGGCTCGTGGTTGGCGGCGACAGTCTCCTCGGCGGGGCGCAGCTGTTTGGCAACAACCTGCCGAGCCAGCAAGACGTGATGACCTGGGACGGCAGCGTCTGGGTGGCCCTCGGCGACGGACCCGGCGACGTTTCGTCGTCCTCCGTGGTCACCGCACTCGCGTCCTGGAATGGCGTATTGGTCGCGGGGGGCAGCTTTACCGGCCCCGGCGGGGTGCAGAACATCGCGCGATGGGACGG
>JADZDL010000458.1 GCA_020851075.1 Planctomycetota bacterium | reverse complement strand
GCCGGCACAGGTCGGCATCGTGAGCGTGCTCGGCGTGAAGATGTCGATCTCGAGCGACTCCAGGTCGATGGCGTTGGGCACGCAGGCGCCGAAGCGATCGGCGACCGAGGCGTTGGCGACGAAGGTATCGATCTGGGCTTCGGTGTAGATGCGCACCGCACTGTTGGCGACCACGGTACCGATCGTGCCTGCGCCCGTCAGCGTATAGGCACCCGGCGGAATGCAGAACACGTCGCCATCGCGCAGCAGCGTCGGGCCGCCACACGGCGAACAGGCGATGTCGGTGTCGAGCGAGAGGTAGAGGCCCTGGTTGTTGCCGAACGCGGCCGCGTCGACGTCGATCACCGTCGCGATCGGCAGACCGAGCGCCTGGTTGATCTGTTCCTGGCGGATGAAGTGCTGCACCTTGCCGTCGAGGCCGCCGTTGCGAACGATGCGACCGATATCGCCGGGGCGCAGGCCAGGGCCGCCGCTGACGACGTTGCCGAGGGTGACGCTGGGCGAGTACCAGACCGTGCGACCGTTGACCATCGCCGAGCCCGCAGGCCCGCTGGCGATCAGCGCGTCGATCGAGCCGAGAATGCCCGGCTGCCAGTAGTTGTCGTCGCCGTTCTCATCGCCGGCCATCGTGATGATGCCCTGCCGCGGCAGCCACTTCTCGGCCATCGTCATGCACTGCACGGCGGGCACACCGACGATGTCGTTGGGGTGGATGTCGCGCAGCACGGTGCCGCCGCTGCCGCTCAGCGTGGTCTCGTTCTGCGAGGTGGTGTAGAGGAAGTCGAAGCCCTGGGCCTGGAGGGTGGCGGTGGCGAGGGTGACAGCGGAGAGCAGGGTGAGGGTGGAGCGCATTGGAGTGTCCTGGTGGGTTGTTGCCCTCAAAGGACGCTTTCTGCGCTGGCGCACGGAGTGGCGCGAAAAAACCGCTGAGTTTCCTAGTGTAGATATCGCAAGGTGTTATCGATATGCGACTTGCGTCACTTCGCGCGAAGCCGGAATTCCGCCCGCGACCGCTGCGCCCGGACCTCGCCGCTCTCCATGTCGAAGTCGATGAGGCGCACGCGCCAGTAGATCGACCGCGTGCCATCGGCGTGTTCGTCGACGAAGAACTTGCCCCCAAAGCAGAGAGCGCCGTCGGGATTGTCGATCGCTTCGAGCTTGTCGATGCGGCGCTTCGTTCGCACCTCTGCCGTGAATACCGCGCGGTCTTCGTTGCGCTGGCGCGGCCCAAACCACGAACTGTCGATGCCCAGGCCCGGGGCGCGCCACGTGTAGAGTTTGGGCACGGGGCAGCCCCATTCGGCGAGTGGTGCGTAGTCTGAGCGGTGCCACGTGGCGGGCGCGTGCACGATGGCGCGCAGGCTCTGGAGTTCGACGCGCGCGAGCCCCTTCCACTCGCCGGGAACTAGGTCGAACTGCACCGCCGGATCGCCGAACGCGGTCGCTGCGTGCAGCTGGTAGCGCAGCATGTGCGGGTCGATGCCGGAACCATCGAGCATCGCCGTGAGCACGCGGTTCAGGGCAGTGCGATTGGCCGCGCCGAGGTTCTGGCCCGCGAGCACGGCGTTCAAGAACTCCGAGTGGAACAGTTCCTGTTGGGCGGCGCCGCGGCGGCGGTTGCCGACGAAGGCGAGCGCGCCGTTGCGCAGCATGCGCAACGCCACCGAACGATGCTGCGGGTCCATATCGAGGGCTGCGGTGCTGCAACCCGCCGAGTCGACGAGGCACGGTGCGAGCAGCACCTGCGAGTCCCACGCACAGGTCTTGCCCATCTCGGTCCACATCGCGTGCGAACCGTGTTCGAGCAGGGCTACGTTGGCGAGTGGCGAATCACTGGCGAGGAACTGCTTGCCGTCGTGGTGTCCGGCGAACTGCAGCCCGGCGGCCTCGAGCAGCGGGGCATTGTCCGAGCCCGCCCATTCCGCGGTGGCGAAGCGGTGGGCGTAGGGCCGTTCGCGAAACGTCGTGTGCACCAACCCGCGGCACGCGAGCAGGGTCGCCGACGGCAGGTCTTCGGTGACGAAACGCGCCATCGCGAGATCCACGAACGGGTCGGCGTCGGTCTGCGCGATGGGGATGTCGGAGACGAGGTCGGCATCGATCGGCTGCGCATCGGCGATGATCGCCATCGGCAGCGAATCGGGCCAGCCGACGAGGCACAGCAGATCCGGGTTGCTGCGCGAGGCCGTGCGCACGCGCTGGATCGAGGCGGCGAGATCCTCGGCGGTGGGCGTCGTGAGCCACAGGCCTTGGCCGCGCGCGTGTTCGTCGACATCGAGATCGATGTTGTGACGGCGGCCGCCCAGTTCGATCGTCGTGCCGGTGCGTTGCGGCGTCTCGTCGGCATCGGCGAAATCGGCGTCGCCGTTGCGATCGAACTGCACGAACGCGCGTTGCGCCTTGGGATCAAAGCCGGTGACGAACGCGCGCTTCGCCCTGCCGTCCTGGACTTCGCCGCGATACCAGCCGTTGGTGGACGAAGCCGCCCCTTTGGGCGCTTCGCTGAGTTTCGTCGTCGCGGAGCGCTCTTTCCAATGCACGTTCCCGGGCGTGATGGCGACCGTGCCGCGGCGCGCGACGGCGAGCAGCGCGCCGGCGAGCGACAGTTGGGCTGCGTGCGATGCACGATCGTCGTCGGCTTGAACGGCCGCCACGTACTCGATCGGCAGCTTCTCGGCCGCGAGTTTGCTAGCGACCGCGGCATCGTCGAGCAGGCGCTCGAGGCGAAGGCCGGCGAGTTTGGTCGGGGCGTCGCGGCCCACGGTGAGCACCTGGGTGATGCCGGCCGGCGCGAGCTGCGCGCGAACGCGTTCGTCGAGGCCGTTGGGTTGGCACGGCAACAGCGGAGAACGCAGGCGCGCGGCGAGCACCGCCGCGCAGAGGGCCGCGCCGCGTTCTGCGAACGTGCAGAGGACTGCGGACTTTGCTGTGGGGAAGAAGCGCGCTGCAAGTTCGCAGGCGATGCCGACCGAGTCGGTGCTGGTGGTGGTCGAGCACCTGGCGTGCCATGGTGCCGGCGCGGCAGGCAAGGCCCCGAGCTGCAGCAACTGCGCGGGCTCAGCGCGGCGCAGGAAATCGAGCAGTTCGGGCCGCCAGGGGGAATTGGTGTCGACCGCGAGTACGAGCGGTGGCAAAGGACCGGTGGCGGCAGCCGCAAGCGCGCAGAGGAAGCGCACGTCGGTGTCCTTGGTGTTGGTGCCAATGGGCACCAGGAAGGTCGGCACTTGGAAGACCGCCGTTTGGGCGACACCGAAGGGCGTGCCGAGCAGTGCGAGCACACCGACGAGTGCACGCCGGAGTTGGGCGCGCGTCACTTGCCCACTTGCGGCGCTTCACGCCCGGCGACCTTGCAGAGTTCCTTCACGACCGGGTCGAGGCTGATCTTCTTCCGGATCTGCAGCGCCTCCTTGCCGTCAAATACCTTGAGCATGGCTTCGGACCACGCTTGTTTGCCAGCCTTGCCGCGGATGCTCTTTGCCCACGGTCCGATCTGCGCTGCGAACTGCGTCGACGCGCGTTTGTCCTTCGTGCGGCCCGGCGAAGCGAGGTACCGCCTAGCGCTGGCGAGGGTCTCCTTCGTGAAACCTGCTTCGCCATCGAGGTCGCGCCAGCAGCGCGCCAGCAGGGCCGGATTGCTGCATTCCTGCCGTTCGAGTTGCTGCAGCAGCGCCTGCTTCGCCGGCCGGGTTTCCGGCGCCGGCAGGTCGAGAATGCGCTTGTGCACGAGATCGCGCACGGTCGTGCGGTACAGCGCGTACTCGCCGGCTTTGCCAAGTGGCTCCAGGCGCTTCTCGAACAGATCCAGCAGCTGGCTGGCGGTGGTGGACTCGGCAGTGGCGGCGATCGCCGCTTCGAGCGGCGCCAGCGCGAACGGGTTTAGCTCCAGGGTCTTCGTCGCCAGGTCCAGGCATTGGCTCTTCTGCGCCTCGGTCGGCAGCGCATCCCAGATGCGGCGCAGCACCAGCGCATCGAGCAACGAAGGCAGGCCGTGGTTCACGGCCCACGCGATCGTCTGGTGGTAGACCATCGGTTTGCGGCCGCCTAGGTCGTCGTAGTTCCAGCCCGCGTGCACCGTCGTCACTTCGTCGCCACCGGTTGCGTACTGGCCGCCCTTGCAGCGGTAGCCGGTCGTAGCGTCGTGTTCCATGAGCACGATGGCGCAGTGGCCAGGCTGACCGGCGGTCGACGACGGCACGCCGCAGATGCGGTAGGTGCGCGCGCCGATGTTGCCCATCGTTCCGCACACACCACCATCCTTCCACATCATCTGGATCGAGCCGTAGCTGTAGGCGATGGGGCTCACGCGCCGCGCCGACTGCATGTCAAACTGCTGCGCGATGCCGCCGATGTACTCGCCGTAGGTGCGGAACTCACCCGCGTCGCGGAACTTCGCCCAGATGTCCTCACGTTCGCGCAGCGGCTGGTCGTCGGCCGCGAGCATCATGAGCACGGGCCACGGCGCCTGCAGCGGAAAGCGCGGCCACTTGCGCGCGGTGCGATCGGCCTCGGAGAATGGGAATCGATCGTTGCGCACGAACCACGCCATCGATTCG
>JADZDL010000457.1 GCA_020851075.1 Planctomycetota bacterium | reverse complement strand
GGCCACTACCCGCAGTGGGACAAGCGGTGGCAGCTCATGTTGCGCAACCGCAAATTCGAACCGCTGACCACGTTCACCGAACGCATCGACGTCGACCAGTTCGCCATGGAGGAACACCTGCAGTGCTGGTCGCTCCTCGATTGGCTGATGACGCAGCACCCGCGCCAGACGATGCAGTTCCTGCACCGCATGAAGGACCCCTTCCACGAACGCCTGCGCTTCCCCACCAATGACGAGTTGCTGGAACGGCAGCGCCTCGCGATGAAGGAAGCGTTCGGCACCGACGCGGCGGGGCTTGAGCAGCAGTGGCGGCGCACGCCGACGACGACCGTCGCTCGTCGGTGAGGAGCCTCCACTCACACCATCGTCGCGAGCATGCGGGCGGTGTCGGCCATCTGCTGGAAGCGCACGACCTTGCCACCATCGAGCCACCAGGTGTGCTGGACCTGCACGTCAAGCCGCTTGCGACTCGCCTTGCTGATGGCGTGATAACGCCCCAGCATCGTGACGAGGCCACCACCGCCAACGATCTCACCAACCACGACCTTGAAGTCCTCCCAATCGTCCCCGAGCCGCAGGAACACACCGCTCACGATGGCGTCGGGCCCGAGGTAGGGGTTTCGATCGGCGAGCGGATTACTCTCCGCCTCGTTCCAGACCACCTTGGGATGCAGGTGGCCCAGGAAGGTCGGGACATCGCCGGCAGCAAACGCGGCGTAGAGCTTCTTGACGAGTTCGAGGGATTGGGACATGCAATCCTGGGGGTTCGTGGCGGGCTGGCGGAGGTCCGCAACACACGGCACCGCAGCCCCCAGAGCTTAGAGCCTCGGGCGCGAAGGCACGATGCCGCCCTCGCCAAGTTGGTTGCCCGGACCGACTGAAACCACGGGCGACGGCGGCGCGCGGGCACTAGGATCGGGGCGAACCCGTAGGAGTTACGTTCGTGTCCAACGCCAGTTTCGAAGTCCCCGTCCCCAAGAACGAGCCGGTTCGTCCCTACGAGCCCGGCAGTGCCACCCGCAAGTCGCTCAAGGCCGAACTCGCCCGCATGGCCGGCGAAGTGGTCGAGATCCCGATGATCATCGGCGGCAAGGAAGTGCGCAACGGCAACACCGCCAAGGCCGTGATGCCGCACGACCACAAGCACGTGCTCGCCACCTTCCATCAAGGTGATGCAGCGGCCGTCGACGCCGCCGCCAAGGCCGCGAAGGCCGCCGAGAAGGACTGGCAGGCGATGCCGTGGGAACACCGCGCGTCGATCTTCTTGAAGGCGGCAGAGCTGCTCGCCGGCCCTTGGCGCGATCGCATCAACGCCGCCACGATGCTCGGCCAGAGCAAGAATGTGTTCCAGGCCGAGATCGATTCGGCGTGCGAGCTCATCGACTTCTGGCGTTTCAACGCGCACTACATGCGGCAGATCTACTCCGACCAACCGGAGAGCTCGCCGGGCTGCTGGAACCGCGTCGAACAGCGCGGCCTCGAAGGCTTCGTCTTCGCGGTGACGCCGTTCAACTTCACCTCGATCGCGGGCAACCTGCCGACCGCGCCCGCTCTGATGGGCACCACGGCACTCTGGAAGCCAGCTTCGTCGTCCGTGCTGTCGGGCTACTGGATCATGAAGTTGCTGCAGGAGGCCGGGCTGCCGGCCGGTGTCGTCAACTTCGTGCCCGGTTCGGGCCGCCAGATCGGCGACCCGGCCATCGCGCACGCGGACCTCGCGGGTGTGCACTTCACGGGCTCCACCGGCGTGTTCCAGGGCATGTGGAAGTCGATCGGCGCCAACATCCATTCCTACAAGGCCTACCCGCGCATCGTCGGCGAGACGGGCGGCAAGGACTTCATCTTTGCGCACGCGTCGGCCGACGTGCAGGCGTTGGTCACCGCCCTCGTGCGCGGCGCCTTTGAGTACCAGGGTCAGAAGTGCTCGGCCGCGAGCCGCGCCTACATCCCGAAGTCGATCTGGCCGCAGGTGCGCGACGGCCTCGTTGCGGAGCTCAAGCAGGTCAAGATGGGTGACCCGCGCGACTTCACGAACTTCATGAACGCGGTCATCGACGACGGCGCCTTCAAGACGATCTCGGGTTACATCGAACACGCGAAGAGTTCGAGCGACGCGAAGATCCTGTTCGGCGGCGAGTGCGACAAGAGCAAGGGCTTCTTCATCCAGCCGACCGTGATCACCACCACGAACCCGAACTTCAAATCGCTGTGCGAGGAGATCTTCGGCCCGGTGCTGACGATCTTCGTCTACGACGACGACAAGCTCGACGAGACGCTCACGCTCTGCGATACGGCGTCGGCCTACGCGCTGACCGGCGCGATCTTCGCGCAGGACCGCTACGCCGCCGTGAAGATGGCGGTGCGGCTCGAGCACTCCGCTGGCAACTTCTACATCAACGACAAGCCGACCGGCGCCGTCGTCGGCCAGCAGCCGTTTGGCGGCGGGCGCGCTTCGGGCACCAATGACAAGGCCGGCAGCAAGCTGAACCTGCTGCGCTGGTGCTCCACGCGCACGATCAAGGAGACGTTCGTGCCACCGAAGGACTGGCGCTACCCGTTCCTCGGTGAGGCGTAGGCCGCGGTCGCACCGGTGCGGTGCGCCTGGCGCAGAGAACAAATCTGCACCAGTCTGCGTCCTTTTGGTTCCTGCGGCGTCTTGCTGTTCGAGACACCCATGAACGAATCCAACCGCACTGCTCCCCCATCGCCCGACGACCTGCGCGCCACCGTGCGCGACCGTTACGGCAAGATCCCGGCCGCCGCCCAGAGCTCCTGCTGCAGCCCCGCTACGGGTTGCTGCGGCAGCAGCACACCCCCAGAGCTCATTGCCCAGGAACTCGGCTATTCGGCGGAGGAAACCGCCGCCGTGCCCGATGGCAGCAACCTGGGCCTGGGCTGTGGCAACCCGACCGGCATCCAGAGCCTGCAGCCCGGCGAGGTCGTGCTCGATCTCGGTAGCGGTGCTGGTTTTGACGCCTTCCTGGCCGCCCGCGCGGTCGGCCCGACCGGCCGCGTGATCGGCGTCGACATGACGCCCGAGATGCTGCAGCAGGCGCGGGCCAACCTGCAGAAGAGCGGCCGCAAGAACGTCGAGTTCCGGCTCGGCGAGATCGAGAACCTGCCGGTCGCCGATGGCTCCATCGACGTGATCCTGTCCAACTGCGTGATCAACCTGTCGCCCGACAAGGCCCGCGTATTTGTCGAAGCGTTCCGCGCCTTGAAGCCAGGCGGTCGTCTGCAGATCAGCGACGTCGTGGCCCTGCACCCGCTGCCCGCCGAACTCAAGCACGACCTCGACCTCTACGCGGGCTGCGTCGCGGGCGCTGCCCAGATCACCGACCTGCAGGCCATGATGGCAGCCGCCGGCTTTGTGGACATCCGCATCGAGCCCAAGCACCAGCTCAAGCAAACGGTCGAGAGCTGGTTTCCAGGACGCGGCGTCAGCGATCACGTAAGCTCGGCTGATATCACCGCGAAGCGACCGAAGTGATGCGTTCGTGACCACCGCCGATCCACACCCAGCCTGGCCCGAGATTGCCGCCGACCTGCGGCGCTACGTGCAGCGGCGCGTACACGACGCGCACGCGGCGGAGGACATCGTGCAGGACGTGTTCCTGAAGCTGGCGCAGCAGCTGCACGACGCGCCGCCAGCGGGCCCGCTGCACGCGTGGGTCTTTGCGGTGGCGCACCACGCGATCATCGATCACTACCGGCGCGGCAAAACGACCGTCTTGCCCGCGGATGAGGTGGCGAACGAACTGCCCACGGCGACCGTAAACGGCGACGCCGCGCCGTTGTTTGCCTCGTTCCGCAGTTTCCTGCACAGCCTGCCCGCGGAACAACGCGAAGCGATCCTGCTCACGGAGTACGAAGGCCTCACGCAGCGCGAACTCGCCGAACGCCTCGGCGTCGCCGTCTCGACCGTGAAGTCGCGCGTGCAGCGTGGTCGCAAACGCCTGGAACGCGCTCTGCACGACTGCTGCACGTTTGAGTTCGATCGGCGCGGGCACCTCGTCGATTGGCAGCGCAAACCCGGCGGCAACGGCTGCGGCGACGATTGCGGCGATCGCTGCTGATTGCGGTCCTGGCCGAAGGCACTAGACGGGCAGCGCGTCGAACGCGAGATCGCGGCGCTGGCAGGTGCGCCGTTCGAGGTCGAACGCGAGGCACGAATCGTGCGGCAGCGAGTAGACGTGCAGCGTGACCGTGAGGTCGTTGGCCTTCGTCGAGGGATTGCCGAGGCGATGGATCGCACGCTGACGATCGGCGGTCGCGACGGCACCAATCGTGCTGATCACGCCCGAACCCGTCGCTTGCAGGCCAACGCAACCACCGCGCCCCATCGGATCATTCGCGACGTTCGCCTCGGGCAACGACGCGCCGGGCACCAGCTGGAACGTCTCTTCGGAGATCTGGCCGCGCACTAGGCGCACCCAGCCACAGTTGCCCGCGTGGTTGTGCACGGGCGTGAACTGCCCAGGCGCCCAGGTCAGCACCATGATGTCGAAGTAGCGACTGCGGTGCACGAGGCGCCGCGCGTACTTGTCGGGGCGCGCCCCTATGAAGGGGCGAATCGACGCATCGTCGATCGCACCATCACCAACGATCGCCTGCACGCCGGGCATCGTGATGTCGTTGGGTCCCAACGTGCCGAGGCGTTCGATGAGAGTCTGCAGGCTGACGGAATGCATGGTGGGATGGTGCCGAAGTCGGGCAGATCAGGCGAGGTGGCCCAAGTGCGCAGCCGCACGAGGGCTACCGCTCCTACGCACCGT